>CAMDLY010000043.1 GCA_945902115.1 Lishizhenia tianjinensis | reverse complement strand
GAATATTACCGAACAATCTTCGGCCTTGAATTTCTTGGTTTTAGCTACTGAACTGAAACTGTTAATTTTTAAAATTTCTGCAAGAACATTTTTAAAAAATTTCAGTTTCAGAAAGGAGTTAAAATTGTTCGCTACGAGTTGTAAATACATGTTTAACCATAACTTGCGAACAAAAAGAAATTCAGAGCCTTGATTTTTTAGCTTCGCTGCTACTCCGTGGTGATTCTTTTTCATCAAGGAAAAAGAATGGCAAATGAAAATATTAACTCAATTTGGGATTTTCATTAGGATTATAATTTTAAATATTGGTTGTAAGAAAGCGCACACTCAATAATTTAATTTATCCATCCAAGTTTTTTCCCGATATATACTTGTATATTAATATACAATTAGTACTTTTGACCCGGAGAGTTGGCAGAGTGGTCGATTGCGGCAGTCTTGAAAACTGTTGAACCGCGAGGTTCCGGGGGTTCGAATCCCTCACTCTCCGCTGAAAAGATTTCAAAAGAAACCAAAACCCCGTAAAACGCTTGATTTTACGGGGTTTTTTGTTTTTTCAACTGCGTGATGAATTTAAACAGACATTTATCATTGTGACCCATAACAGAAAATTAGCTTAAATGGCTGATCGCGGATTGGTGATACGCGATGGAAGGTTTGTGAATGAATAAGAAAATCGGCAATTTCTAAACAACCTTTGAAATTCTAAATTGTTTGCTCTTCAACTTTCAGTAATGATTCAGGTGGAATGTTCAATGTATCCGAAATAGCAAATAATATCTTCAGACTCATATTAAATTCTCCCTTTTCGATTCGTTGAATTGTTCGAATATCTATGTCACATAAAGAAGCTAAACTACTTTGAGTAATTTTTTTAGAAATTCTCATTTCCTTGATACGTTGACCAATTAATATAATTTCCCTATCATAGTTATTCTTCACCGTCAAATGTGAAGTAATATTTAAAAAAATAATACGACATATATGCCGTATTTAAAAACTTCTGTTATATTTGTAGTATGCAACATTTAAAAACTATACAATTATGAAAAAACAGTCAATGACTACAAAAACGATTTCGCTTTTATTAGTGGGGGCAATCCTATTGACAAGTTGTGCAAGCACGACAATGATTCAATCAACACCAAGCGGTGCAAAAATTTATTTAGACGGTCAACCTGTGGGTTCAACACCATATAGACACAGCGACACTAAAATTGTTGGAAGCACTACAACAGTAAAACTGGTAAAAGAAGGTTACGAACCTTTAAATACTTCTTTTTCTAGAGACGAGCAAGTTGATGTTGGAGCAATCATTGGTGGACTTTTCGTTTGGATTCCTTTTCTTTGGGTGATGAAATATAACCCGATTCATACTTATGAATTATCACCAAGTACTTTCAACTAACAACCTACTATTAAAACACAACCACAGCAAAATCAGGCTAAATCAAAGGCTGAAAGACTTCGTGAGTTAAAACAATTACTTGATGAAAAGTTAATTACTCAAGAAGAATACGAAAAGGAAAAAAAGATAATTTAGAAGAAGACGAAAAATAAATGTTGCATAACAGCACCTCCAAGAAATTGGCGGTTCAGTGGTTAAATGAAGCTTTGTGCTTCGTGGTAAGTTTAGTGCTGGCAGACAGTTTTGTGCTTCGAAATCGCCAACTTCTTGTAGCTACAAAATATTAATAAAAAAATCAAGTTTAACAAACGCGTAACCCCAAAAGCTTACGAGTAATTAATTTTAAAAACTTATTGTTATGAAAAAAACAAAATTAATTTTTACTATACTTACATTGACGATGTTAATGATTACATCATGTACAGTACAAAGACGTTACCACAGAAAGGGATCCAATATTAATTGGAATCATTCATCCATTGGAATTACAAAGGATAAAAACCTAAAAAATCAAGTATCTGATGAAACCGCTGAAAATCAAGAAGGTCAAATTTCAAACGAAACATATTCTAACAATCAATCTGAAATAAGTAAAAATGAATATGCTTCATCTGAAAACAAAATAGAAGAAATCGTAAGTTCAGATAAGTCAGAATTACCAATTTTTGAAAAAACTTGTAATGGTTCATCAATTGAAGAAATAAAATCAATTGAAGAGAACAAAACCAAATTGACTTTAGTTCAAAAAGTAAAGAAAAAAATAAGTAAAAATGATACTAAAAACGAAGATAAAAAACCCCTAAATGGATGGGCATTAACAGCTTTCATTTTGAGTATTATTTCATTGTTTGCCTCTTTTTTTGGTGCATTATTATGTGCTTTATTGGTAATAATTTTTTCTTTAATCGCAAGTAATCAAATTAAAGCAAACCCTGATAAATACAGAGGTGAAAATCTCGCACGAATTGCATTACTTATTGTTTCAGTAGCAATGGCTTTATGGTCTGTCATTTTCTTGCTATTGTAAAAAGTTAGATAACTTGTTTATTAAATTTTTTAAAATAAAAAGCTATAATTTGGATTCCAGCAACCATTAAAACGGCGAATCTGAAAGGCGATAAGAGTAAGAGGTTAAAAAAATCGTTTTTTAAAAATTACAGTGAATCTTTTAGTTTGCAAGGGCTTGCGCCGAGCGCACATCGTCCGTAAAAATACCTGTAGGGTGTTTTCTCAATGCATTTAGATTTCCTTGAGGAGATCGTAAATCGAACAAGTAAATCTGCTTTCCAGAGCTCTTTAACTCCTGTAATTCGTGGCTTGATATGGAAGAATTTCTTATAACCCCCCCCATCCAATTTTGAGAATCTAACTCGTTTTTCAAGACTGATACACTTTCGCAAGATAATAAACAATAAAACTCAGACCCAAAGAGTGAAAAATAGCTGGGTGAGGGAAGAATTAAGGAAATATTGGATTGATTAATTTCTAGAAGCCTTTGCTTTAATAAATTCGTATCAACTACCTTATTATCACAGGCATTAATCAATTTTAAGTCAAAAAAATATTTTTTGTTTGGATCGAAAGATATCTTGGACAATTGAACCAGTTTCTCCTTGTGAAACGACGAATAGACTAAGCTCTCAATCTCTTGACTCAGCATATTTTCCAAGCATCCAAAACCATTTGTTTCGCTTTCCAAATAATTATCATGGTATAGCCATAGTTCTCCATCTTTAGATATTCTCACGTCTAATTCAACACCTGTGACTGCTGGAAATGTTAAGGCAAAATCAATAGCCTCTTTGCTATTAGAATGAAACCCTGAATTAGGCATGGATAAGCCCATAGCTGCATGTCCAATAATATCAATTTCACTATAATTCTCATTCTCATGACAAGACATCAATAAATTAGTAAGAATAAAAACAACTGCAACTCTAAAAAACATAACTAATACCTATTTGCGAAACAAAATTTGGTTCATAGTAAAGCTGAGTATTTCCTTTCATTTGGTGCATCACACCTATGGAATTTCTCCAAAAATAACTCACGATCGTTTTAACATGCAAAGAAAAAATTATATTTTCCTCTAGTTGAAAAAAAGTTGAATTTCTCCAGCGCGAAATAAATCCAAATGCAAGGCCTGCATCAAAAGAAATTCGTTTATTTACTGGAAGAGAATAATAAAATTGCTCTTGAATTCTCCAGTTGTCTTCTTTAACAACCAAGTATTTATGACTTAAGCCTACTTCCTGGTTGAAACTCATTTTATTCTTGGTTATTCCCAATCCCAATGAATGAAACAAATCATATTGAGTGGAAACATATGAGATAGCATATGAGACAGATTTCTTACATTGGGTAAAGGCATTTGCCCATAAAAACAAGAGGAAAACTAGAAAAAGTAGTTTTTTCAATAGGGAAACTTAGGTTTAACCAAATTTCGGACATTTTTTACAAGCCTGACCTTTTTTCTTGTATTTCTTGCAGCATTTTGATTTTTTCTCCTCTAATTGGACGTTTATCCATGGACAAGTTGTCTCGGTAAGTAGCTGACAGGCCTCTTTTTTCATTATTTAGAATTAATCTAAACAAAGTTAATGATTTTTTCAAAACACAAATAAAAGAACAAAAAAAAAGCTGCTCAAAAGCAGCTTTTTTCGAAATATTTAAAACCTAAACTAATCCTTGATCGATCATAGAATCTGCAACTTTCACAAAACCAGCAACGTTTGCTCCTTTCACGTAGTCAATAGTCCCATTATCAGTTTTACCGTACTTTACACAAGCTTCATGGATAGAAACCATAATACCGTGTAACCGTTGATCTACCTCTTCACGTGACCAAGAAAGTCTCAATGAATTTTGAGACATTTCGAGACCTGAAGTAGCAACACCTCCAGCATTCGATGCTTTCCCTGGAGCGAATAATACACCTGCTTTTTGAAATGCAGTAACAGCTTCAGGGGTGGATGGCATATTTGCTCCCTCTGCTACACAAATTACTCCATTTGAAATTAGGGTTTGGGCTTCTTGCCCATTTAATTCATTTTGTGTGGCGCATGGTAAAGCTATGTCAACTTTAACCTCCCACGGTCTTTTACCAGCAATAAATTTAGCACTAGAATATTTATCAACATAAGTAGATATTCTTCCTCGTTTGACATTTTTTAAATCCATTATCCAAGCCAATTTGACTGCATCAATTCCTTCTGAATCATAAATGTATCCCTCTGAATCCGACATCGTAACAACCTTGGCTCCAAGTTCAGTTGCTTTCTCACAGGCATACTGTGCTACATTTCCGGAACCAGAGACAGCAACTGTTTTTCCTTTGAAGGAATCATTTTTATGGGCTAACATTTCTTTAGCGAAATAAACTGTTCCGTAACCGGTCGCTTCAGGACGAATGAGAGACCCTCCCCAATTTCTTGCTTTTCCAGTTAATACACCAGTAAACTCATTTCTAAGTCTCTTGTATTGACCAAACATGAAACCAATTTCTCTACCACCTACACCAATATCACCTGCAGGAACATCGGTATCTGCTCCAATATGGCGGGCAAGTTCAGTCATAAAAGATTGACAAAATTTCATCACCTCGTTATCTGATTTCCCTTTAGGATCAAAATCTGAACCTCCTTTTCCTCCACCCATTGGTAAGGTTGTTAAGGAGTTTTTAAATATTTGTTCAAAACCTAGAAACTTCAAAATTGATAAGTTCACTGAGGGATGAAACCTAAGGCCGCCTTTATATGGTCCTATTGCCGAATTAAACTCCACGCGATATCCTCTATTCACTTGGATGTTTCCTTGATCATCTAACCAAGGAACCCTAAAAATTATAGTACGTTCTGGCTCAACAATTCTATCTAGAATCTTAGCTACCTTATATTTTGGATTTTCCTCAATAAAAGGTATTACGGTTTCTGCAACCTCTTGAACTGCCTGTAGGAATTCAGGTTCGTGACCATTTTTTTCTTTGACCCGAGACATGAATGATTCAATCTCAGCATGAAACTTATTAGACATTTTTTTTGTTTTATAAATTGATGTGACAAATTTAATTAAGTTTTCTATTCTAGAACCTATCTAATTGTAATTATTGAAAACACAGATAATTTACAACTCATCTTTCATCCAAACTAATTAAGAAAACAAGGCAACTTTTATTATATTCGCTACGTTTAAGAATTAAACTAACTAAATCAGATGAAATTAAAATTTTTAGTGGGTGCGCTCATCTTGCTCGCTGCACAAAACTTTCATTTTGCTGGATCCAATGTGGCCTTGTGTTTGGGTGTAGACGCAACAATATGCTCCGGACAGACAGTAACACTAACTAATTGTAACACAGGCGGTTCGCCTGGGAACGCTGCGGGCCTCTACCTCAGCGCTCCTTCAAGCGTTTCTCTCTCTGACGATGTCTGGTCACAGGCTGTAACTATTGGTTTTTCCTTTAATTTTTATAATCAATCCTATACACAATGCGTTATAGGTTCTAACGGATTAATATCTTTTAACACAAATCAGGCGGGTCAATATTGTCCATGGTCACTGGTAGGTGGACCTTTACCGAATGGAACTCTTACAGGAGCGAGGAATTCAGCAATGATTACCTATCAAGACATTAATCCGTCGTTAGGTGGTCAAATTCAGTACCAAACAATTGGGACAGCTCCTAACAGAAAGTTTGTGGTTTTATACAAAGATATTTATATGTTTAGTTGCACTTCTCAGTGCAATTATATGGCAATTGTATTATACGAAACTACCAATGTAATTGAGTACCATATAGGAAATAAACCTATCTGTAATACATGGAATAGTGGGTTAGCGATTCAAGGCACAGAAAACAATGCCATGACTGTAGCTCAAACAACAACGGGAAGAAATAATACCGTGTGGGGAGCTAATCAGGATGGACGGAGATATACACCAACCACTGCAACAAATACTGGAGCATATACCATCACTCAGATTCCTTATCTTATGGTAAACAGCCCGGGTAGTAATTTCGTTTGGAACGCTTGTAATTCTTCGGGGACAATATTAGCAACATTTCCGTATAATAACGGTGTGCTCAATTTACCTTCTTTCAACCCAAATTATGTTATCCCACCGGGAACATCTGGTTACTTCTTGTCGGGATCCGCATGCGGCACTGCCATTGGTTCTATAACAACTGATACGACATGGATTACCGTGTCTAATCCTACACTGTCAGCAACTTCAATACCGGACATTTGCTCTCAAGGACTAGGCTCCGTAACAGCTGTGCCCGGAGCAAATTCACCACCTCCATATACGTTTAATTGGCCTGTGCTTGCTTCAACCTTACAGACGGTGAACAACGTGAGTGCAGGTACTTATAGCGTTTCTATGATAGACGGGAATGGATGTAGCGCAAATGCCTCTGTTACTGTAGGTGACACCCCTGCAAGTTTTACTGGTTCAATAACTCAGGTATCATGTGCCAATGGTAACAATGGTACCGCGACGGCACTAATGACTCCAGCACTTGGCAATTTGACTTATCAATGGAATGATCCACAAAATCAAACCACGCAAACAGCTACCGGTCTGGTGGCAGGAATCTATACCTGCATCGTAACATCAAGTGTAGGATGCTCCGGAAGCTTAACAGTTAATGTCACAGAAATACCAACACTCACTCTAACAGTAGCGAATCAAACAGATGTAACGTGTAACAGTGCTTCTGATGGAACAGCCACCATTTCTGTATCGCAAGGAACAGCACCTTACACATATGATTGGGATATTTCATCTTCGACGAGTAATATTGCCATCGACTTGAATGCTAATACACATACTTTAACTATTACGGATAACTTAGGCTGTGTAAATTCAATCGCGGTGATCATTAACGAGCCAGATCCTTTATCCATTGTATTTACCACCCCAGACTCAATGATTTGTTCGGAAGCAGTCATTTCTCTTGTTGCGCAAGGAATTGGTGGTTCATCCCCGTATATATACACTTGGAGTGAGAACGGTCAGCAAATCGGTGTTGGTTCCACTATTTCTGCTGACCCACAGACTACTAACACGCAATATTGTGTTGTTCTTTCAGAACAATGTGGATCACCCACTACACAAGAATGTTTAACTATAACTTTCCCCACGCCTATCTCACCGAATGCAATACCTGATAAACCAAGAGACTGTGTTCCTGGAGAATTTATCTTCACCAATACATCGACCAACCCAACCGAAATATTTACCACTCAGTTTAATTTCTCAAATGGTGAAAGCTTTCTAGTTAATGGGAGTGAAACCTTGGAAAATGATTTCCCTTCCATTGGCACCTATTCTTTAGAAATCACCATCACCTCAGTTTACGGATGTATTTATGAAAACACCATAAATGATATTGTGGAAGTTACACCTCTACCCACCGCAGATTTCACCGTTTCTAAAAACCCAGCTACGTGGTTTGAAACAACCATTCAAACCTCAGATTTATCTTTGGGTAATATTTCTCAATGGTCCTGGTCAAGTCCTGGTTCGAGTTCATTAATTTCGGGCGGAGGAAGCGCAATAATATCATATCCTGAAGGAGTCACTGGAATATACCCTATTACATTGAGCGTTACTACCGCAGAAGGATGTTCAGATTCCATAACTTTAGAAATTGAGATTGTACCAGATATTATTTTGTATGCACCTAATAGCTTTACTCCTGACGACGACGAACACAATCAAAATTGGTTTTTAGTGATTGATGGTATAGATTTTGAGAACTACCGTCTTGAAATATTCAATCGATGGGGACATGCTATTTGGGAATCACTCGATGCAAATGCTAAATGGGATGGTAGATATAACGGTATTCTTGTTCCCGATGGTACCTATACATGGAAGTTATCATACAAAATGAAAGACAACGATGGTAGAGATTTCAAAACTGGATTTATAAATGTTTTAAGATAAACTTGATGAAAAAATTAGCAGTATTTATTGGAACCATAATCTTCTTATATTCTTGTGACGTATTGAACGAAGCAGCGAATATTGTTAATTCGTCGAATAACACGAATAGTAACAACCCATCTTTAACGAATGACGAGGTAGTTTCTGGTTTGCGCGAGGCCCTGCAAATTGGTATTAAAAATAGCGTCGATTTAACCTCTGTCACCGATGGATTCTTACAAAACAACGAAATAAGATTGCCTTTTCCTCCTGATGCTCAAAAGGTTAGAGATAAAGCAATAGAGTGGAAACTAAATGGTCAAGTTGAGAAATTTGAAACAACTTTGAATAGAGCAGCAGAAGAGGCAAGTAAAGAAGCTTTACCCATATTTGCAGATGCCATAAAAAATATGTCAGTTCAAGATGGTTTCGCTATTTTAAAGGGTGGAGACGGTGCTGCGACTAAATTTTTAAAAGACAATACCTCTGCTAAATTAGTGGCAGCTTTTGCTCCAAAAGTAAAAGAGGCAACTTCGAAAGTGAAATTGACAGAATATTGGAGTCCAATAATTACCAAGTATAATAATGCAATGACCCTAACTGGAGGTGAAAAGTTAAATCCAGATTTAGATGCTTACATCACTCAAAAGGCAATAGATGGACTTTTTCTTATGGTATCTAAAGAGGAGAACAAAATCAGAAAAGATCCTGCCGCTCAGGTTACAGCCCTTCTGACCAAAGTATTTGGCAGTTTATTAAAATAATATGTCACGTTTCTTTGCTGCTACTGATTTAGTTCTTGACGCCTCCGATCGAGTTTATCACCTTGGATTAAACCGAGAAGAAGTCGCTGAAAAAATTATAATTGTTGGAGATCAAGATCGTGTAAATCTGGTCTCCTCATTTTTTGATTCCATAGACCACCGCTCTCAACATAGGGAGTTCGCTTGTCATTCTGGAACCTATAAAGGGGTCCGAATCTCGGTGCTTTCTACAGGTATAGGAACAGATAATATTGATATTGTTATAAATGAACTTGATGCCCTGTTTAATATTGACTTAAGCAGTCGATTAGAAAAAGAAAATAAAACTCAACTAACCATCGTTCGTATCGGAACATGCGGAATTCTTCAACCAGAAATTCCCGTCCATTCTTTTATTTTATCATCCCATGCAATTGGATTTGATAACGTTGCACACTTTTACAAGTTAAATTACACAACTGAAGATATTTCCTTAATGGAAAGTTTTAATTCCACGATCAACTTGCCAAAAAATATTATACCCTACGCAAGTCAGGCATCTAAGAGAATTTATGACTTGCTTTCTTCTGATAATGTAGTTGGGGGAATTACCGTAACGAGCTCAGGATTTTATGGCCCCCAGGGTAGATCCTTGCGCCTTGAAACGTATACAGAGGACTTACATATTCCACTTGGGGATTTTAGATGGAAGGATAGAAAGATTTTGAATTTTGAAATGGAGAGTTCTACTTTATTTGCTTTAGGACAAGCATTGGGGCATGAAACTGGAACAATTTGCTTGGGTGTGGCAAATCGTCCAAAATTTGAGTTTTCGAAAGGTTATGTAGAAAAAATGAACGAACTTATTATTTACACACTAGATAAAATCATTCTTTGAGCTGATCTTTTAGTTTTTTTTCCAATATTTCTCCCCTAAGGTTTACGCCATTATCGATTACTTCTCCTCGACCATTAATTAAGTATACATGTGGAATTGTATTAACTCTGTAGCGAGCTGAAATAGCACCGTCAGCGTCTAGTATATGACCAACCCAAGACAAATCATAGTAATTAATTGCGGATCTCCATTGAGATTCATCTCTATCCAATGAGACACTAATAATTTCCATTCCCTTGGCATCTTTAAAACTTGCGTCTTTGTATTGGTCGTATAACTTTTTAAGATGTGGTAGTTCTTCCTTGCAAGGCCCACACCACGAAGCCCAAAAATCGATAAGCACCAGCTTACCCTGATAACGATCCAGTGATATTTGATTACCAAAATGATTAATGCCTTCTATTTGAGGTGCTTTCACTCCTTTCTCTATGCCAGGGGTGTATTTCCTCCAAATGATAATTCCAATGACAATTAATGCCCCAATCAGAGCAAGTAAAGATGATCTTTTCATTAACCAATTCTGCGAATATCAGCGCCAATATTATTAAGTCTGATTTCTATATCTTGGTATCCCCGATCAATTTGTTCAATATTGTGAATAGTACTCTTTCCCTCAGCAGAAAGTGCCGCAATTAACAGTGATACACCGGCTCGAATATCAGGACTTGTCATACTTATTCCTTTAAGGCTATGCTCCCTATTGAGACCAATAACTGTAGCTCTGTGCGGATCACACAAAATAATCTGTGCTCCCATATCAATCAATTTGTCCACGAAGAAGAGTCTTGATTCGAACATTTTTTGATGTATCAATACAGAACCTTTTGCTTGTGATGCAATAACAAGGATAATTGACAGTAAATCAGGCGTAAAACCAGGCCAAGGGGCATCATATATTGTTAAAATAGATCCATCAATGAAAGTATCAATCTCATAGTTTTCTTGTGCAGGAATATAAATATCATCCCCTCTTTTTTCTAGTTTAATTCCTAACCTTCTAAAAACATTTGGAATAATACCAAGATTTTCCCAGCTAACATCTTTAATCGTGATTTCAGATTTAGTCATTGCGGCGAGACCTATAAAGCTTCCAATTTCAATCATATCCGGAAGTATTCTGTGGTAGCAACCTTTCAATGACTTAACACCTTCAATATGCAATAAATTTGATCCTATTCCTTCGATTTTGGCGCCCATTGAGTTCAACATTTTACAAAGTTGTTGAATGTAAGGTTCACAAGCCGCATTATAGAACGTAGTTTTTCCTTCTGCCATGACAGCAGCCATTAAAATATTCGCTGTACCTGTTACTGAAGCTTCGTCCAAGTGAATAAATGTACCTTTCAATTTCTTGGCTTCTACAGAATAGAAATGTTCACCTGCATCGTAATTGAATTTGGCACCTAAAACTGTAAACCCTTCGAAATGTGTATCCAATCTTCTTCTTCCTATTTTATCACCACCAGGTTTAGGAATAAATCCTTTTCCAAATCTAGCCAACAAGGGTCCTACTATCATAATTGATCCACGTAAAGCAGATGCTCTTTTCTTAAAATCCTCCGTTTCTAAATACTTCAAATCGATATCCTTTGCCTGAAAGATATAGGTACCCTTTTCCACCTTTTCCACTTTCACTCCCATTGTTTGAAGTAGCGATATCAATTTATTGACGTCAACTATATCTGGGATATTGGATATAGTAACCTTTTCTTCTGTCAATAAGGGTGCACACAGTACCTGAAGAGCTTCATTTTTAGCTCCTTGTGGAATCAATTCACCTTTTAATGACTTACCACCATATATTTCAAAAGACGCCATTTTATTTTTTGATAAATTTCTTTTTATACTTATTCTTGAAGTTCTTATTGTTATTGTTACTGTTGGTATTGAACTTCTTATTCATACCCAGAGATTTAAGTAAAGTACTTGTGTTAGCCAAATCATCTGGGTTTTCTAATACTAAATCACCCTCAGATAGCTCTTTAAGATGTTCCGCAATTACGTTATTCTCTACTGCATCGTTATTATGAGAAAGGTATAATTTCTTCATAAAATTTGCCATACTATTTTTGAGATATTCTTTTTCTTCCGCAGATGTCAGAGACTTGGACGTTTTCAATATGGTTTCTGTGTATTTACCGTAATGACCATATTTTATTTTCCCTTTGGGGTAATCCATCAATTTAGGTTTTTCGAGGAGGACCTCTAATTTTGGAATCTCGTATGGAGAATCTACATCTAATTTAAAATCAGACATCACAAAAAGGTGTGTCCATAATTTATGTCTAAAGTCATCGACATCTCTAAGGTGCGGATTTAGTTGGCCCATCACCTCAATAATTGCCTGAGCGGCGCGATTTCGTTCGACACTGTCTTCAATTTTCATAGCATGTGCAATCATGTTTTGAACGTTTCTGCCATACTCAGGCAGAATTAGCGGGCCTCTTGTTGTGTTATATTCCATTAATTTTCTATTAAATTACCTAATGAGTTTTCGTAAATCTGTTTAGCTTCTAAAACGTTTCCAAACGGCGACTCATCAACTTGAAATTTACCTTTTGTTACATGTCCTAATAAGGTGATATTCACACCGGTTCCAATCATAAACTCAATAAATTCCTCTTCTTTATCTTCTGTAAGTGTAACGACTACCCTACCTTGTCCTTCTCCGAACAAGAATGCGTCTATTCTGACTTCAGAATCAGTAACGATGTCAAAACCGAGTTCTCTTGGTATTGACATTTCCACCAAAGATACATACAATCCTCCATCTGAACAATCATGAACAGCATTTACTAGTTCTTGCTGAATTAATCCCTTAACAGCTTGATGTAATTGAAACTCATTTTCTAAATCAAAATTTGGAGCCGGTGATGCTTTTACACCGTGATAATTTGATAAATATTCTGATGAGGCTATATCGTCAGCATATTCACCAAGTAAAAATATTAAGTCCCCTTTTTGTTTGAAATCTAAGGTCATTATCTTATTTTTATCTGGAATTAATCCAATCATACCAATGGTGGGAGTTGGAAAAACAGGTACTTCTTTGCCCCCAATCACCGATTGATTGTAGAAGCTCACATTTCCCCCTGTTACTGGTGTCTTAAATTTCAAACACGCGGCCGACATACCTTTAATCGCACCAACGAACTGCCAGTAGGATTCAGGATTGTAAGGATTTCCAAAATTCAAACAATTGGTAATCGCACTTGGTTCCCCGCCTGCACAAACTATATTTCTTGCTGCCTCAGAGACCGCAATCATAGTACCGATTTCGGGGTCTGCATTTACATAACGTGAATTGCAATCTACGGTCATTGCCAAGGCCTTATTGGTACCTTTTATATTCACAATTCCCGCGTCAGATGGCCTATTTGTAGTCATGTTCCTAACCCCTACCATAGAGTCATATTGTTCATACACCCACCGTTTCGAGGCGATATTAGGTAAAGCAAGTAATTCATATCCAACTTTAGCCAAATTTTCAGGACAAGGAACATCCGCTAACTTAAATTTTTTAAATTCATTAAAATAAGCTGGTTCACTATATTCTCTCTTATATTGTGGCGCACCACCGCCTAGAACCAACGATTCGGCAGGTACATCGCCAACTAATTCTCCATTCATATAGTATTTCACGCGCCCACCTTCGGTGACATGCCCTATTTCTTCGGCATGTAAATCCCATTTGTCAAAAATAGACTTCACCACCTGTTCTTTTCCTTTTTGCACCACTACGAGCATACGTTCTTGAGATTCCGAAAGTAAAATCTCATATGGCAACATATTTTCTTGTCTTGTCGGAACCTTGTCTAGATAAATCTCCATACCTACATTTCCTGCAGCACTCATTTCACATGTTGAACAGGTAATGCCTGCCGCACCCATATCCTGCATCCCAACAATCGCGTCCGTTTCCGATAATTCCATTGTTGCTTCAAGCAATAACTTTTCCATGAATGGATCTCCCACCTGAACGGAAGGTAAATCTTGAGCAGAGTCTTCCGTAATATCTTTTGATGCAAATGCAGCTCCTGCAATTCCATCTTTTCCTGTCGCAGAACCCACGATAAATACTGGATTTCCCGGACCTTTCGCTGTGGCAGAAATAATACGTTTAGTATCTATTATTCCAGCAGAGAATGCGTTTACTAAAGGGTTTTGATTGTATGAATCATCGAAAAAAACTTCTCCTCCGACTATTGGTATTCCAAAAGCATTTCCGTAGTCACCAATTCCTTTGGTCACTCCCTTTACCAACCATTTGGTTCGATCATTATGAATATTTCCAAAACGCAAAGAATTCAATTGCGCAATAGGTCTTGCCCCCATTGTAAATATATCCCGATTTATTCCTCCAACACCGGTAGCGGCACCCTGATATGGCTCTAGTGCACTGGGATGATTATGTGATTCTATTTTAAAAACACAACCTAAGCCATCACCAATATCCACCAACCCAGCGTTCTCCTCCCCTGCCTTTACCAGCATATGAGGACCATCCTTAGGCAGGGTTTTCAACCATAATATGGAATTTTTATACGAACAATGTTCAGACCACATCACGGAATAAACAGCTGTTTCTGTGAAATTAGGATCTCTTCCTAAAATTTCTTTTATCATTTCAAATTCTTCTTTTCGAAGACCTAATTCAACCGCTTGTTCTAAGGTTGCTGGTTTTTGTAATGTACTTTCCATATGTTTGAATACTTGAACAAAATTAATCAAATTAAAGTGGCAGTCATTGAAATTACGCTAAGAAATAAAAGGACTTTTTAACAACATATCCGAGAGCTTTCGAAAGAATATTTTGATTAATTTTACAGCCTAAAATAGTTAGATTATGAGTTACGATATTATCGTTGTTGGAAGTGGTCCAGGAGGCTACGTTACAGCTATTAGAGCCTCTCAATTAGGCCTAAAAACAGCTATCATTGAACGTGAAGCTTTAGGAGGTATCTGCTTAAACTGGGGATGCATACCGACAAAAGCCTTATTGAAATCGGCAAATGTATACGAATACTTGTTGCATGCTTCAGAATACGGTATTCAGGTTAAAGAAGCGACAGCAGATTTTGATGCAATGATCAAAAGAAGTCGAGATGTTGCAAATGGAATGAGTAATGGTATCCAGTATCTCATGAAAAAAAATAAAATTGATGTCGTTAAGGGGACAGGGATTCTGAAGGCAGGGAAATCTGTAGAGGTAACAGCAGAGGACGGAACGAAATCCACAATTACAGCCTCGAAAGGAGTTATAATTTCCACGGGCGCACGATCAAGAGAATTACCAAATCTTCCTCAAGACGGAGAAAAGATAATCGGTTATCGACAAGCGATGACTCTTGCTAAACAACCAAAAAAATTAGTCGTCGTAGGGTCAGGAGCAATTGGTGTTGAGTTTGCTTATTTTTACAACGCTATTGGCACGGAAGTAACGGTTATTGAATACCTTCCTAATATCGTTCCGTTAGAAGACGAGGAGATATCCAAACAATTAGAAAAATCACTTAAAAAGTCTGGGGTTAAAATAATGACTAATTCCTCTGTTGAGTCGGTAAATACATCCGGAAATGATTGTGTGGTGACTGTGAAGACAGATAAAGGCGAAGAAAAAATATCTTGTGACGTTGTCTTATCGGCTGCAGGTATCCAAGCCAATATTGAAAATATCGGTTTAGAAGACCTAGGAATTATAGTGGATAAAGGCCGTATTTTGGTGAATGAATATTATCAAACAAATATTCCTGGATATTTCGCCATTGGTGATGTGGTTCCCGGCCCTTCGCTCGCGCATGTTGCCTCGGCTGAAGGTATTATATGTGTAGAAAAAATAGCTGGACATCACCCAGAACCACTGAATTATCAGAACATCCCAGGATGTACCTATTGCTCTCCAGAAGTTGCCTCTGTTGGAATGACGGAGAGGGCCGCAAAAGAAGCAGGTATAGAAATCAAAATTGGAAAATTTCCTTTTTCCGCCTCTGGAAAAGCTAGTGCAGCAGGGACTAAAGATGGTTTTGTAAAATTAATTTTTGATGCTAAATACGGTGAGTTACTTGGCGGGCATTTGATAGGCGCTAATGTTACTGAAATGATTGCCGAAATTGTCGCCTTGAGGAAGTTGGAAACTACTGGAGAAGAATTAATTAAAACTATTCACCCACACCCCACAATGTCAGAAGCGATAATGGAGGCAGCAGCAGCGGCATACGGAGAAGTAATTCACTTGTAAAAAACCAACGAATATTGAAACAGGAATCTGTATTTTCCTGCTTTATTCTGAAGCGGTATCCATTACCCAATAAGAACCGTAGTAACTATTTTCATTATAATAATAGCCTATTCCAATGTGAGTAGAGGATGAATTAAGCATATTTTCATAATGTCCAGGGCTATGAAGCCATTGTAAGAAAGTATCTTTAACACCTGTATTACCAGCAGCGCAATTCTCAGAATTTGGATAACCTATTCCCTTATAAAACTTTCCTATTCGCTCGAATGTACCGAGTTCGTCCTGTAGCATGTTATTTTTAAGATTGTGGGTATGGTGCTCAAAATAATTTTCAATTGCCATATCAGCGGCATGGTATCGAGCGGCCTGAGTAAGTTTTAGATCGTATTTCAATGTTTTTAATCCCTTTTTCTTTCTTAGGTTATTTATCATATCAATCATTTCTAATTCCGCCTTTCCATTATGAGGCATAACAAATTCATTTCCAATAGGATTTCTATTGAAATTTATATTTTCTACCCATAAATTATCGCTATTCTTTGTGACACTAAAAGACACCATTGCAATAGTAATTAAAGAAAATAACCCTATTTTTGCACTCATCATTTTTACTTTTCACCTTCAAACGACTGTGAAAGAATTTGTTACATAATGAAAAAATTATCCGTAGTTATTCCTGCCTATAATGAAGGCCCCACAATACATTTAATTTTGGATAGAGTAAAGGCTGTAAAGCTGATTTATTCAATTGAGAAGGAGGTTATCATTGTAAATGATTGTTCGAAAGACAATACCGAAGAATCCATTCATAAATACATTGCTGAAAACCCTGAATTACCCATTTCATATTACAAGCATGAAGTGAATCAAGGAAAAGGAGCCGCTTTACATACCGGAATTGAAAAGGCTACAGGGGACTATATCATCATACAAGATGCCGATTTGGAGTATGATCCTGAAGAATACAATGAGCTCCTCATTCCCGTGTTTAAAGACAATGCCGATGTGGTGTATGGCTCTCGTTTTATGGGAGACAAGCCCCATCGTATCTTATTTTTCTGGCATACATTAGGAAATAAGTTTTTAACTTTTTGCAGTAACGCTGTCACAAATTTAAATCTCACTGACATGGAGACATGTTACAAGTTATTTCGTCGAGAAATCATTCAAGGAATTAAACTTCGTGAAAAACGTTTTGGTTTTGAGCCAGAAATTACTGCTAAAATTGCACGTATCAATCCTATAAAAATATATGAAGTAGGAATTTCTTATTATGGAAGAACCTACGAAGAAGGTAAAAAAATTGGTTGGAGAGATGGTTTCAGAGCGCTATTTTGTATTGCAAAATACGGTCTATTTAGAATGAAATAAGTTAAGATTTTTTGACAAACTTGGATTTTAAGCCTAGCGCCACGAAACCTTCGATTTTACAATCGATGTTGTAGTAACTGACTACAATCGTGAGATTTTTAACTGTCTTTTTTTAACATGAATTTGGTCAAGCCACCGCATAAATATACATGCTCTAACCAATTTTTTGAAAGCTGTTGAGAAATTACTCTTTTTCTGATACGAAAGGTTTTAAAATGCTTCAGAATACCTAAGTATGAATTCAAACTGCTTATAAAATGATCAAGATCCTCTTTAGCTGGTTTTCTGTGCTGGATAAGCTCATTTTGTTTTTGAATTGCTCGATAAAAATTTCCCTTGGTTCGGTTGGCAATATAAATGCGATTGGTTTTAATGACAGTTCCCAAAAACTTAACCCCTTTGGAGTAATGCTGTAAATAAATTTTTTTTGGATGTAATTTAAGTCGAAGGTTTGCGTCTAAAAATCTAGAAAGATTAGGAATGAGTGCCTTCAAAAAATATTTGTTTGGGTGAACGATAATAAAATCATCTACATAACGACCGTAATATTTTATTTCAAATTCAGAAAATATGAAGCTATCTAATTGATGTAAATAAAAATTAGCAAACACCTGGGATGTTAAATTTCCTATGGGCAAGCCACAATTTTCTGGGCTATGAAACAAACTTTTATTTATCGGTAAATCGTTCCATCCTTTTCTATTTCCTTTAACCATGCAATTTTTTGTGGGGTCATTGAACACAATTTGCCTTGTAACTCGTATAACCAGTTCCTTATCTGAAAGCGAATAATTTTTGTTGATAAAACAAACTAATAAATCAAAAAGAATAGTCCGATTGATATGCATAAAAAAGCCTTGAATATCCAATTTAAGGATGTAACAATCGCGGGTGTATTGTTCAGAACAATCTTTAATAAAATAGTCTACTCGCTTAATACCATAATGAGTCCCTTTCCCTATTCTGCAAGCATAACTATCCTGGATAAACAGGTTTTCAAAGAGTGGATTCAATTTATTTATCAACCAATGATGAACGACTCTATCACGAAAATCTGCAGCAAAAACCTCTCTTTTAACTGGACTGTGAACCAAGAAAGCATTGCTGCGCCCAATTTTATATTGATTGGTATAAATATCATCGATGAGTTGAAAAACATTGTGTTCCAATTTTTTTTCAAATTGCAGCGCATGAAGGGTATTTCGCTTGTTTCTTCTGCAATCAAAATATGCGTGAAAAAACTCTTCGGTGAGAATTTCGTAATTTATCTCTGGGAATAAATTTAATTGCATAAAAAAGGCTCCCGAATTAAAACGAGAGCCAAATTTAAATTAAATCCCTGAGACAACGAACTGACAAACCTTTTTCCTTGTTATTGTTGTTTCTGTTTAGGTTGTCGTTATTGTTGTTCAAATTACGGTTGTAGGCATTGTTTGTATTGTTCTCTGAAGCACTCCACCAGTAACCGTTGTTACCTATGTTGTTGTAATTTCCATTGTTGTTGCGGTTGCCCCCAGGAAGACCTGAAATAAAAGTAACCACTTATTTTTTAGCTACACAATACCAATACATCGCGTTGTAAAGTGGTTTTTGCTCATGCAGCGGGTTACCGGATTTAAAACGCCCTCTTTCGTTTGCCTTAACATTCGAAACGCTCACGCAAAACAAAATTAACTCAAAGACTTTTGCCATCCTGACAATTGTTTTGAGACTTTTTCAACAAATTCGTTTATTTGTACAAATTGTTTGATACTGATTTGTTGCATATCTTTCATTAGTCTTATGAACAAGCGAATAACTTCTATGCGCTCTCGAGCTTCTTGCAGCACATCGTTTTTATCTCTTTTGGCATTGGCACGATAGATTAAAGTGAGCAACTCAATGGTTTCTTTTTTTAAGCTTTCACCAACTGTATATTTATATTCTTTGCTGAAATCTTTGGTAAACCGAAATATGCCCAACAATAAGTCATAAGTCGCTTTATAAACCGGTAATTCGCTATATAGTGCCATATTTTTAAAATTATCTCGATGATTTTCGCTCTGCTCACCAAAGCTCAGGTATAACCTGGCTTTGCTCTCTCCTTTCGCAAAAAATTACTTCCGTAATTTTTTGTCGTCATTCGGTAATATTCAAGCAAGCTTGACATTGCGCTCACTCCTAAAAAAAATTCGACCGCTTCGCGGAAATTATCAAATTATCAAATAAATTATTTTAAGATTTTTGCTGCGTTCGGCAGCCCTCAAACAAGTTTGGTCTGCGCTCACTATCGCAAAATTCTAATCCCTGAGACAACGAACTGACAAACCTCTGACCTTGAAATAGCTGAAGCTGCTTAGGTAGTCGCTACTGAAGCTCAAACTACGGTAGTAGGCACTGAGTGTACTGCCCTCTGAAGCACTCCACCAGTAACCGTTGACACCTATGTCGTTGGAATAGCCATTGCTGCCGCGGTAGCCCCCAGGAAGACCTGAAAAACCGCTGCTGTTCGTGCCGTTTCCTGAATGTGTTTTTTTGCCATTTACTCTAGTGTCTTTACAAACATGACAAGCCGTTTTTTTACGGTATTCAGCATTCCAACTTTGACAGTTTTTACAAGTTAAATCTTCTTCCCAGCTATCCCAACCACTGGTACTTTTCATTTTCTTTCCAGCAGCATCTCCCAACTGGTTATCAAGGGTTGTCCATTCCGCATCAGTAGGTATATGCCAGCCAGTTGGAGCTAAACCACGAGAATCGTTTACGGCATGCCAGTTATACAGTTTTCCATATTTAGCACCATTTTTCGGGTCATTCTCGTAATAACACCACGCTGGTCTCCCATCCTTTCCAGCTTTTTCCCATTCTTCATTAGTTTTCGCTTGGGGTATGGGGTCACCGTTTCTAAAGGTTGAAACATTTAGGTTTTCAGCCATCCAAGTTTGGTTTCCAATTTTAACTGATTTATAAGAGCCGGTTTGTTTGACTTGGTTAGATGAGTTTGTATTGGCACTGCTGTTAGCATTTGAATTGTTCACTACTAGTGGTTTTGGAGCAGGCTTTAGTTTTTCCAATTCACTTCTCACCATTGTTAGGCTATCCATTTTCTCTTTTAACTGTGTTTCAAGAACGGAAATTTCGAATGCTTTTGAGCTCAAACGATTTTCTTTTTCAGTAATTTCTTGGTTCAAGAGCTTTATACTTTCGTTTAATTTTGAAAGTTGGAATGCTAAATTCCCAGTAGTTTCTTTCAATTCCGAAATATTCTCTGATTGCTCGAGAATTTTATCCGATTTCTGTTTGTTTATATTTCTCTCAGTAACAACAACACTATTCAAACTATCCACGCGATTGGTCAAAATCTCAATCTGCTCCTTTTTGGATTGGGAGAAAATGCTCGATGAACTCAGAATGAATAATACATTCAATAAAATTACATTGCTTAAAGAAGGAAATATTTTCATGATACGTAAACTTTACATCTATACTTTGCTAAATATAACGAATTTCCTCTTGAATTATAAATAAGTTAAAAAAATATCGATTCATGCGAATGTCGGGGTTTTAAAATCGGCGGCGTCCCGATAGCTATCGGGATACGCTCCCACCCTGTTTGTTAATTGATTCACTTAAAAACAAAAAACCCCAACGATTCATGCGAATGTCGGGGTTTTAAAATCGGCGTCGTCCCGATAGCTATCGGGATACGCTCACACCCTGTTTGTTAATGGATTCACTTAAAAACAAAAAAACCCAACTGTTTACACAATTGGGGTTTTAAAATCGGCGTCGTCCCGATAGCTATCGGGATACGCTCCCACCCTGTTTGTTAATTGATTCACTTAAAAACAAAAAAAACCAACGATTCA
>CAMDLY010000042.1 GCA_945902115.1 Lishizhenia tianjinensis | reverse complement strand
GTTGCAGAAGATGGTGGAGAAATAGTGGGTTTTGCTTTGTATTATACCTCCTATTCGACATGGAAAGGGCGCTGCCTTTATTTGGAGGACTTTTATGTGAAAGAAATTCACCGAAAGAAAGGTATTGGAAAGTTACTTTTTGATGAGGTTGTAGAAATTGCGAAGACTAAAAAGGTTAAACGTATGGATTGGCAAGTATTGGCCTGGAATGAGCCCGGAATACAGTTCTATAAGAAAGAAAATGCTGTGTTAGATGCTGAGTGGGTAAATGGGAGGTTCTTTTTCGACAAATGAAAAGTATCCTTTCTATGTTCCTGATTTTTAATGCTTGCATCCTGCTTTGCCAAGTCCCCCCCTTAGCTACTGTTGGCAGTGACATAGTGGATGCCGAAAAGCGAATATTTCACATGAAAGGGGTAAACTGGTGGGGGGCAAATGGCAGTCAATACCCATACGATGAGTCTCACAGCAAAGGGATAAATACACATGCAATGCCATTTGGAATTCATGTCCAACAAATCGACACCATTGTTGCAGCAATCAAAAAAGCGGGATTCAATACCTTGCGATTACCTTTTTCCAATCAGTTGATTCACGATACTACCAAAGCTAAAAAAGAATGGATAGGGCCAAATTTTTTTCTTTTGGGAAAGACCCCTCTCGAGGTTTTAGACGAAGTAATTGCTCGTTTCTCTGATGCTGGAATCTGTATATTGCTAAATAATCATTCAACTACAACTCATTGGTGCTGTAATTTTGATTACAATGGACTCTGGCATGGAAAGAATAAGTTTTATGATCAAACAACCGACATGTGGATTAGCGACTGGGTATTTTTAGCGAATCGCTACAAGTCAAATACTTGGGTAATCGGCGCGGACTTGCGCAATGAGGTTCGGCCCCAACGGACTTCCTTATTTTTTCCGAGAAATCCCAACTGGGGACGAAAAAATAAAAATGATTGGCATCGTGCCGCTACCCGAGCGGGAAACGCCATACATCAGGTAAATCGAAATTGGTTGATTGTTGTAGAAGGGATAAATGCAAGAGTAAATACAGTGATGCAGTTGAGTTTCCCACATTTAAAGCCTGTACGAAAAAAACCAGTTCTCTTGGAGGTGCCAAATAAATTAGTTTACGAGGTGCACAATTACAGCTTTGCCTGGACCAAAGCAAATATTTTGCGAATAAGTAAAAGCACTACATACGGGAAATTGTCGAAAGAGGAGCGAATAAAAGCTTATGATCGTAATTGGGGTTTCGTTACCAAACTACCAAATGGCGCGACACCTGTAATAGTGGGGGAGTTTGGTTGTAGTACCAATGACAAACATGTCGAGGAGTGGCTGAGAGATTTGACAGATTACCTCTACCTCAATAAAATAGGCAGTTGCTGGTGGACCTTAGAGGAGCAGATTGGCAATTCAAGTAGCTATGGTATTTTAAACGATAAACTTTCCGAAATTGACGTATTTCTTGATTGGAGGGGTAAATATTTAGAAAAATGTTGGCGCCGCTCGCCCAATTGATAGAGTCAATTAATCACTAACGTGATAGTAAGATGTCAGATTTCGTAAAATCTTTAATGAATAATGAGGAATGGGCATATCGTCAATTGGTGAAGGAATATGGCAAGAGAGTGTTCAATATGTGTTACTACATCCTTCACGATAAAATTGATGCGGAGGATGCTACACAGGAAGTTTTTATTTCAGTATATACGTCCATCAGTGCATTTAGGGAAGACGCTAAGTTCTCAACATGGATTTACAGACTAACCCTAAATAAATGCCACGAAAAGTTGAGGTACGATAGTCGAAAAAAAAGAAAAGGGGAAATGGTTTCCATCGAATTACAGGCTCAATTGAAAGACCAGAACCTCTCTCCCGAAAATACATTAATTAACAAAGAGGAATTAGATGCTTTATTTTATGCAATCAATTTGTTGCCCGAAAACCAACGTATTGCATATACTCTTTGTAACATGAATGAATTGAATTATGTCGAAATTGCAGAAAGTATGAACTTATCTCTTTCAGCCGTAGAGTCTTTAATTTTTCGGGCAAAAAAGAATTTGAAAAAGACACTTACTGATACGATAACCCATTGAATAAGAACAGCAACAATAAAATATTTCAGGTGTGTGTCGCAAGAAAAGAAACTAAAAAACAACAAATTAAAAGATGAATAGAGTAGACGAAATTATAAATCAACACTTAGAAAAGAGGTTTGAAGTACCGAAGGATCTTGAGAAAAAATTATTTTCCATTCCGAGGTCATTCGTTCAACGCACTGAAAGTTGGCATTATTGGTTAGTTGCAGCTTCGGTAATTTTATTGTTGAGTTTTCATCTAGTCAAGATGAGTACAAATGAATCACCTCAAAATGAGGAGTTAATAGAGGTGTATAACGAATCGTGGGATAATCAGTTATAGCTATGAAATCAAATATATTATTAAGTATTCTGTGTGTAGTTTTGTTGTTTAACGGCTTAGCTATTTTGTTTTGGCAAAAAAATACTGTGGGCATTCACCCTGACCGCAGACATCCGAAAATTTCTCAGGCCTTAAAAATTAACGGACAGGAAGAAAAGGTCATCGATCAATTGGAGAAAAAACATTTCGATGACAAACATCTTTTGCTTTTGGAACAAAAAAATCTAAGAAGAAAATTATTTATTGGAGCGCCCGCACCTCAAGAGCAAGACTCAATACTCCAGTTGATTGGCCGAAATCAGGAGGCAATAGAGCGAATGACATACACATATTTTAGACAGATACGCTCCAAATGCTCTTCATCTCAACAAAAGGAGTTAAATATATTGATTGAAAAAATGATTCAAGGACCTCAAAATAATCGAAGAAAGCTGAAATGAGGTATTTGTTTGTCTTAGTATTATTCATTCCTGTTATAACTATTGCTCAATTGACATTTGAGTTTAGGTGGGGTAATGAACGTATTTTACCAAATACGCAGTATCATTATGCCGTAAATAATTCCATTTCTTTTGAAGAATTGAAACTTTATATTTCGGATATTTATCTAGTGACTGATGCAAAGCGTGAAAAGATTGCCGATGTCTGCTTTGTTGATTTTGAAGATTCTATTTCAGGAATCTTAAATCAAAAGTATATACCCATGAATAACGGTAAACTAATATTTACCTTGGGTCTAGATAGTATTTATCATGTCAATATGGATTATGAAGGAGATTTGGATCCTGTCCTAGGCATGTACTGGGCATGGAATACAGGATACATACATGTGAAAATTGTTGCGAAATGTTCAGAATCCATCGAAAAGAATGGCTTATTAGACTATCATCTTGGGGGGTATTTAAAACCTAACGCCACTATGCATCAGATAGAATTGGATAATGTAAGTTCAACGATATATATTGATTTATTACCTTTGTTTGAAATGGAAATTATTAAGCCTTCAGTGATTTCAAGAGTTGTATTACCAGGTAAAGAAGCAAACAGGATAATGAAATCATTGAGCACTGCTATCCGACATGATTGAGAAATTCTTAGTGTATCTTTTTTTTAGTTTCGCTCTTTGGCGCACTGTGGAGGAAGAGCCACCTTTTTTTGTCCCTTCGGACTGGCCTGAGCCATCCTATTATTTCGAAGGGAACCCACTCACTAAAGATAAATTTGCCTTGGGGAGAAGTTTGTTCTATGATCCAATTTTATCTAGGGATAGTACAATATCTTGTGCTTCGTGCCACATACAATTTTCTGGCTTTACCCATGTTGATCACGCCCAGGCTCATGGAATTAACGGTTTAGTAGGAACGAGAAACTCTCCGGTATTAATAAATCTTGCGTGGCTTGATCAATTTAATTGGGATGGGGGTGTAGGAAACCTTAATGGCCATTCAATAAATCCTATAACTCACCCCAAAGAAATGGATAATACCATGGAAGAGGTGCTTAAAAGACTAAACAATTCACCATTTTATAAAAAGAGATTTCAAGAGGTTTGGGGAGATTCAGTAATTTACACACCTTATTTATTGAAGACAATTGCCGCATTTACAGTATCATTGGTTTCCGCTGATTCAAAATACGATAGAGTAAAGAATGGGAAAGAACAGTTCTCAGTGCAAGAGAGCAAGGGATACCGTCTTTTCCAGCAAAACTGCGCCAGTTGTCACACAGAACCCCTTTTTACATCCGGAGAATTAAAGAAAAATGGTCTATCCTACGACGTTGAGTTTAAAGATGCTGGTCATGCGCTGATAAGTGGAAAAAAACGGGACTCTTTACTCTTTAAAGTCCCGACCCTTAGAAATATTGAATTTAGCTACCCCTATATGCACGATGGGCGCATGAAAAAACTCAAAGAGGTGCTTCAGCATTACAGCAGTATTCCAAAGAGTAAAGTAAGCGTGAGTAAAGAGCTGAAGAATATTAAGAAGCCATTTACGGATGAAGAACAAAAAGATATAATTTCGTTTTTAAAGACTTTAACTGATAAATCATTTCTTTATAACAGGGAATTTATGTTTCCAAAAGAAGAGAGATAGTGCAAGTTTTAACGATACACGGCATCAAACATATAAACTAAACAATAATACATGAAAAAATTATTTTTTTTGATTTTGGTAGCAATAAGCCAAAACACAAATGCTCAATTAAATCCTGCGATTACTTCCTGGCTTCAAAACACTGCGCAAACGGGAACATATTATAGCACAGGAAACTCTACCCCAATAGCAAATAACATTCTGATCAATTGTCAGGCAGTTCAGTACTCAACGAATTGGGTTTATGTCTCCACGAAAGGAATACCTGGTTATGTTACAGGGCCATTTCAGGATGGAAATCCATCACAAGCTCAGAGTCAAAACGCAATTTTTAAAATCCCATTGAATCCTGCTCAAAATACAGGTAATCCCACTGCAACTACAGGAGGAAATATAGGGATTTTTATCAACGGAGTGGCCCTATTTGATTACAGGGATGGAGTAGCATGGAATACATCGAGTAATTCGCTCTGCGGAGGCCCCGGATTAACACCTTGCCCAGGAGGACCAGGCGCTACTATGCCTTGGAATAGAGATGCTATTCCTGCTGAAAAACCGGGATTTGATTGCTCAAAAGGTCATCCTGCAATGGGGAATTATCACCATCATCAAAACCCAAGTGCCTTTAAATTGGATTTGAACGTTATAAGTACTATTTGTGATTTATATGACGCAGACGGTTTATACTCAATTGACTCAATCGCACATTCACCTTTAATAGGCTATGCATATGATGGATTTCCAATTTATGGTGCTTATGGCTTTAAGAATATCGACGGAACAGGTGGAATAACGCGTATAAAGTCCGGCTATCAATTACGAAATATTAATATTCGTTCTACTTGGGCAGATGGTACAGATGTGGCTGATGGCCCTGCCATTAATAGCACTTATCCATTAGGTTATTTCAGAGAGGATTATGAGTTTATATCTCATCCAGGCCAAGGAGATTATTTAGATGAGCACAATGGGCGTTTTTGCAAAACTCCGGAGTATCCTAACGGCATTTATTGTTATTTTGCAACCGTCGATGAAAACTGGAATTCAGCGTATCCGTATGTTGTTGGACCAACATTCTTTGGTAATAAAACAGCATCGAAAGTGACGAGCATCTCAGAAACAGTCAGTACCTATACACCATCCTCGGCCTCGACATCAGGTTACGAAGAGGTTTCGGTTAGTATATTTCCTAATCCTTCTAATGATCTATTTGTCGTTCAATTGAATGGTCTAAATACACAAACTACTTATATTGAGTTATTCGATATGACAGGAAAATTACTTGCTACGCAGATGATAAATCAGGGTAGCACAATTGGTTATATTGACGTTTCTACCCTCTATGCTGGGAAGTATTTGGTAAAAATATTTAATCAATATTTTTCTAAAATCACATCAATAGAAGTTGTAGAATAATTGTGCATAAATTCGATATTCACTGAAATTCATCAATTAATCAAATTTATTTGGTCGATATTCATTTCACGATCTGCAATCGGATTTCTTGACATAAATTGGTATCAGAAATAAGGAGAGACGCAGGTTACTTCTTATGTATGCGAGGAGGCCATACTGCTTGGAGAGGCAGTTTTCATTTTCTAGTTTGATAAGAGTTTATTAGTTTAGGCCATTCTCAATTGTATACATAAGAAGTCCCTGTTCTTTTACGGAAAGTCTAAGTCAATTCTAAAAATCAAAATATCTATAGTAGAAAACTTTCGTTAATTAATGAAAGTTTTTTTTATTTTAAGTGAAATAGATCACTAATTCCTAATTGTCTTGAGGTATTAAATCCTTCCGCGGATTTTACACCAATTGATCTTCCGTGACTTAACATTCTTCCTCTTAAAAAATCAAAGAATTCTACACCGGAAATCGGGGTTTCTGGATCCCCAGATTTTGGATCGTAAAATTGGGTCTTATAACATTTTATTAATTCAATTTTTTCTTCCACAAAATCAGTGACATCCATTACCACATCAGGTTTTATGTAATTATCTTGAATATAATGCAACACAATAGATGGTCTATATACATCTTGTTGTATACTACCTTCAAAAGTTTCTATTTTCCTTAACCCAGAAAGGAATGAAGCTTCCAAAATTAATTGTCCTGCACGACCATGATCAGGGTGTCGGTCGGAAATACTATTTGCCAAAATAATAGTAGGTTGATATTTTCTAATTTTCTGAATGACAGCCAATTTATTGACTTCGTTAATTTCGAAGAATCCATCCTTCAATCCTAAATTTTCCCTAACAGTTAACCCAATCTTTTTTGAAGCCTCTAGGGCTTCCGCCATTCGCGTTTCCGCATTTCCTCTTGTGCCTAATTCACCAGAAGTTAGGTCTACAATACCAATTCTTTTTCCTTCCTTGACATATTTTAGCAGCGTGGCGCCTGCAGAGATTTCTACATCATCAGGATGTGCTGAAAAGGCCAAGATATCGAGTTTCATTTAGGCATTTGCATAAGATTCTACACTAGGACAAGAACAAATCAAGTTGCGGTCCCCAAAGGCATTATCAACACGTCTGATAGGAACCCAGTACTTAACATCTTTCAAGTATGGAAGAGGAAAAGCTGCCTCTTGAGGCGAATAAGGATAGTTCCAATCCTTGTTTATGATGCAGTCAGCGTTATGGGGTGCATTTTTCAATAGGTTATTTTCTTTGCTTGTATGACCGTTTTCAATTTCTCGAATCTCCTCTCTGATTTTTATCATTGCCAAAATGAATCTGTCTAATTCTTCTTTGTCCTCTGATTCAGTAGGTTCAATCATGAGAGTCCCAGCTACCGGAAAAGACACTGTTGGTGCATGAAAACCAAAGTCAATGAGTCTTTTAGCAATATCAGCAACTTCCACATCAGCAGTTCGCTTAAAGTCTCTGCAATCAAGTATCATTTCATGAGCCACTGTTCCGTTCTTGCCACTGTAAAGTGTGTCGTAGTGTGAAATTAATGAACTCGCAATATAATTCGCATTAAGGATAGCTATCTCGGTCGACTCACGCAGACCTTCAGCCCCCAACATTTTAATATAGCCGTAAGAAATTAGTAGAATCAGTGCACTGCCGTATGGTGCAGAAGAAACAGCGTGGATAGCATGCATTCCGCCAGTTTTTACCAAAGGATTTCCCGGGAGGAAAGGAACTAGATGCGAAGCAACCCCTATCGGCCCCATACCCGGACCACCACCACCATGAGGAATAGCAAATGTTTTATGTAGATTCAAGTGGCATACATCCGCACCAATATTTCCTGGATTTGTTAATCCTACTTGTGCATTCATGTTTGCACCGTCCATATACACTTGGCCGCCATTTTCGTGTATGATACTAGTTATTTCTTGTATTCCTTCTTCATAGACACCATGCGTGGAAGGATAAGTAACCATGAGTCCTGCTAGATTATCTTTTAATTCAATGGCAACTCTGCGTAATTCTTCGATGTCAATATTTCCATTCTCATCGCAGCCGGTTACTACAACTTCAAATCCCGCCATAACAGCTGATGCTGGGTTGGTTCCATGTGCAGAGGACGGAATAATCATTTTTGTGCGGTGCACATCTCCTCTTGAAACATGGTAGGCTTTAATGACCATAAGACCTGCATATTCTCCTTGGGCTCCAGAATTCGGTTGAAGAGAAACACCTGCAAAACCAGTACATTCAGCGAGATCCTTTTCCAATTGAGCAAACATTTCGTGATACCCTTGTGCTTGAGCCAACGGCGCAAATGGGTGCATATTTGCAAACTGAGGATTGGTAATAGGTATTAATTCACTCGCGGCATTTAATTTCATGGTACATGAGCCTAGAGGAATCATTGAGTGAACCAAAGAAAGATCTTTGTTTTCTAGTTTTTTCAGGTAACGCATCATTTTAGACTCTGAATGATGAGAGCTGAATACGGCATGTGAAAAGACAGCGTCTTGTCGAAGAAATGCTTTCGGTAAATGTGATGCTGAATCAATTGTCTTTGCGTCAAAAACGGAAAGAATTTTAACAACATCATCGTTCGTGTGAGGCTCACCAATGCTTATAGTAATATCTCCATTCGGTACGTAGTTGAAATTCATCTCAAGAGACTCAGCTTTCTGACGTATTATGTTTTGATCTAGTCCTGAAATACAAATTGTATCGAAAAAATGATTGGATCTAAGTGTTACGCCCTTCGCCTGCAAACCATTAAACAAGGTATTTGCTAACTGATGAACATGCGATGCAATTTGTTTCATTCCGTCGGGACCATGATAAACAGCATACATACTCGCCATTACAGCCAAAAGAGCTTGAGCTGTGCATATATTTGATGTTGCTTTATCGCGCTTAATGTGTTGCTCTCGTGTTTGAAGTGCCATGCGAAGAGCGAGGTTATCATCAATGTCTTTAGAGACGCCAATTATTCTTCCGGGCATATTTCGTTTATAATCCTCCTTGGCGGCGAAGAAAGCGGCATGTGGGCCACCATATCCCATCGGTACACCAAAGCGTTGTGTAGTTCCGAAAACTACATCCGCTCCCAATGAACCAGGAGATTGCAACAAAACTAGCGAAAGGATATCTGCTGATACCGCCACCTGCAATTGCGTAGACTTGAATCTTTCGAGTAGACTTTTTAAGTCACAAATAACTCCATTGGCATCAGGGTATTGTAATATAGCGCCAAAAAAAGTACCATCGTCTTTAAAATTTTCTGGATTACCAATGTGCAAATCTATACCTAAATTCAATGCTCTTCCTAGGACAACATCTTTTGTTTGTGGAAATGCATTTTCGCTGATAAACAATTTATTTTTTCCTTCCTTGATGTCATTTCGACTTCTAGAGTTGTAGAACATTATCATTGCCTCAGCCGCAGCAGTACCTTCATCCAATAACGAAGCATTTGCAATTTCAAGACCGGTAAGTTCCAATACCATTGTTTGAAAATTAAGTAATGCCTCTAATCTTCCTTGCGAAATTTCCGCTTGGTAAGGTGTGTATGCGGTATACCACCCTGGATTTTCGAGTACATTCCTCAAAATAACAGAGGGCACAATAGTTTCATGATAACCTAAACCTATAAAAGATTTGAATACTTGATTCTTATTACCCAGGGATATGACATGTTGTAGATACTCCTGCTCAGACATTGCAGGATCAATAGAAAGTTCACGGTTTAGGCGGATGTGCGCTGGAATGGTTTTGTCAATCAATGCTGAGATAGAGCCTATACCTATCTTTTCCAACATACTTTGACGTTCCTTTTGGTTTGGACCGATATGTCTTTTAGAGAAATTACTCATGGTTTAATTGGGGTTTCAAATGGTTGCAAATATAAGATGCTTGAATGGGATATACAATCTAGTAACAAGCAAAAAACAAAAGAGTTTTAATAGTTTATTAACGAATTATATCTTAGTTAAAAATTGTTTAATTCTCACAGCGATATTCTCTCGAATATCCAACCAAAATAAATTAATGTCACCAATGTGGTAATCATTCATCGTCCAGGCTAATTTTCTGTAGGGAAAATGCGGGGTACTGATCCATATTGCACCGTCAATAACATGTGTGCTAAACGAATTAGGATAAAGTTTTCCATTACTAAATAGAAAACCTTTATGCTCCGATCTTGTCGCCTGATCTACTCTCCAACTTACAGGATTAACTACACATTTGCCCTTGTACCACAGCTCAAATTTTTCTTTATTCACTTTTTTTTTGAAGGTATTCCACGTAACAAAGCCTCCTGTTTGTGTAGGTTCAGTCATCAACGAAATGGTCTTGAATTCGTCTTTTGATAACCCAATTCCCGGAATATATGCAGCTATAAGTTGTTTTTGTAACGGTTTGTCATCGAAAAACTCTTTTAGCAGTAACATGATATGTGTGGAGCCTTGACTGTGTCCCGCTAGGATTATTGGGCGTCCGTTGTTGTAGTTTGCTAAGTAGTGAACAAAGGCAGCGCGAATGTCACCGTAGGCCAACAATAAGGCATCTCTGCCCCCGTTCTCAAGATTACGGTAGGCTCTAATGTGTGCTTGGCTATAATACGGAGCAAACATTCTTCCGCCTTCTGCAAATGCGGATGCTTGAAATTTTATTGCGTTTTCCAATACTCTTTTTTGGAAAACCGAGTCGTCAATTGGAATATTCCAACGTAGGTCTTGTTTATCTAAAAACATGGTTGGATAAATATAAAAAACATCAACTTTCTCAATGTTTGCCGAATCTTTTACATATCCTTCAAATACACGATTAGTTAGAGAAGGATGAACCGCCCAATTTGTTAGGTTTTGGTATTCTGTTTCTTGAGCTAAAGGTTCAGAAATGAAAAATATCGTCAAAAAAAATACGAAACACGAAGAGAGCGTTAAATTTGTTGTAATCATGTGTGGCAAAGTTACAGTTCTTATATTCTTTTTGTTCTGTTTTAATCAGAAATTCCTTTCTCAGACAAAATCAGACAGTACAAAATATTGGAAACTAAAGTCTCTCTATGGACTAAATGGCACACAATCTTCATTCGTCAATTGGAATGCAGGAGGGAAGAATAATATATCACTCATAGGTTCTGTTTCAGCGAGCGCCTATTTTTCAAAAGATCAACTGAATTGGAGTTCAGATTTTAATTTGGCATTGGGCGGTATATTGTATTTTGATCCAGAACTAACCAACCCAATTCAAAAAACAGATGATCGCATCGATTTATCTACCTCGTATGGGGTAAAATTTTCAAAAAAGCACTTTGTTTCTTTTGTTCAAGGGTTCAAAACCCAGTTTGTTAAAGGATTTACCAAGCCCACCGATGTGAATTTTGTTTCCAGATTTATGGCGCCTGGGTATTTTAATTTTGCCTTAGGTACAGATTATATAAGGGACGATAATTTTTCCATATTTGGTTCGCCGATGGCTTCAAAAGCTACATTTGTTTTGGACGATAGTTTATCATCAATAGGTGCATTTGGTGTACTTCCAGGAAATAGAAGTCGAATTGAATATGGGGCTTTCTTTAAAATGAAATATAATAAGGTATTAATGAAGAATGTAGAAATGAAGTCGAAGTTGGAGTTATTTAGCAATTATACCAACAACCCACAAAATATTGATGTCAATGCAGAACTTATATTTATATTTAGAGTGAATTCTTTGTTTACTTCGAGTGCTCAGTGGAATTTGATTTACGATGATGACATTAATATTAGGGATGCTAAAGGCAAGGTTGGCCCTAGGACACAATTTAAGTCAGTATTGGGGATTGGCATATCATATAAAGTTGAAAACAATAAAAAATGAAAAGCACCCTATTTGTTCTCTTTCTTTCTTTTTCCATGTCTACACTCCTAGCACAATTGACATCGAGCCGTTGGCATGTATTGGGAAAATCAAGCGGAGGATACATGGATTCTACTTCTTTTATCAATATTGGCGCATCTGCTGAATATATATTCAGGGGAGGGTTGGCACTGAATTATAACTTTGAATATCAGAGAAGAGGAGATTTTAATCACATTCACGGTTCAATGGGTTCAATTGTTGGCCCCTTGCTAATTATTTCAGGAATCGTGTATGACGCTGCCTTCAATCCTTTTGGCTTTACAGAAGAGTTTTCGTTGTCTAGGTGGACAAGTGTAGGAGGCTTGTTAATTGCATTATTACCCGACGGAGTATCCTATCATATTCCGGTGAACTACCATTGGGATCTTGCTCCGTATTGTAATTTCGTTGGAGTAGATTACGTTTGGTCGAGGAAGTGGGCATATTCAGAGTGGAAATATGCTATGTCATTCGGGGGAAAGTTGACATATTGGAGTTCAAATGGATTAACGCTAAATACTTTTATTGAATCGCGAAAAGTAGCTTCCACTAAATGGGGAATAGGCGCTGGAATTAGTGTTGGGTATTCGTTTGCACCAATATCAGATTCCAACAAAGTAAAGCTACCTAGAATTCGTTGATTGTTGGTAAAAATAATACCATTGTTGATATTTAAACATTCTACCTCCTTGATTTTCAGGTAATTTTGCGTCGTGAAAATATTTCTTTTTAGTTTGCTTTTTATTTCATTTCAGTTGTCCGCTCAATTGAAAGCTATTTACAGTCAAGCTGAATACCCTTTCTTGTTGCATTTACCAGCAGATTCTATCCTTAAGAGTAAACCACCGGTCTTGATTTTTCTTCACGGAAGAAGTTTGTCAGGGAGCAACTTGGATATGGTAAAACGCTATGGAGTCATACATGAAATAGAAAAAGGAAGAAAAATTCCGGCGATTGTTGTGGCGCCTCAGGTGCTAGCAGGAAAATCTTGGGAGCCAGACAAGGTTCTTTCCGTTTTACAATTTGTACAAAGAACTTTCGATACTGACTCTAACAGAGTATATGTTACAGGAATGAGTTTAGGAGGATATGGAACTCTTGGTTTTGCAGGAGCCTATCCAGAAATAGTAACTGCCGCAGTAGCCTTGTGCGGAGGAGGAAACACTAAGGATGGATGTGACCTAGCACAAGTACCAATTTGGATACAGCACGGAACGAAAGACTATGCTGTCCCAATTTCGGAATCTGAAAAAATGGTGAGAGCAATAAAAAATTGCAACGGAGGAGAAAACCTAAAATATACTGTTCACGCGGGTGCCAGTCATGGTGCCTTAGAAAGGGCGTTCAGAACAGATGAGTTGTATAATTGGTTATTTCAATTTTCGAAAGATAATTAGGAAAACCAAACGTCTGAGATTACATTTTTTCCTGCAAAATCATTTACTCTATCAATAATTATTTGTTTACCAATAAGTAATTCCTCTCTCATTACAGAAGAATCAATTTTGAGTATCAGCTTATTGTTCCGTATACTGATTTCCTTTGTTCTCTGCGCGACAGCGGGCCCCATTAAGTCCGGCCAGGACTGAACAATATCAAGTTCTCTCATACGAGACTCCATTCCGTAAGCTTTCATCAATCTATCAATAACCTCTTTTAACGGTTGTCCCTCTCCGTATCTTCTGTGATCTTCTGCCATGAGCTAAATTTACTGTAAATTGATAACTTCGGACCTATCGACCATGAAAAGTTTTTTCTTGGATGAAATCTTGGATAAAAGAGAACGCATGCGCTCTTCGTCAGTATCTGTGATAAAAACTTGTCCGAAATATTTAGTGCTTACCAATGAAATTAATTTCTCCACGCGAGAATGATCGAGTTTGTCAAATATATCATCCAACAATAAAATAGGCGTATATCCTTTTTGTTTTTTTATCCAATCAAACTGTGCGAGGCGAAGAGCAATTAAAAATGATTTTTGTTGTCCCTGTGATCCGAATTTTTTTACTGGATATTCTGAAATACTGAAGCTTAAGTCATCTTTATGAATCCCAACATTTGTGTATTGTGTGTAGGCATCTTTTTTTTCCGAAGCAATTAAAGCTTCCGAAAAGTCTTGGTCCTCAAGTTGCGATCTGTAAGAGATTTGGGTATTTTCATTGTCATCCACTAGCTGATGATAAAAATCATTGAAAACGGGAATAAATTCCTCAAGAAAGGCTTTCCTTTTCACAAATATTCTATTTCCTGTTTCAACCAAAGAAATATTCCAAATTTCAATAGATTCTCTATCGAATATCCGGTGTTCATGCATATTTTTAAGTAAGGCATTTCGCTGCTCTAGGACTTTATGATACCGGATCAAATCGTCAAGGTATCTCTTGTCTAATTGCACCAATATACCGTCAATCCATTTCCGCCTCGTCTCGCTGCCTTCTGAAATTAAATCAATATCATAAGGCGAGATAAAAACCACGGGAAACTTTCCTATGTGCTCCGAAATCCTGTCATATTCTTTTTTGTTGAGTTTAACCGTCTTTTTTCCGCCAATTTTGAAAGAACATTGTTGATTATATTTTTCTTTTTCGTGCTGCCAGTCGCCGAAAATACTGAAAAACACCTCCTGAAATTTTACATTTTGACGATCAATTGTGTTGAGATAAGACTTGCACATACTCAAATAATGAATGGCGTCTAAAACATTGGTTTTACCACTACCATTCTTACCAATAAACGCATTTATACCCTCACAAAGTTCGATTTCTGTAAAGTGGTAATTTTTAAAATTGTGAAGTTGAATTCGTTCTAAGAACATATGTACAAAAGTAATGATTCATTTAATGCAACTTAACGCTGTGATTTTACGTTTGTAAGCAAACTAAACAAAACTTAAAAAAATGAAGCGCTTTTCGGTTCTCGTTTTTTATATTTTTTCATTTTCTTCTTTTTCATTCGCACAATTAATTATTGCCAACCAAGGAGGTACGGCAACAGCCGTGGTAAATGCTATGATTGGGGGTGGTCTAACAGTGAGTAATGCTACAATTACATGTCCATCAAATGCGTATGGTACTTTCACGAATGGTGCATCAACTAATATCGGAATCCCTTCAGGAATTGTGCTAACAACCGGGAATGTAAATACTCTCAACGGAGCTGGTAGTACATTTTGGAGTACTGATAGCCCGGGAGGAAATTGTAATGATGCGCAACTTGGTAGTTTAGAACCACTAGCTGATTATGATTGCTGTATTTTAGAATTTGACATAGTACCAGCTTGTACAACTTTGCAGATACGTTTTGTTTTTGGTTCGGAGGAGTACCCTGAATGGGTTAGTTCAGGGTATAATGACGCTTTTGGTTTTTTCGTTACCGGACCAAATCCATCAGGAGGAAATTACAATAATACTAACGTCGCAACCTTACCAAATAATACTACTATTGTGAGTATTGATAATGTAAATGCTAATTTGAATTCGGCATATTATATTAATAATTCTGCCGGTACTTCGATAGTATTAGACGCTTTTACGACTGTCCTTACTCGAAATGTATCTGTTACTCCATGTCAATCGTATCATTTTAAATTAGCTATTGCCGACGCGGGAGATCCAATTTTCGATTCAGGCGTGTTTATAGACTTTTTAGATTGTATAAATTCTGTAACAGCAACTACCACAGCCACAGCAGCTTCGTGTGCAGGAAACGATGGGACTGCCACCGCAAATGTTAGTGCAGGATATCCACCTTACACCTATTCTTGGAATACTACCCCCCCCCAAACTACAGCATCAGCAACAGGTTTAGCACCGGGCACATATACTGTTACGGTGGATGATGCGGGCGCATGTACTCCACCTATTACACAAACTGTTACGGTCGTAAACAACTCTACAACAATCACTCCCGTTTTCACTCAAGTTGCGCCCATTTGTGCTGGAACGTCATTTACCTTACCTAGCACCTCAAATAATGGTGTTATCGGAATATGGACTCCAGCCATAAATAATTCTACAACATCTACCTACACTTTTACACCCAACGCGGGTCAGTGCGCAAACAGTGCAACTATGACTGTAACGGTTAACCCCGCTACCTTACCGAATTTCACGCAAATAGCGCCAATATGCGCTGGCGGTTCATTCATCTTGCCACCTACCTCAAGCAACAGCATCAACGGAACATGGTCGCCAGCAATTAATAATACAGCGACTACGACTTACACATTTACACCATCGATTGGTCAATGTGCAACAAATACAACCATGACGGTTACAGTCAATGCACCTACGATTCCAGCTTTCACTCAAGTGTCGCCAATTTGTTCAGGAGGTTCGTTTACTTTAGCTACAACTTCTAACAATAGCCTAACCGGGACTTGGTCACCCGCGATCAACTACACAAGTACCACTACCTACACATTTACACCAACAGCTGGGCTGTGTGCTACTACAGCCTCAATGACTGTAACGATCAATCAATTGGAAACACCGATATTCACTCAGGTATCGCCAATATGTTCAGGAGGTTCGTTTACTTTACCTACAACTTCTAACAATAGCATTAACGGAACTTGGTCTCCCACGATTAACAATACAAGTACCTCCACGTATACTTTTTCACCAACTGTTGGACAGTGTGCCAATACAACTTCAATGACTATAGTGGTTGACCCTTTGATCACACCGACATTCACTCAGTTAGCACCAATTTGCTCAGGCGAGGTTTTTGCTTTGTCTCCGACGTCGAACAACAGTATTACGGGTACTTGGTCACCCGCGATTGACAATACATCGACTACTTCGTATACTTTTACACCAACAACAGGACAGTGTGCTACTGCAGCTTCAATGACAGTAACGGTTAATCCATTGATCACACCAATATTCACTCAGGTATCGCCAATATGTTCAGGAGGCTCTTTTACTTTAGCACCCTCATCTGATAACGGTATAAATGGTGCTTGGTCGCCCGCGATCAGCAATACGGCGACGACTACGTATACATTTACACCATCGATTGGTCAATGTGCAAATACAGCCATAATGACAGTAACAGTTGACCCCCTTATAACGCCGGTGTTCACTCAAGTACCACCAATATGTTCAGGAGAAATTTTCACCCTAGCTGCAGTTTCGAATAATGGTATCTCAGGAACTTGGTCACCAGCAATAAACAATACAATGACCACTGTTTATACATTCACTCCAACTGCAGGACATTGTGCAAATCCAGCATCAATGACTGTCAATGTGGGCAGTATAGTTAATCCAACCTTTAGTCAATGGGGTCCTTATTGCCAGAATGATATTATCATTCAAGTTATATTACCTGAAACGTCAAATGAAGGTATAACAGGAACTTGGAATCCAGCAATGGTATCAACCTCAATTTCTGGGAATATCGTTCATACGTTTACCCCAAATCCCGGTCAATGTGCAACAAATTCTTCTATGACAATTGTTGTAAACCCCCAGATAATACCAACCTTCAATCAAATAGGACCACTATGTCAGGGTATTGCGGCTCCCGCTTTTTCAAATACCTCATTGGAGGGTATCAACGGAGTTTGGGGTCCGCCTGGTATTAACTCGGGAACCAGCGGCACGAGTACTTACGCTTTTGTGCCAAATGCAGGGCAATGTGCCACCACTCAAACGATGACAATAACGATTAACCCTGTTTTAATACCCTTATTCACGCAGCAAGTCCCAGTTTGTCTTGGAGTTAATTTTATCTTGCCCTCTCAATCAAATAATGGTGTAAGCGGAATATGGTCACCCGCTATCGATAATACATCGACGACCACCTATACCTTTACTCCAACTAATGGACAGTGCGCATCTCCGCAAACGATGACTGTAAACGTGGGTCCTCCTGCTGTTCCAACCTTCAACTCAATAGGTCCATTTTGCGTTGGTAATACTTTTGGGTTACCATCAAGTTCTTTAGAAGGTTTTACAGGAACTTGGTCACCGGCTATCAATAATCAAGTAAATACCACCTACACATTTACTCCAAATGTTGGACAATGTGCATTGAATGGAGCCCTTCAAGTGGCTATTAATCCCAATCCTACTATTGCTATAAATGAAGCACCAGAAATTTGTGAAGGTCAATCCACTACATTAACAACTACGGTCTCTCAATTGGGAGGTACTTACAGTTGGCAGCCAGGTAATTTAACAACATCTCAAGTATTAGTTTCGCCAAATATAACCACCCTTTATACGGTTACTTACACAATAAATGGGTGTTCAAGCCAACCAGCAAATACAACAGTTATTGTCAATCCGAATATCCCTGTAGATGCTGGCTTACCTGTATCAATTTGCCAAGGCGGACAGATTACCTTAACAGCTTCGGGAACACCCAATAATGTTTGGTCTGGAGGTGTTTTAGACGGGATACCGTTCAATCCAACCCAGACGACAGTTTATTATGTAACCGGCACAAGTGCATCAGGATGTATCACTTCTGATTCAGTGGTAGTCAACGTGAATAATAATCCAATAATTACTGCAGGAAACCCGCAAACCGTGTGTGTTGGTGAATCAGTTGTACTGCAAGCCTCAGGTGCGGGGATTAACGGCACGTATAGCTGGAGCAACGGAGCAACGAATGGGGTAGCGTTGACTGTCAACGGGACACAAGTATACACTGTAACAGGCACTGATGCAAACGGATGTTCGAGTACTGCCTCTCTAACAATTACGGGACTTCCTATTCCTGTGGCTCAATTTACCGCTACACCACCTAATGGCGATATTCCATTAGAGGTAGATTTTTTCAATACTAGTCAGAACGCCAATGCGTATTTTTGGAATTTTGGAAATGGTCAATCCTTGTCAATTAATGATTTGAGTGCACAACAAAGCACCTATTTAAATATGGGGACTTACACAGTATGGTTGGTAGCTTCAAATGGATTGTGTGCTGACTCTATTTCTGCACTCATAACTGTTACTGCGGAGCCATGGATTTTCGTTCCAAATGTATTTACACCGAATGGAGATGACGCAAACGAAACGTGGATGATTGACACCAAAAACATGGAATCAATCGAATTAGTTATAGTCAATCGCTGGGGAAATCCCATGGCTAAAATTGAGGACATAAATGGCGGTTGGGATGGGAAAACGCCCGACGGTTCGGAAGCTACAGATGGAACATACTTTTATAAATTCAAGGCGAAAGCGTTGAACGGTGAAGAATTTTCTGGTCATGGTTTTCTTACCCTTATCCGATAATATTTATTGTAAAAAGTCACAATAATCAGTATAATATTTATTCCGATTAATAGGTACGTGAGTAGAGAGAAACTTAGTTTTCCTGATTCTTTAAGAAATTTCTGATCATCGAGGCTTAAGGTTTTAATCATTAACTGATTTTCCATTGATATTTTCTTTTTCAAGGCGACAAGTGCTTTCGTAGTTGTTGAGTCCTTGAATTCTTCTTTCCGAAACAAGAGAATATCTTCTTCCATAGAAAAAAGCTTATTTCTATCAGCTATAACAGCTGCTGAGTCTAAATATAATCTCGAAATTATGGGCTTATTTTCAATGTATAAGCCTGCTAAATTGAAATAAGCCTCTGCCAATTTTAAGGGGTGATCTTGATTTTTTCGCATGGAGAGAATACGCTTAAAGAGTTGACTAGCTTTCTCAAAATCGGAAGAATAATAAGCAAGAATAGCACCGTTTGTCAACCCTTTGATATAGGTGTTCCGATTGTTAGTTTTTCCCGCGTAATACTGTTGTTCTTTACAATAGTATATCGCATTTGGTATGTCGTCCTTTGAAAGAAAAAGGTCTACCATGGCAGCATGTGCATTGGCAAGTGCATCAAATTTTTCAAGTGGTTTAATAACAGAAATATAATGTTGCAAATGTTCGAAAGCCTGGTCATATTTTTCTTCTTCAATAGCTAATTTCGCAAGGTTGATTTCTGCAAGTACCGCGTGTAGCTTATTGTCCGAATTTCGACCTGCCTCCATCGAATGCCTGTAGTAGGTTCTTGCCTCGTGCGTATTTCCAGATAATTGAAAAGCGATACCAATTTCGTTAAGTATTTTTGACAGAAGTTCGAAGTCTTGAAGTTGAAAAAAGTAACTTTTTGCTTGCTTCAGTTGGTGAATTCCTTCTTGAAAGGCGCCTATTCTTGATAGATAAGAACCAGAAATAAGATGATAGACAGCCGCCTCATATGGACTATTCTCACAATTTTTGCGTAAGTGAAGGGCAAGTGATTTACATGAATCGATGTCTGTTTCAATGTATCTTTCCCATAGCTTTAACGGTTGCTCTTTGTGATACAAGGAGCTTTGTGTCGAGGCGTGAGAGGAAATAAGCGGATTTACACAACATAGGGTAACTAGAAGGAAAATCAGCGGCTTTTTCAATGTAAAAATAGTTCTTTGCAAGGATAGCTAACAATCATTACTTTTGCAAGAAATAACAAGCTCATGTCTAATGCTTTTTTTAATGTCCCGGTAGCAAAAAACGAACCGGTAAAGTCCTACGCACCAAATTCTTCAGAGAGAAGTTCACTATTGGCGAAATACCATGAAATGTATAATCAGCAACCGATTGATGTGCCTATTTACATAGGCTCGGAAGAGGTAAGGATAGATAACAAAAAGAAATTAACTGCACCTCACGACCATAAGAAAGTGCTAGGATATTACAACGTGGGGGAGAAGCACCATGTAGAAAAAGCTATAGCGAGTGCGATGGCCGCAAGAAAAGAATGGGCAGCAACTCCTTGGGAAGATAGGGCAGCCATATTTCTTAAAGCTGCTGATTTATTGGCCGGTCCATACAGAGATAAAATGAATGCTGCCACTATGTTGGCGCAATCTAAAAATGTATTTCAAACGGAAATCGATGCAGCGTGCGAGTTGATTGATTTTTTCCGCTTTAACGTGCAATATATGACCCAAATCTACAAGGATCAACCGGAGTCGCTCCCTGGCATGTGGAATCGTTTGGAGTACCGACCGCTCGAAGGTTTTGTCTTTGCCTTAACGCCATTTAATTTTACTTCTATTGCTGCAAACCTGTCAGCTGCTCCGGCAATGATGGGCAATGTAGTTGTGTGGAAGCCTGCAGAATCCCAAATTTATTCTGCCCAAGTTATCATGGAAATATTTAAAGCTGCTGGTGTTCCAGATGGAGTAATAAACATGGTGACGGTAAGCGGACAAATTGCTGGCGAGGTGATTTTCAAGCACAAGGATTTTGCTGGGCTACATTTCACCGGTTCAACGGGTGTATTCCGAAACTTATGGCGCCAAATAGGTGAAAACCTAGAGATCTACAAGGGATATCCTAGAATTGTAGGAGAAACGGGAGGTAAAGATTTTATCATAGCGCACAAATCTGCTGTTCCTGCTGAAGTGGCAACGGCGATGTCACGTGGCGCATTTGAATTTCAAGGACAGAAATGTTCTGCCGCCTCGAGAGCATATATTCCGTCAAATATTTGGCCTGAGGTAAAAAGAATTTTAGTTGAACAAGTGTCCTCTTTTAAAATGGGATGCCCAGACGACACCTCAAATTTTATCAATGCAGTAATAGACGAAAAGGCTTTTGATAAGATTTCTGGATATATCGATTACGTGAAAACCCAAGCAGATGCCGAAATTATCACAGGAGGTAATTACGATAAATCAACTGGGTATTTCATCGAGCCTACTACTGTTGTAACCACCAATCCAACATTTAGGACGATGACAGAGGAAATTTTTGGACCATTGTTGACTGTTTATATCTACGAAGCTGAAAAGTTTGAGGAAGCCTTGGATATAGTAGATCAGACATCAGAATTTGCCCTTACTGGTGCTATTCTATCTCAAGATCGTTATGCCATCAATTTAGCCACTAAAAAGTTAGAGCATGCAGCCGGGAATTTCTATATTAACGATAAACCAACTGGTGCAGTAGTCGGCCAACAGCCTTTCGGTGGCGCAAGAGGGTCGGGGACAAATGACAAAGCAGGGGCACCATTGAATTTATTGCGTTGGGTTTCAGCAAGAACTATCAAAGAAACCTTCGTTCCGCCAACAGATTATAGATACCCATTTTTGGGATAGGGTAGCGTAGAAGTACATTACAAGAATTTATGCCACGTAGCTGTCCTCAGGGAAATATTTACCATTTGCAAGATTAAAAGGCAACTTTTATAGAAAGATTGTTATCAACTAATTGAGGCAAGTTATTTCCTGGGGCAAGACATAGTTAACTAATATTTTATTCATACATTTATTGCAT
>CAMDLY010000041.1 GCA_945902115.1 Lishizhenia tianjinensis | reverse complement strand
AGCGCATTGGAGTTAATTACCTGGCAAGATGAAAATAAAAAATTAAAAACGATAAATACTCCGATGGTTTTTAATGTTCTATGCAAAAGTGTAGCCTTTTTCACGCAGTTTTTCTTTGTAATAATTTTCAACATCATTTACTAGACGTTGGTATCCGAATTTGTGTTCTACGAAAGACCAACCATTTTGTGACATTTTTTTTAGATTATTTTCATTTTCGGTGAGAAAAAGAATTTTTTTCGCAAAATAATCTATGTCGTTTGGAGGGCAAATAAAACCTGTATCACCCTCACTGACAATATCTCTTACGCCACCCACATCTGTACTAACAACTGCAACATTACAGGCCTGGGCTTCTATGAGACTCACCGGAGTTCCTTCGTTATTTGAAGTGAGGCAAATAATATCCATTCCCGGATTGAAAGAAGCAATGTCCTTTATCCACGAGGTCAAAACGATTGGAGCGTTTGGACAGTCCTTTTCTATTTTTTGCTCAATTCTTGGGCGCTCTTCACCATCACCTACAATGAAAATTTTAAGCTTTTTAGTTGTGTGATTTTGCACCTTTGCCATTACGTCAATGAAAAAGCTGTGATTCTTAATTGGGGAAAGTCTTCCAATAATGGCAATGGCAATTTCATCATCTGCAATTCCGTAAGTTTCTCTTGTTTTGATTCGCTTTTCTTTGATGTCTTGCTGAAATTGTTGTAAATCGAAACCAAGTGGAATCACTGTTAATTTGTCTTCCGGAGCAATCTTGTGTTGCCAACAAAGTTCTTCCTTTTGAAGCGATGAAATAGCAATAACTCCTGTTGTTTTTGCCGCAAGCCTACGCTCGATGGTTTTGAAAATCCAGGTTTTAAATTTTCCAAAATAGGAGTGAAAAACATGTCCATGAAAAGTATGAACAATTACAGGAACCTTACATTCTATGGCGGCTTGTCTACCGAGAGCTCCAGCTTTTGAAGCATGAGTATGAACTATATCGGGCTTAAAATCTTTTATGATTGACTTTAATTTTGACAGTGCTTTTCTATCGCTAATGATATTTGGTTGTCTTATTAACTCTGGTAGCAGTGTGGGCTCTATTCCGTAACTTCTTGGGATATGTAGCGAATCGGATTCACCTTCTTCAGGAAAACCTCCAACAAGCATTGTTACAAACTCATCAGAGAGAAATTTTGTTAGAAAGGTCGCATTATAGGTAGGGCCTCCAATATTGAATCTATTTATGATTCTCAAAACTCTAATTTTTCGACGCTGCATCCTTATCTTCGGTATAATTCTTGAGTTTTTAATAGTTGGTTATTCATAACTCAGTTAATCGCTTTACCATGCAAGACAAATTTTCATTGAACTTAGACGATATGAAAGCGTCACAAATTTACAATTTAATTTTATTCATATTAGTTAATATATCTATTACTATAGCTCAAAATCCGGTTCAACAAGCGATTAACCAATTTGTTAAAGATCCTGCAAACATTAATTCATCTATTTCGATTCATGTACTGAATTTAGAAAATGAAAAAGAAATAGCTTCATTTCAGCCAAATTTGGCAATAACGAGTGCATCTACCACAAAATTATTTTCAACATCAGCTGCCTTTGAAGTCTTAGGGGCCAACCACCGGTCGGATACAAAAATATATCTAGAGGGCGAGTTAAATAAAGAAGGAATTCTTAAAGGAAATATTTGGATTCGTGGAGGAGGTGATGTTAGCTTAGGAAGCAAGTACTTCTCCCCGGAGGGTAAAGAGTTAGACTTTTTAGCTCAATGGACAGACTCACTCAAAAAACTCGGGGTAAAATTTATAGAAGGAGCAATAATTGCAGATGGTTCAGCATTTGGTTATGCTGGAGTTCCTGATGGTTGGGATTGGAATGATATTGGAAATTATTACGGGGCAGCCGCCAGAGGATTGAATATATACGACAACCTGGTTAAAGTGAACTTCAGAACCTTTTCTGTGGGGTCGAAATCCGCAATTGTATCCATTTATCCTGAGGTACCTGGTTTAAATTATAAAAACTCCGTATATGCAGCGAATGTAAGTGGGGATAATTCCTATTTGTATGGGGCTCCTTTTTCTTTTGATAGATCGGCGGAGGGGAAATTACCGAGTAATCAATCTTCGTTTGAAGTTAAAGGAAGCATGCCTGATCCGGAGTTGCAAATTTCATTGGAACTTTACCGCGCGTGCATGGCTGCAGGTATTCAAGTTGAAGATGGATATAAATCTGTTAGGACTAATTCGTTACTTAAGCACCCGAATTATTCCACAATGAAGCTTTTATTCCTACATGAGGGAAAAACAGTAGAGGAAATAGCTTATTGGACGAATATGAAAAGCGTTAATCTTTTTGCTGAGGGACTTTTGAATCAATTGGGATATGCGATTTCAGGAGATGGCAGCACTTCAAACTCTCTGGCTCAGCTCACCAAGTTCTTCAAGGATAAGATAGCAACAGAAGGGCTCATTTTACAAGATGGTAGCGGCTTGTCGCGTTCAAATGCAATCAGTGCTAAACATTTTACTAGTTTACTGAACTATATGTGGAATTCCAAAAGTGCGGAATCATTCAAGAAAACTTTACCAGTGGCAGGGGTCAGCGGAACCCTGAAGGGATTATGCAAAGGGCAAACAGGGGAAGGACGAATATACGCCAAAAGCGGCACTATCAGCAGGGTCAAGTCATATGCAGGGTACGTTGAAACGGTATCAGGTAAAAAATTAGCATTTGCCATTACCGTAAATAATTTTACTTGTACATCTTCGCAAATCACGGATAAAATGGAAAAAGTGCTTAATGCAATTGCGGCTTATTGAAGTTCTCTTTCTATTATTTCTTTCCAAAAATGTGCTATGGAAATACCTGCGGCGTCTAGCATTTTTGGCACAATGGATGCATCTGAAAATCCTGGGGTAGTGTTCACTTCAATTACGTATGGTTTATCTCCCACTAACATAAAGTCTATTCTAGCTATTGACCTTAATTGCAGAAGCGCATATATTTTAATAGCAATGGCTTGAACTTTTTCCCTGCTATCTTCAGTTATTCTTGCAGGAGTTATTTCTTGAGATTTACCATTGTATTTGGCATCAAAATCGAAAAAGTCATTTTCTGAGACTATTTCAGTGAGTGGTAGCGCTTGAAGTCCTTTTTTATTGCGATAGACACCGCAGGTTACCTCAATTCCTTTGAGAAATGATTCCATGACTAAAGTAGATCCTTCTTCAAAAGCCTTGTCGATTGAAGGAGTAAGCTCCTCTAATTTATTCACTTTTGAAATTCCATAGCTTGATCCCGAATCACAAGGTTTTACAAATAATGGAAGACCAAGTTTTTGAATAATCTCATGTTTATCGAAGGAATCACCTTTGAGAAGGTGAATAGATTCAGCCACATTAAAACCAAATGATTTTAGGAACTGGTTACAATACCATTTGTCAAATGAGAGCGAGGATGCTAATACACCGGAATTCAAATAAGGGACTCCGTGCAAGTCCAAGAGTGCCTGTATTTTTCCATTCTCCCCGGGTTCTCCATGAATGTAAACTAATCCAATGTCTAGTTTAATCGATAAATCCTCCTTTCGAATCGTAAGATCTTGGAGATTGATGGCATAACGATTTTCATGTTGCTTCGCATACCACGATGATTTACTCACAATGATCAGGTAGATATCATAAGAAGAAGGTAAATTTCTAGCTATTGTAGTGGCACTTTTTATTGATATATCAAATTCAGAGGAAAATCCACCACAGAAGATACCGATAGTTTGAGTCATAGTAAAACTTTATGAATATCGAAATTAACATTCAGGAGACATTATGCATGCAGTCCTTGTAAAAGTTATTAGCATCTGTTTTTTCAAAATGTATTTTGAACTAATTTTACCAATTAAATGTTTTTAGTTTATGTCTGAAGAAAATAATCAAGCCATTCGAATTAAAAAGCCTAGTTGGTTGCGCGTAAAGTTGCCGATAGGTGAAAATTATCGTAAGGTGCGAGGCTTGGTAGACCAACACAAGTTGCATACAATCTGTGAGAGCGGTAGTTGTCCAAATATGGGTGAATGCTGGGGGGAGGGTACGGCAACTTTTATGATCCTTGGTAATATATGTACAAGGTCTTGTGGTTTTTGTGCCGTGATTACCGGAAAACCAGAATCAGTTGACGAATTTGAACCGGGCAGGGTTGCTGAAAGTGTCAAAATAATGGGTGTTAAGCATGCGGTCATAACATCTGTGGACAGGGATGACCTTAAGGATGGAGGGTCAGAAATTTGGGCTCAAACCGTGAGAGCCATACGTCAAAAATCACCTGGTACAACAATGGAGACACTCATTCCTGATTTTGCAGGAAAATGGGAAAATTTGCAGAAAATAATTGATGTGGCTCCTGAAATAGTTTCACATAATTTAGAAACAGTAAGAAGATTGACAAAACAAGTTCGTATCCAGGCAAAATACGATAGGAGTTTAGAAGTTTTATTTCGATTGAAGAAAGGTCAAATGCGCACCAAATCAGGAGTAATGTTAGGCCTAGGAGAAACCTTCGATGAGGTTTTAGAAACGATGACTGATTTAAGACAGGTAGGAGTAGATATTTTAACTCTTGGCCAATATTTACAACCTACACCCAAACACCTACCTATAGTTGAATTTATTCATCCTGAAATCTTCGATTTTTATAGGCAAGAGGGCTTGAAAATGGGTTTCAGATACGTAGAAAGTGGTCCTTTAGTAAGGTCCTCTTATCATGCCGAAAAGCATGTTTTTTGATTTTCTCAAAAATTTTATTTCTCAGAACAAAACAATATGTTTTTTTTGTATGTTGTTTATAATAAATTATCATTAATTTGGCATTGTAAAAGTTTAATCTAATAAAGATATTTATGAAAAAAGGATTGTACTTAATTGGTACTGTGTTTATTACAGGAATTATCAGTTATATTTCGGTCTCCGAACTTAATTTTAGTTCATCGGAATCTGTTTATCAACAGAAAGATTTGGGCTCATTGAACGCTCAAAAATCAGATGAAGCTGCAGCTTGGTTGAAAGCCCGCTACATTGATGTACAAACTGGAGAGACTATCAGCCCGGAGAAATTAGCACAAATTCAAAAAGATTTCTCGAAAATAGATAAGAACAAGTCGATAACTTTTATTGATCAAGGACCTGATAATATTGGAGGAAGAACGAGAGCTATTTGTGTGGACAGAACAGAACCGACGCAAAACATTTTGTGGGCAGGTGGAGTCTCAGGTGGTTTATTTTATTCTTGGAACAAAGGAAATACTTGGACAAAGGTTGAGGAATATGCAAATGCTGGAGCAAGCCCTTTCATTTCGTCAATGACAATGACAAAAGATGGCACTCTTTACGTAGCTACGGGCTCGAATCAAGAGTCTTGGAATGGAAATGGAGTTTGGTACTCAAGCGACAAGGGGACTACTTGGAATTCAATTTCTGGCACCTCATCTGTCACTGAGGTAGTGAGTGGAGATGCTTCTGATTATGTTTGGATGGCAACACCATCAGGCTTGAGAAAATGGAAAGTGGGTTTAACAGCTATGGAAACCGTTCCAGTAGCCGCAGGAGGTTGCTTTGCATTGAAAATTTCAAAAGATGAACAAGTTATTGTGGCTGCTTTTGGATCAAATAAAACATACGTATCCGAAAACGGAGGATTGTCATTTGACGATAAATCCGGTTCTTCCGCAAGTAATTTGGTTCCGAATGGAGCGTCGAGGATAGAATATGCTATTTCACCAACTTTAAATAATGATGGAAAATATTCTCTGTATGCCGTAAGAACCAACAGTAACCTTGTTGGAATGAATGTTTCTCATGACAACGGACAAACTTGGTATCAATTTGTAGGTGCCTCGGGTGTTGATGGTCCCTTAAATATTTTTAGAGATCAAGGAACTTACAACTCAATCGTTTCGGTTTTGCCGAATAACCCTGAAGAAATTTTAATAGGTGGAATTGATATTTGGAGATGGACTCAAGCAGTGAATAATCCCCCTTCTGGAGGTTTTGAGCAGGTTTCTCAGTGGTTTGTTTCACCGAGTTCTGATGTGTATGTTCATGCAGACAACCATGAAATGAAATGGGACGACAATGATCGTTTTTATGCGGGTAACGACGGTGGGGTTGGCGTTTCTACAGATTACGGCCAAACTTACTTTCCAGCAAATAGAGGATACAATGTCACCCAATTCTATGGGATTGCATTCGATAGAGAGGGGGCCGTTATGGGTGGAGCTCAAGACAATGGAACACTCTACAACGACCACACGCTATCTACTTATCAAGAGTTTAGAGAAGTGGGCGGTGGTGACGGATTTGAATGTGAAATTTCTTTCTATAATCCTAAGGTGATGTTCTCCTCTATCTACTATAATTCTATATCAAGGTCAGGTGACAAAGGACAAACATGGACGTCATTCAATCCTATTTTGCCTGGAACTTATGATCCTGCCGGAACAGATGGTAGTCCATTGCATCCCTTCCATACAGAATTTATTCTTGCTGAATATTATGATTTGAATTCACAAGATTCTGTAACATTTGTGGCAACTAAGGATTATCCCGCAGGTTCTGTAATAAGAATTCCAAGTTTTTCATCGGGCGATTCAATGAGCTACGTAACACCTTCGGCATTGTATTTTGATGACACATTATATTACAATAGCTCTCTTACTCAAATTTTGGGTAACGATACCACATATTATGGACAAAATCCGATAACATTAGAAACTTTTACAATGGGTGATGACACGGTAGCTTACAATATAGCATGGGACACCCTTAAAGTTCAAGATCCATACCAATCTTGGTTCTTGGTATATGTTAATACCAATGGTGGAGAACTTTGGGGAACAAGAAATGCTTTACGTTTTTCTGTTTCAGCAGTCAATTGGGTATGTGTCGCTCGAGGCATTGGAACTAGTGGTGGATTTCAGTTTGATATGGAATTTTCTCGCGATTTGAATCATCTTTATGTCACTGCAGGTAACGGAGTTTGGAGAATTGATAATTTGGGTTCTGTGTACACATCTGATGCAGACTTTAAAGATAAAGTCGCTTTCGTCGGTACTGGAGTAAACGCTACAAGCCCAACTTTCACTACGGCTACCAAGATTTCATCAACCGGCTACGAAGGAATTGCCGTGAATCCTAATGACGACGACGATTTACTTCTTCTGGCAGGTTTCAGTGGTTCGAGTAGAAGGTCAAGCAATGCTTCAACAGCTGGTACCAACGGACTAACCAGTGTAGTGATGGGTAGCGTTTCTGGTGTGGCTTCTTATGATGGAATAATCGATATGACTGATTCAGATAGGCTGGTTATAGGTACGTCAAACGGAGTTTTAGTTTCTGAAAATGGCGGAACAACATGGACGAATGCATCTGAAGGTTTTGAAGGCACTCCTGTGTATGAGGTAAGACAGTCATGGAGAACAGCAGCAGAAGGAAACGGAAGACCAGGCGAAATATATCTCGGTACTTATGGTCGTGGAATATGGAGCTCTTCGGGTTATTTGAGTACGCCTAATGTAAATGGTGCTCAATTTAAATCTAAGTTATTGGCTTTCCCTAACCCGACGACAGATAACACCACTTTACAGTTTCAGTTGGCGAAACCAGGCAATGTAACGGTTCAGGTCTACACAATCACTGGTAGAATCGTAAAAAATTCTACTGTGAAAGGTTTGGAGGCAGGTGATAATTCGATTCAATTAAATTGCGAAGATCTTCCTTTGGGTACTTATATTGTAAAGTTTGTTTCTGGAAAGCAAACAGATAACACGAAGTTTATAAAGATGTAAAATTTTCATATGAATTGAAAAGGGTCAGTATCACTGACCCTTTTTTATGCGGTTATGTTTTTTGAATTTACTTTAAGTAAGATTTTGCATATGTTCCCGGGTCAAGAAGGAGAGAATTGATCTAAATTATCACTACCTGGCTCAAAGAATGTTGAGATTTTTACCGACTTGGGTTCAGACAATGAATGATAAAATTTTCAATAATTATCGCGCCAAGGTTCCCCGATACTTCAGGGTGAAATTGGACCCCATAATAGGGTAGGCTGACGTGCATCATTGCTTCGTTTACACAAGTATCTGATGAGGCTACTAATACAAAATTTGGCGCAATGGAAATACTTTCACAATGATCCTCTTGCATTTCGAAAACATTTGGTAACCTATCAAATAGAGGGCAACTTTCGTAAACTTCAATTTCTCTAAAATCCCGGTCTGGATTCATTTTAGCACCTACTGATCCAAAATGTAATCCTAGGAGTTGATGTCCGAAGCATATGCCGAAAACGGGTTTATTGTAAGAAATAATATACTTCATACTGTCAAGGTATTCATGCATATCGATTTCGGTAATTAAGAGGGGTGCTCCTGAAAGAATAATTCCCTTGTATGCTGAAATGTCATGATTAAGTATGTCTAAAATCCCAATCGTGGTATAGGCAATATGCATATCTACCAATTCTTCTATGAACGGTGTTTTTGTACTTCCACAATTAATAATAAGAATCATATTAATATGTTAGTTTTCCTATACCTTGTCGAATAATTTCAACCCCATTTCTACAATCGACAACAGTAGATCCTTCTAAGTGTCCGTTGCCGCCATCGATTATTAAAGGAATTATTTTTTCAAAATGCTCAAAAATGGCTTCCGGCTCATAGAAGTAAGGTTGTATGTTATCCTCCTCGTTATGCAAAGAGGAAGCTACAATAGGGTTACCTAATTTTTCGGTGATTGATTGAGTAATGGCATTGTCAGGAATTCTTATACCAACCTCTTTCTTATTGCTATCGAATAAACGGGGGATATCATTATTCGCATTCAGTATGAAAGTAAAGGGCCCAGGTAAATGTTGATTCATTAATTTAAAAGTGGAGCGATCAAGTTGTTTTACGTAGTTGGATGCCATCGTAATGTTTGTGCAAATAAGCGAAAAGTTCACTTTACTTGATTTCACACCGCGTAATTTTGCAAGCTCTAGGATAGCCTTTTTATTGGTAAGGTCACAACCCATGGCATAAAGAGAGTCCGTAGGGAAAATAATGATTTCACCTTTTTTTAATCTTGAAACAGCCTCGTCAACCAATCTAGAATCAAGGTGGTATGGATTGAGTTCGATTCGCATTTTAACTTATTTAGAGATAATACAGCTAATGGCTCTATGGTCACTTAATTCTTTTACTTGAATTTCAAAATTATTGGACTTTAAATCAGGTGTGTGAAAAATGTAGTCTATTCTTCCTGCTGGTATTTTTCCAATATATGTAGAACCAATACCTGTCGAAGTATTTCTAAAGGCATCTTTTAGTTTTCTGTTAAAAATATTGTAGGTATATGACATGGGAGTGTCGTTGAAATCACCGCATATTACTGTAGAGTAAGGGGATGAGTTAACATGTTCAATGACTGTTCTAGCTTGATCAGCGCGGTCTAAAAATGCTTCTTTTAATTTTTTATATGCCCCCATGATAGTTCTTTTTTCTTCGATATTTTTCATGAGTGCTTTGTCGCCTTCGTAGGCATTACTTAACCGAATAGATTGCAGATGGACATTATAAATTCTGAATGTATCTTTCTCTTTAACAATATCAGCATAGATACAATAATTGACATCACTATCACTGTGTGTATGGAATTTAATATCACCTTTTGCAATTATTCGATATTTCGAAAAAAGAGCTACACCAAAATTTTGGTTGGCATGTTTATTAAAAGCACTTCTTTCGTGATAGAATTTTGAGTTGCCCACTATGGCAAATAACGAATCAATCGTCTCAAATCTAGTCGGTTTTTCCTGTCTATAAAATTCTTGAATGCAGATTACATCAGCATTGTTTGACCTTAGGAATGAAAAAATTTGATTCCTTTTCCTTAGTGCCCCTTCGAAGTTTGGATTATAAATATCAAATAGTCTCACGTTATAAGAAGTTACTTTTAATTTATTTACACCAGGTGTATCTTCATAAAAAGTTATCGGAAAAAAACGAAAATGAAGATTACCGCCAAGTAAAATTATAAATAGCGTATATAAAGCCCATTTTGATCTCAGAATAATCCAAAAAAATAACCAGGCAAAATTAACACTGATGATCAACGGATATGTTAAGCCAGCAAAAGGAAGAAAAGAAAGAGTTTTGGGATGAAAATAAGGGCTTACATAACAGAACAGGAGTGACAAAAAGCTGAAAATCGAAAGAATTTTAAACACAGATGAAAAACGCCAAATTCTATTTTTCCAATCAGACATTCTTACTTTGATTAAATAAGAAGTCTTTTTCGTCCTTTGTTAAGGAGTCATATCCAGATTTAGAAATTTTATCTAGTATTTTATCTGTTTTTTCTTGCCTTTTCTTTTTTTCATAGGCATAATCTTCATCCGACTTCATAGTTGATACACGAACTGATTTTTTTTTACCCTTCTTGAAAAGCGCTATAAAAGAGGTCCACCAACGTTTTATCATAACCAATATATTGTTAGACGAATTTACGCGTTGAACTGACCAAAATCCAAATAATGCACCGCCTAAATGTGAGAAATGTGCAATATTATCGTCTCCTGTTGATAATCCCACCAAATCAACTAACCAAAATAATAAGGCAATCATAAATATGGGAATGGGAATTACCCCAAATAACATAACTTTCATGTTAGGACTGTAGAATGCCAGCGCCGATAATATCGCCATAATCGACCCGGAGGCGCCAATAATTACTGTTGTATTAGTTTGTAATGCTGGAAATAGAAGATGGGCTAAAATCTCAAATAAACCGCCAAATAAGCCGCCAACAATATAGGTAAGCCATAATTTATTTTTATCGAAAATACTTTCAAATATTTTTCCCACAAAATACAGCACTAACATATTTTGAAGAAAATGTAGCAATTCGAAATGTGAAAATATGCTTGTAATAAGTCCCCACGGTTTCAATAAGAACAGCGATAACTGTGTTTCTAAGCAAAAAAAGTTTCTATTTAACGAGAGTATAAATGGATCTGTGATTAGTGCTAATCGAATAATAGCGTTTATGAGGTGGATTACGATGAATACAAAGAGATTGATTAACAACAAACGATGCGTCATCAATCCAAATCTCAATTGAAATTTGATTTCTTCGGCGAGACTTCTTTGACCACTATTCATCACCAGAAATTAGTACGATCTGATTTTCTCCAGAATAAGACGATAACCCCACCAACAATTGCTCCTCCGACGTGTGCAAGGTGAGCAGTATTATCGCCAGCATTGTTTTGATAGGCGAGAAAAACTTCAAGTAGAAAATATATTCCTACAAGGTATTTGGCCTTTACGGGAATGGCAAAATAGAGCATAAACTCTGTATTCGGAAATAGTATGGCAAAGGCTGCCATTACTCCGAAAACGGCTCCAGATGCTCCAACCATGGGGGTAAACGATTTAATTACATAATCTCGATATGGCTGGATATTGTTGTATTGAAAATCGAGGTAATTCCCCTTTCCAATAGTGGCGTTAACTTCATCAATATTATACCCAAGTGATATAAGTTCGTCTTTTAGTAATTCAAGTTCATAAACACCAAGTGCATTGTACAAAGCAAATGCGCCTAAAGCACAAGAAATATAGAAAATAAAAAATCGCTTGGGACCCCATATTCTTTCTAAATAACCACCAAGCATAACAAAGAGCCACATATTAAAAAAGATATGAAGCAAACCTGCATGCATGAAGAAATGCGTTACAATTTGATAGGGTTCAAATAAAGGTGAATTTATGTAGTGCGCGCCGAACCGCGAAACAAGATCAATTTCTTGACCTTCTAAAATGAACGTGGCCACAAAAAGAACAACATTTAGAATAAGTATGTTTTTCGTGACTTGTGGAATATTCTGAAACATAGTTAAAATTTTAAATCAATGTCGGTAAAAGCAATAGTTGATAAAATAATCTTCCCGTCAGGAGTGTATTGGTGTTCTTCACACTGAAAGAGTTGTTCAATTAAGTATTGCGATGCTTCAACGGAATCAATCCTTATACTGTTACTTGACGATTTTGCAATTTTTTCGATCATTTTACTAGCAACGTCGATCTTTTCCAAATCCTGATGTGCCGAGGTTTCTATCAACTCTTGAATGAGTGTTGTGGTTGCTTCTACTTGAAGAATGGAAGGAATTGCCTCCACATTCAGTTCGTTAGAATCAACATTGGCAATAAAACCTAATTGCTTGAATAACGAAGCGTTCGATTGCCAACATTCAAGTTGTAGACGCTGCAATTCAATTGTAATGGGAAAAAGAAGCGCCTGACTAGACAGGGGATGATGGATAAATTTCTTGACTATATCTGAGTATATAATTCGTTCATAAGCCCGTTTTACATCTATGGTCATTAACCCTGACTTACACGTACTGAAAATATACCTTCCATGGAACATAAGCTGTGCATCCGTTACTGTTCGATGAAGTTCTTCCCCAATAGGCATGGTTAATTGTTCATCTGACTCTAATTCTTGAATTTTGTAAAACTCCTCCCAATTTGTAATGGAATTTTTTTGTTGGCCAAACCCTTGGTTAGTTAATCCTTTGCTAAAACCGTTTCCATTACCGGAGGAGGTTTTTCCCGTCTGGTTTTCAAAAGGGTTGAATAATGGGTTAACTTTTATCTGTGGCTCCACGGGTTCATTCTTACGAAAGTTTGTGGGTAAATCGAATGCAGTATCCATTTCAAAATCCAAGGTCGGAAAAACATTGTATTTTCCTAGAGCTTGTCGAACGCTGCTATTGAGAATTGAATATATAAACCGGTCTTCTTCGAATTTTATTTCTGTTTTCGTAGGATGTATATTGACATCAATTTTAGAGGGATCAATTTCAAAAAAGATGAAATAACTTGGGTAATATTTATCCGGAATAAGTCCTTCATATGCCTTTGTTATTGCATGATGAAAGTAACTATCTTTAAAAAAACGATTATTCACAAACAAAAATTGTTCGCCTCTACTTTTTTTAGCTTTATCTGGTTTGCCAATAAAACCATGCACTTTAACTATATTGGTGAGTTCTTCTATCGGAACTAATTGGTCGTTGGAATTTCTCCCTAACAGATCAACAATTCTCTTTCTAGTATTTGCAACAGAGAGGTTATGAATTTCGCTTCCGTTATTAATGAGAAGAAATTTAACTTCAGGATGGGCTAAGGCGATTCTCTCAAATTCATCTCGAATATGACCGAATTCAATACTATCTGATTTGAGGAAGTTTCGTCTTGCTGGGACATTATAAAATAAGTTTTTAACTTCAAAAGAGGAACCTACCGGACAAACCGTTTCTTCCTTACCAGTAATTTTTCCTCCCTCTATTTTGACGATAGTACCAACACTTTCTTTTTCTTCTTGTCTCGTGGTAAGTTGCACATGGGAAATGGCAGCAATAGACGCTAAGGCTTCTCCTCTAAATCCCTTAGTAAAAAGAGAAAATAAATCCTGAGCTGATTTTATTTTACTAGTGGCGTGACGAAGAAAGCAATTTACTGCATCATCTTCGGACATCCCCCCACCGTTATCTATCACTTTAATGGAGGTTCTTCCTGAATCCTTAATGAATATTTTTACTTCACTAGCTCCAGCGTCAATGGCATTTTCAACAAGTTCTTTAACCACCGATGAAGGACGTTGAATAACTTCACCTGCAGCAATTTGGTTCGAAATATGTTCGGGGAGTTGTTGAATTATTCCCATCATCAATCCATTATATTTAATATCACCGATTCAATTTGATCGAGTCCGTTGAAAACGAAATAACCTAAAGTGAGTATGATGACAATGAGTATAATAATTCGCACGTTAGATTGAAACGAAGCTTGTTGTCGTTCTTTTCCCATTGCCCACGACTCCCTCATTTGCTCTCTAAAAATATCTTTACGTTCTTGTTCGGTGGCATTTTCAAAATCTTCATATTGCTTTCTTTTTAATTCCAATCGCTCTTTGCGGTCATCGTAAAACCGAGTGTAGAAATTAAAACGCTTGTATCGAGATTGAGCACCAAAGAATTTCATCGCCATAGCTAACAAAAGTAGCGATTATCTATGTAATTTTTTTACGAATTAACAAATCTTAATGCTCAGAATCTTCTTATAGTGCCTTTGTATACGGATTTTTCTCCTGGCTCAGGATTTGACAACACCACTCTCCAAATGTAGGCTTTGTCGTCTGGAATGAGGTTTCCTGTCCTTCTATCTATACCATCCCAAGGTAGCGAGATATCATCAGAGGTAAATAAGACTCCACCATTTTCAGGATCCATGATGGTCAGAACAAATTTGGAATTTCTAATGGTCAGAGCATAGGGCATGAATGAAATCCTTCTTAAATCGCTAGCATTGGGACTGAAAGAGTTTACGCTGAGTAAATTATAATCGTCTTCCACATTGAATATTCTTGTCACTTTCGCCTCACATCCAATTTCATTTATTACGTTAGCTTCAATTCTGTTAAGCCCCTTGTTGTAGAGGACTAAATTATTTTTCAGGTCGCTATTTCCTTCATATATTTTTCCATTAAGTACCCATTTTATCGATGATTCTGAGGTAATACATTCGCAATGTAATACGGGAAGTCCTGACTCATAGTCTAAGGCGTCCGAAAGTTGAAGTTCGGCAGAAGGGCCTTTATTCACTGCAAATGAAGCTTCTTCTAAAATACTCGTCGATTGATTTTTATCAATACTACAGACCTTGTAGGATCCAGATTCTTGCAAGTTACACGAGATTCTTTCACCCTCTTTAGCACTCACTATTTTTCCGGAAGGAAATATTAATTGAACTAGGTTTTGGTTTTTATTTGAATATTCAAACTTTTCCCCTTGGCATTTAGGTGAGAAATTTGGAAGTGTAGGTAAATATACCTCCTCATTCGCAGGAGTTGAATTTATTGAAGTGTTTTCGGCATCTTGTTTAGATGACTTTGTAGTTAATGATTCAACCAATTCTGAATTGTCAATTGGGATGATTGTTGGATTCATTTTCGAAGGCTCAATGATTTGAGCTGACGTATTTTTATTCTTATCTCCGACAAATTTTATAGTTTCAACATTGGCGTTATTTTCCTCATCTAATTTTTTTGTTTTCTTTTTATTGACTGGTTTTGAGGAGTTAGTTTTAAGTTCATTAGCTATTGTAGACTTATCCTGTTTTGTATCTTCTTCCCGGTTTAAAAAAGTCAGCATACAAATAGTGATTACTATTGCTGCACCACCTAATCCCCATTTCAAAAGGGAGGTGTTGGTTTTTTTTGGAAGTTTATTTTCAAGAGATTCCCATGCCTTGGGATCATACTGATACTCTACATCCTGTAAAGAACTCCTGAATAAATCCTCAATATGTTTATTTTCTTCCATCATTCGATGTGTTTAAATTTTTCATTCAATATACGTTGCAAATTCATTTTTGCTTTAGCTAAATTAGATTTTGATGTACCTTCATTGATTCCTAAAAGGTCTGCAATTTCTTTGTGGGAGTAATTCTCCATTACATACAAGTTGAAAACTGTTCTGTAGGCCGGAGAAAGTTTTGATATTGCCTCCAATGCTACTTCTCCTTTCAATGACATGAGCTCAGTTTTTTCATGCTCCACCACCTCATCAACTCCTTCTTGTTTAAAGTCGTTGTCTTGGTCACTCAAAAAAGGATTTCTTTTCGCTTTTCTAATATGATCAATGGCAGTATTTGCAATTATTCTTCTAATCCATCCCTCAAATGAACCCTTAAAATCAAATACATCTAATTTATCAAAGACCTTTATGAATCCTTCTTGAAGAACTTCTTGGGCAGTATCTCGATCTCTAATATATCGAACACACACACCCATCATTTTTCCATAATATTGTTTAAACAACTGCTCTTGCGACCTGCGGTCATTCTTGAGGCAGCCCTCAACAATTACTTTCAAATGATCTTTGTTCTCCAAGTTTCAACGTTTTATTGACGCTAGATTTATAATTAGGTTGCCACACACCCACTTATAAAATAATAATTAAAAGCAAATAAAGTGATTTTCTATGAAATTCATTAATTTCGCAAGCAGTATGAGTAATTTATTAATCTAAAATAAAAACGCATGAAAGTTACCGTTGTCGGAGCAGGAAATGTAGGTGCAACATGTGCTGACGTCTTGGCTTCTCGCGAAATAGCGAATGAAATTGTCTTATTGGACATTAAAGAAGGATTTGCTGAAGGGAAGGCCTTGGATATCTGGCAGACCTCTCCTATCAATCTTTACGATTCCCGTACGATAGGTTCTACCAATGATTATGAGAAAACCAAAGATTCTGATGTGGTTGTAATTACATCAGGATTACCAAGAAAACCGGGCATGTCTCGTGATGACCTTATTGCTACCAATGCTGGTATCGTTAAGACCGTGACTGAGAACGTTGTAAAGTTTTCTCCAAATGCCATCATTATCATTGTTTCTAATCCGTTGGATGTGATGACCTATTGCGCTTATTTAACCGCGAAAGTAGACTCTTCAAAAGTTTTTGGTATGGCAGGTGTTCTCGATACAGCGAGATACAGAGCTTTTCTTGCTGAAGAACTTAATGTTTCCCCAAAAGATATCCAGGCAGTACTGATGGGTGGGCATGGAGACACCATGGTTCCACTTCCAAGATATACAACGGTTGCAGGAATCCCAGTAACAGAAATGATAAGTGAGTCAAAATTGAACGAAATAATAGAGCGTACAAAATTTGGCGGAGGAGAGATAGTTAAATTATTGGGAACTTCTGCGTGGTATGCCCCTGGAGCAGCGGCAGCTCAAATGGTTGAAGCAATAATAAGAGATCAAAAAAGAATTTTTCCGGTTTGTGCTTGGCTGAGCGGTGAGTATGGATTGAAAGATATTTATTTAGGTGTTCCGGTAGTTCTTGGTAAAAACGGTATTGAAAAAATTATCGAATTGCAATTGAATGACGCGGAAAAAGCATTACTCAACGAATCTGCTGAGGCTGTAAAAAGTGTTATGGATGTATTGGATTCTATGAACGCTGACGTTTGATTTTAAAATATAGGAAATAAAAAAAGCGGGTATTTACCCGCTTTTTTTATTAAAGATTATCTAATTTAATATCTGTAGTGTTCCGACTTGTATGGTCCTTCAATGTTGACGCCAATATAATCGGCTTGGTCGTTAGATAGCATCTCCAATTCAACACCTATTTTTGCTAGGTGCAAACGAGCTACTTTTTCATCTAAATACTTTGGAAGCATATAAACGTCATTACCATAATTTGAAGAATTTTGCCATAATTCCAACTGTGCTAAGGTTTGGTTTGTGAAAGAATTAGACATTACAAAGGAAGGATGTCCTGTTGCACAACCCAAATTGACGAGTCTTCCTTCTGCAAGAATAATTATTTCATTTCCATTGACATTGTAGATATCAACTTGAGGCTTAACGGTATATTTTGTATGGCCAAAATTAGTGTTCAACCAAGACATATCAATTTCATTATCGAAGTGACCAATGTTACAAACTATCGCTTTGTCTTTCATTTTTTCAAAATGACGACCGACGACTATATTTTTGTTGCCCGTGGTTGTTACGATAATGTCTCCTGAGTGAACAACTGAATCTAAGCGCTTAACCTCAAAACCATCCATAGCTGCTTGTAACGCACAGATTGGATCGATTTCGGTGACAATTACGCGAGCACCAGACCCAATCAAAGAAGCGGCAGAACCTTTACCAACGTCCCCATATCCACAGACTACAGCTACTTTCCCAGCCATCATTACATCTGTTGCTCTTCTTATGGAGTCAACTAAAGATTCTTTACATCCGTATTTATTATCAAATTTTGATTTAGTAACTGAATCGTTGACGTTAATTGCTGGCATCACCAATGTACCATTTTTCTTTCTTTCATACAATCTATGAACTCCAGTTGTTGTTTCCTCTGACAATCCTTTTATTCCAACTGTCAATTCAGGAAAGCGATCAAAAACCATATTGGTTAAATCACCGCCATCGTCCAAAATCATATTCAATGGTTTCTCTCCTTCAAAGGCAAATATAGTTTGCTCAATACACCAGTCAAATTCTTCTTCGTTCATACCTTTCCAGGCAAATACAGGTATTCCTACCGCAGCAATTGCTGCCGCCGCATGATCTTGTGTGGAGAAAATATTACAAGAGGACCACGTAACCTCTGCACCAAGTTCAACCAATGTCTCTATTAAAACGGCTGTTTGAATAGTCATGTGTAGGCAACCTGCTATGCGAGCTCCAGCCAATGGCTTACTCTGACCATACTCGTCACGCAATGCCATTAATCCTGGCATTTCTGCTTCTGCAAGCTTGATTTCTTTTCTACCCCACTCAGCAAGACTAATGTCTTTAACCTTGTAATTTAATTTTTCTGATGTACTATTCATATTATTTTAAATTAAATATTTTTCGCAAAGATAATGAAGTTGCTCCTGTTAATCAAAGACTTTATTATATTCGTTCTCTGATCATTTCAACCAGTCCGCGAATAAATCTTGGGTCATCATTTGAGCTTGGTACTAATTGAACTCTTTCACCCCCATTTTCTTCGAAAATTTCTTGATATTCAGTACCGATTTCTATAATGGTTTCGAGGCAGTCAGCTACAAAGGCAGGACTAAAAACTAACAGTTTTTTCGCTCCTTTTTTACCCCATTCTTCTACTACCTTATCTGAAAAAGGAGTCAGCCATTTTTTATCCAATCTCGATTGGAAACAAACGGTGTATTTATCTTCAGGGAGATTGAGCTTACTTGCAATCAATCTTGTAGTTGCGTAGGAAGTTGCTTTGTAGCATAATTTATTCTTCTCATTCAATTCGTGCTCGCATGGTTGATCTCCGCACAAATCACTACCTTCATAAACTTTATCAACTTGTCGCTCGGGTAAACCATGATAAGAAAACAACACGTGATCATATTCATCAATGTCGAATGCCTTGGCTCTTTCTACGATTGAATCGATATACCCTTCGTTGTTCCAAAATTGACTAATTACACTTACCTCAGGTATAACCCACCATTTACTAATAATTTTCATGGCTTTTTCTATGGCTGAGCCCGATGAGGCACTCGCGTATTGAGGGAATAGGGGAAGAATTATTATTTTATCATAGTTGGCGATTCTCATTCTCTCTAAAACAGAATCCATAGAAGGGTTTTTATACCTCATTGCCATTTCTATAGTTACATCTTCTGTTTTTTCGAACGACTCTTGAATTTTTTGCTGAACTAATTGAGTGTGGGTTAGCAGAGGCGAAACACCTTTACCATATTCCCATAACTCTCTGTATATTTTTGCCGATTTGGGAGCTCTAAAAGGCACTATTATTCCGTTTACTAAAATCTTTCTCAATAACCAGGGAACGTCTATTACCCTCGGGTCATTTAAGAATTCACTCAGATATTTACGCACATCGCTCGTCTTTGGACTGTCAGGTGTGCCAAGTTGCACGAGAAGAACTCCTATTTTTTTCATTATTCTTTATGAGGAAACAACTATTAAATCTATATGGTTCAAAGTTAAGCAATACTTTTTTGCCCTATCGGAATAAAATTGAATTAACTTTGGTCTGTGGCATTAAAAGACGATATACTAGCATTGTCCAACCTCGAAGAATTCTCCTCCATGGCGATGGAAGTTTTCAATTACCAAGCAGAAAGTTGTGAGGTATATAAAAAATATATTCATGTTATAGGTAGAACTCAGCCAACCAACATATTTGAAATTCCTTTTCTACCGATTGAATTTTTTAAAAAATTTGATATTGTGTCAAAGGATATCCCTGAAAATTCCACTTATTTTTTGAGCAGTGGCACGAATAATTCAGTAAGAAGTAAGCATTGGGTGCTGGATATGGAATATTACCTATCTTCTTGTGAAACTTCTTACAGAAAGTTTATCGGTAATCCCGAGGAACAAGTTATTCTTGCGTTACTACCGAACTACCTAGAACAGGGCAATTCGGGATTGGTAAGAATGGTTGAACACCTTATAAATCTTACAAATGATGGCTTATCGGGATTTATGTTAAGCGAGTTGGATGAAGTGTTTTCACGCTACGAGCAAGCCCTTCAAACAAACAAAAAAGTGGTGATTTTTGGGGTCAGTTATTCGTTGATGGATTTAGCAGATAAAGGATTTCCGCTAATGGAATCAATCATAATTGAAACTGGGGGTATGAAAGGTAGGAGGGAGGAGTTGCCTAAAAAGTTGCTCCACGATTATATCTTAAACGGAACTTCTTGCAAAATTTTGTATTCGGAATATGGTATGACAGAATTATTTTCACAAGCATACGCTAAAGAAAACTTGCTATTTATAACACCTCCATGGATGAAAATAATTACTACAGATCCGAGCGATCCTTTTTCTATTGTTGAGGGCAGAAGAGGAGTAATTAACGTCATAGATTTAGCCAACATTGATTCGTGTTCATTCATTCAAACCCAAGACATTGGAATAAATACACCTGTTGGATTTTCTATCGAAGGAAGAATGCAGCAAAGTGATATTCGAGGTTGTAATCAACTTGTAGAATAAAGTAAGCTTAGTAAGCTCTTTTATTTATCTTTGTATTATGAGTCCACAAACCATTATGTATCTAGCCCTTATTGGCCTCATGGCCGGAGTGCTGAGTGGTTTTGTTGGAGTTGGTGGAGGAATTATTATAGTTCCTGCACTGGTTTTTCTATTGGGAACCACACAACATCAGGCTCAGGGAACAAGTTTATTTGTGCTTTCAATGCCTGTAGTTTTGTTTGGCTTGATTCAATATTGGAAATCAGGGAATGTAAATTGGAAATTTGGGTTGGTAATTGCGTTATTTTTTTTATTTGGTGCTTGGGTAGGCTCTAAATTATCTTTAAAAATGTCACCATCATGGGTAAAGCTGATTTTTGGAATCTTAACAGCTTATGTTTCTTTTCGTCTTATCACTTCAGGCTATCAAGAATTAACTAATGACGAGGCATGATTTTCTTGAAATAATGCGTGAAGAAGCCATTGAAATGGCTCCTTTAATTCGTGAATGGAGAGAGCATTTACACCAATTTCCCGAACCCTCGTTTCAAGAGTTCAACACAATGAAATTCGTATCTGAAAAACTTTCCGAATTCGGAATTGAACACGAGACAAATGTTTGTGGGACAGGTATAGTCGCCCTTATTAAGGCATCTGTGGATAGCGGCACAATAGGGTTAAGGGCTGATTTAGATGCTTTGCCAATTCAAGAGAAAAATGAAGTATTCTATAAGTCTAGAAATCCAGGTTGGATGCATGCCTGTGGCCATGATGTTCATACCGCTATTCTGATTGGCGTTGCTGTCATATTGAATAAGTATAGAGCTAAATTAAAAAAATCAGTTAAGTTAATTTTTCAGCCTGGAGAGGAGATGAATCCTGGGGGAGCAAGCTTAATGATAAAGGCAGGAGTATTAGAAAACCCCATAGTCGAGGCGATGTTTGCTTTGCATGTTTATCCCGAGATGGAAACCGGAAGCCTGGGTATTAGGCCTGGGTTGTATATGGCCTCTAGTGATGAAATACATATTGAAATTACCGGTAAAGGTGGACACGGTGCTTTACCTGAAAATTGTATAAATCCTCTGTTTATAGGTGCTGAATTGATAATAGAACTAAACGAATTAATTAAGCTGCATACTCCAGAAAATATCCCAACAGTTATAAATTTTGGTAGGTTTGAAGCTTTGGGTAGCACAAACGTAGTTCCTGAAAAGGCCAATATCAAGGGAACCTTCAGAACCATGAATGAAGATTGGAGGGAGCTTGCTTTCGAAAAAATAGAGGCGAGTGCTAAAAAGTTAGCCTCTCAACATAAGGCTAAAATAGAAATTAATCGTTCAAAAGGTTACCCCAATTTAGAAAATGATCCATATCTCACAACACAAGTTCTGCAATTGTTTGAAACGATTTTTGGGAAGCAAAATATCTCTAAGCTCGACTGCAGAATGACCGCCGAAGATTTTGCGTTCTATGCTGCCAAAGTACCAATTTGTTTTTTTCGTTTAGGAGTTGGAAACAACGCTCAAGGAATTAAGAATTCTGTTCATCATCCGAATTTCGATATTGATCCTAGAGCGCTAGAAGTTGGTCTCTTGGCAATGGCTTCAATTCCCTTTATGTATGAGGTTTAGTATTGTTATTTTCAGTTTATTGCTTTTTTCATGCAATAAAGTAAAAGAAAAAAAATTAGTAGGTGAATGGACAGTTACCAAAGTAGAAATTAAGGATGGTACAGGTTTTATGTATTACGATACAATCTTCGATGAAGCATCGAGCAAAGTTTTATTCACCAATGACTCAATTAAAGCAAATTTACCTTTTGAATTTGCAGCTTTAGGTTCCAGTTCAACTGTTATAGACTCTTTTGTCTTAAAAAGCCATTGGAATTTAAATAAAGACTTAATTGAATTAAATGGGGACAATTATTCGCTAAAGATTGAACTACTTGTTAAAGATCAATTAATTTTTAACCTCTATGATTTTCAAAATTATCGATTAAAAACCTTTTACATGCAAAAGTAATAAACTTGTTTTCTGAGTTTAAATTTATTATTTTTGTTACTAGTATTACTAATTTTATAAAATGCGTATAATTCTTTCGGCTTGTTTTGTTTTGTATTTATTCAGTGCACTCGGTCAATATGCAGGATATAACAAATGGTCTATCGATATAAATATTGGAGGAACAAATGCTGTGGAACCTTATTCAATTGGGTATTGGTCCAATACGGTGGACTTGGTGCATACAAGTGGAGGAGTAAGGTACATGTTTAACAATAAATTCGGTTTGAAGTTAGACTTGGGGTATGACTTAATATCAAATGATAACATTGGATCCAATGGAAACAGCCTCCCTTTCAAAACAAATTACTTCCGCAGTTCAATGCAAGGAGTACTTGATATAGGTCGAATTTTCACTTTTGAAAATTTTACTGATAGATGGAGTTTGTTGTTTCATTCGGGTGGAGGAATGTCTTTAACAACGAGTCAAATAAATCCTGAAAGCGACAAGATGGTTAACTTTTTGTTTGGATTTACACCACAATTTAAATTGAATAACCGTATTTCCCTTAATCTTGATGCTTCTTTTATTTGGCACATTTACCAGCAGTATACATTTGATATGTACAGCAGTGTTTCCAATAGGGGTTTTGATGGTTTTATCGCCAATGCTTCAATAGGAGCCAATATCTATTTGGGAAAAAATAAGCAACATTGTGATTGGGCTTACACCCCTTGTTTCCCTGATATGTCTTATTTGGAAATTGATAATAAGAAGAAAGACAGCCTAATTAATAGATTTAAATTCGATTTGGCAGACACTGATGGTGATGGGGTCGTTAATATTTCCGATGACGAAAAAGATACACCTCTAGGGAATAAAGTCAATTGTAGAGGGGTTAGCCTGAAATACCTTGACTCGGACGCTGACGGTGTGAGCGATTTGATTGATAAATGTCCCGACGTTCCTGGTAAAATAGAACTTAAAGGATGTCCTGAAGATTTAGCCGTGAATAATTTGAACAACGGGAACAACAATAACAACGGGAACAACAACAATAACGACAACAACAATAACAACAATAACGACAACAACAATAACGACAACAACAACAACAATAACGACAACAATAACAACAACGGGAACAACAACAATAACGGGAACAACGACAATAACGGGAACAACGACAATAACGGGAACAACAACAACGGGAACAACAACAACGGGAAC
>CAMDLY010000040.1 GCA_945902115.1 Lishizhenia tianjinensis | reverse complement strand
GGAGGGGGAGTGGCAAGATTTTTTCGCGACATGCACATGCAATATTCAGGTTTTGGTACCGATGGAATGGCGATATCTTCGGATGGAAATTTATTTATCGTCGCTTGTGGACCAGATTATTATGGCGATATGGATTTATATTACTCTGTGCGAAAAAATGATGTTTGGACATATCCAGAATTAATGGCTGTTTCCACTGAAGGAAATGAGCGAGCAGTATTCATCGCCGCTGACAACAAAACCATTTATTTTTCTTCTGACGGCCGCGGAGGATTTGGTGGCTTAGATATTTTCAAAACAGTAATTCATAATGGCAAGTTGGGCGAGGTTGTAAATATCGGATCACCATTCAACACCACTTCCAACGATATGGGTTTTGTCATTACTAAAAACGGTAATTCAGCCTTCTTAATTCGAGACTTAGATATTTATTTTGCAGATTTAACAGCCTTGACAGAAGAAATAAAACCTATTACAGCAATTAAGGATACACTAACAAATATCCCTGAGGAACCCAAGGAAGAAAGTACGCTACAAGAACCTAAAAAAGCGAGTTATCTAATTAATTTCGATTTTGATAAATTCACCATTGACAGTGCAGCAGAAGTTATTTTAAATCAAATCAAATTGAGTCATAATTCAGGTCAACGAATTAAGTTGATCGGACACACGGATAATAGGGGTTCAAATCGTTATAACGAGGAGTTGTCGCTCAAGCGAGTAAAAGTTTTGGAAACGTGGTTGAAATCGGTTGGATTTGAGCAGGTGATTATTTCGGCCTTGGGTGAAACCTTGCCTTTAATGGACAATAATAGTGAAATGAATAGAAGTAAAAATAGACGCGTTGAAATTAGGATTGAATGAATCCGGTTATGGTAATTTTGAAAAATAGTAAAACGAGTTATCGCAACATTCGCCGTAGAAAAGATTCAGTTCAAATTGCGCTTCCTTTTGATTATATCGTAAAACAATAACATTAGCATAAATTTCTAGAATGTCTAATTTTTTAAGTAAGGCTTTTCCTAGTTCATCACTAGCTAATAAGTACAGAAACGTCCCTGAAAAAGTAGAGGATTTTGTAAGGTAATCTGGAAGGGATATATAATCTTCCCCATTCTTTTTTAAGTGAAAAACGAGTTCATTCTCTTGGTATGGAATTTCATATGCCACCTTGTTCTGAACCAGTATTTTAATATTCAAATTATTATCAACTTCAATTTGTAAATTATTCAGGGAGGAAATGGTTTTCTTATCTAAATTAAGATCATAGGACTCTCTCATGCCATCAGATATCGATGATCCTTTGGCTACCCATTGATTTACTTCTTTTATATAATCCATCATTCCATTGGCTCCAACACTTGCCTCAATAGAACGAAGTTCATACAAGCCAATGCAGGATTGAAGTACTTTACCCTTTTTGCCTTTAATTTGGACTGCTGGTAGAGCCTCTGTGTTTGCAAGAGAATCTTGAAGTGAGCGGACTGAATCTTTAGTTGATATTGTTTTGTTATCCGGCTGATTAACGATATTCGGTTCCTCACTTGAACCGCAAGCCTGGCAACATAAAAGTATGAGATAAATTATGTAAAGTCGATTCATTTGAATGAGTTATTTGCGAAGTAAGGAAAAGTTTTTGATATCTATAAGTTGCAACTAATTCTTTTTATACTTTTGAGAAAAAAAGATGTTAGAAAAAGAAACACCTATTTTTGTTATCACACAGTCACAATGGGCAAATATAGCACAGTATTCTGTGGGCTTACCTTGCATAGTATTATTTACCTACATAACAATTAAATGCAGTCAAGCGGATTGGAATTTTCTATTCTATATCTCTCTCCTTGCCTTACTGTCTTGTATTGGATTTATTTCTTACTATTTTTTATTATTGAAATACACGAAATATAAAATTACAAGTCAACGAATAGAGAAAACGGAAGGTATATTATCCCGCACTACCACCAATTTAGAATTGTATCGGGTGAAAGATTTGCAATTGAAAAGAAGCCTCGTGCAACGCATGGTTAAAATAGGAACCATTCAACTCTCAACAAGCGATCAATCAGATCACCGCTTTCATTTAAATGGCATAACCAACTATGAACATATTTATTCTACCTTAAGACACCATGTAGAGTCCACTCGTATAGCGCGTGGCGTTAGGGAAATTGATCAAAATGATCACATTGTGGATGATCATTGATTTAAGTAAAGATAATGATAGTATTTTTTCTTGGTTGGTATGGGGTGTTACGCTTTCAAATTGGCATTTAATTAAATTTACCATAGCTAGTCCTGACGAATACTATTAGCACAACATCAGGTAGTTTTGAGTCAATATTGTTAAATATTGCTAAACCAACGAGTTAACGTGAGATAAATGAGTTCTTTTGTATAAAAAAACTCATGACCACTTCTTTTTTCTCCCTTTTACTCTTTTTTCAACTTCTTTCACCCACTCAAAATAATTATTTAAGTGCCGCTTATCACACCCAAAAAAGTCCAGTTGAGGATGTTGTTGTAATGGCTAATCCGGATAAAAAAGGAGCCTTATTGATTAAAGGATTGTCAGAAAGTATTCAGGAGGACATGATTTTGGTCGAAATTTATAGCCTGAATGGTAAAAAAGTAAAAGAGCAAAGTATCTACAAGGTGGACGGTTTATATGAATTGCAGGTGGATGCCCTACAAGAAGGTGAATATATATTGAATATTTCCGGTGATAAAAAGAATTATAGAAGTCGATTGATAATTACGGATTAATTTTTTCATTCCAATATGTAAGACTCTATCTATTAATCTTTCGGTACAGCACTGTGGATAGCCTCCACACACTTCATTCCATCTATAGCTGCTGAGACAATTCCTCCCGCATATCCCGCACCTTCTGCAGAAGGGAATAAATTGATACATTGTACATGGTGAAGTTTCTCAGGAACACGCGGTATGCAAATAGGGGAGGATGTTCTACTTTCAGGAGCATGAATAACCGCATCATCAGTAAGAAATCCCGGCATTTTTTTTCCAAAATCAATGAAAGCGCTACGTAATCTCGTTGAGATAAATTTAGGGAAAACGTGATCCATTTCTACACTCTCAATACCTGGCTGATAGCTGGATCTAGGGAAACTTGTGGATTTTATTTTATTTATAAAATCTGTAAGTCGTTGAGCAGGAATTTTTTGACTTTTCCCAGCAAGATCCCAACATTTTTTTTCTATTTCCTTTTGAAAATTAAGGCATACAAATGGATCTTCTGAATTTGGAAAATCTTTAGGCTCAACACTCACTACAATACCTGAATTTGCGTAAGGATTATTTCTTTTGGAAGGAGACCACCCATTTGTGACCACTTCCTCCTGTGAAGTTGAGCAGGGAGCAATGATACCTCCGGGGCACATACAAAAAGAATATACTCCTTTACCATCTATTTGCGCTACTAAACTATAATTTGCAGGTGGAACATATTCGTCATGTAATCTACCGTGGTATTGAATTTTATCAATTAACACCTGCGTGTGTTCAATTCTTACACCTAATGCAAACGGCTTTGCTTCAATTTTCACTCCGTTACGGTGAAGAAGTTCAAAAATATCCCTAGCTGAATGTCCAGTGGCAAGGATGAGGTTATCCACGCTAATCCATTCAGTATTGTTAAGTTGAATGTCTGTAATTAGTCGACCATTTTTTCGAAGATCAGTCAGCTTAGTTTCAAAATGTATTTCACCACCTTTTTCTTGAATTTTCTCTCTAATTGCGGTAATAATTTGCGGGAGCTTGTTTGTTCCGACATGTGGATGAGCATCTACCAAAATTTCGTTGGAGGCTCCGAAATGCACAAGGAGTTCAAGAACCTTATCTACGTCTCCACGCTTTTTACTCCGCGTGTATAGTTTGCCGTCTGAATAGGTACCTGCGCCGCCCTCTCCAAAACAATAATTGGATTCCGGATTGACAATTCCTTCTTTATTTAGTTTAGCAAGATCTCTTCTTCGTTCCCTTACATCTTTACCTCTTTCAAAAATAATGGGTTTAAGTCCTAACTCTAAGCAGCGCAAGGCGGCAAACAAACCTGCAGGACCTGCTCCAATAATGTGAACAATTTTAGTATTTTTTACAGCAGGTATAAAGATGAATTCCCTAATAGTAGAGGGTATATTTTCTCCAATAGCAACTTGGAGTATTCCTTGGATTTTTATATGTTTCGCCCTTGCATCAATACTTCTTCTTTTCCATCGGAAATCGACCATTCCATCATTACTAACTACCTGCTTGGAAATAAAATCCAATAAAAAAACTCTATCTACAGCTTCTTCAGGAGAACATTGTATTGGGATTTCAGTTATCATCCCTCAAAGATGATTGAAAACCACCATCCTTTATTATATAATTTTTGAATGGGTTGTGAAACTGTATTAGTGGGTTCAAAAATGAAGGTATTAGAAAAACCATGTGAGTATTTTAATTCTAAGGCAAATTTGAAATAATGGGAGAAAAATTCAACTCCGCCACCAATTTGTCCCTGCCAATCTTCTTTCCTTATTTTTACATAAGGGTCAATGAATGATTGTGCTTTGCCCTCTTGAGACTGCAAATCAATTGAGTATTGTGCACCTATGAGGCTGTAAGCAACGAAATTATTCAGTCGTTTAGTGCGGAACATAAACACCATTGGAAAATCTAAACTGGTAGAGTTCACGCGTTCTTCCTCTTTGATATCAAATGATAAAGATGTATCAGGATTTACTTTGGTATATTCTATAACCCTTTCTTGAAAGGATAGGGTAGGTAAAAAACGGAACTTAAACATCGGAGTGCCTATCTTAACAGTGGTTAAAATACCTAATTGACCACCAGGAGTGGACTTTGCTACCAATGATTTGATACCGTAATTTTGAAAATTCGAGTCTTGTACGAATAGACTAAAATTGCTTGTATTTCCTCCTAGCATGAAGCCGAAATGAAAGTATCGTTTATCAAATTTTCTGTATCGCTCTTGCAGATAACGTTGAGCGAATAATTGGCTCGACATTAAGAACATTAGAATCAATAGATGAAATCTCATAGTGATAAGAACGAAACCTTATGAAGAATGTTGCACAACCTTGCTTCCCATATAGATTGTAGCTATGCCTCCAGACACCAACATAGAAGAAATATTTACATATCCAACCTTGTGAAGGATCGATTCGAATTCTTTTCCCTCTGGAAATACTGCTACACTTTCTGGAAGATAGGCATATGCTTTTTCATCCTTGGATATTCTTTTTCCGAAGAAGGGAATGAAATATTTTGAATAGAAATTAAAGGTTTGCTTTATGGGGAATTTCTTTGGTTTTGAAAATTCTAGAATGACAGCTTTACCTTCTGGTTTCAAGACTCTTAGCATCTCAGCTAAACCTTTTTCTAAATTTTCAAAATTCCTAACACCAAAACCAACTGTCAGGGCATCAAAATAATTGGCCTCAAAAGGAATCTGCTCAGAATCACCAAGGCACATTTTTATCGTGTCGTCAAGTTTTTTCATCTGCATCTTTTTTTTACCCACTTCAAGCATGCCAGACGAGATATCTAGACCAATAACTTCAGTTGGGTTTAATTTCATGCAGGCAATAGCAAAGTCTCCTGTACCTGTAGCGATATCCAATATAACTTTAGGTTTTAGGGAAGTTAGTTGCTTAACCGCTTTTTTTCTCCACAAGTGATCGATTCCTAAAGACAAAAAGTGGTTGAGGAAGTCATATCTCGCAGAGATATTATTGAACATTTCTGCAACTTCTTCTTTTTTTGATTTATCAGTATTATAGGGTTTTACTGTCATGTTAATTTGTAAGTAAACGCAAACTTTCTCTCCGCAATTCGTCTATCGATATGGTGGCAACTCCGGATTTCTCGCATGCTAAGCCTCCAGCAATGTTCGCTATTTCTGCTATTTCCGCTAGAGATGCACCTGCCGCTAGACACAATGTAGCTGTGGCAATCACAGAATCTCCGGCACCGGAGACATCTGCAATATTTCGAATATGGGCTCCAACGTGCATTGACTTTGATTGGTCTTTAATAAACACACCGTATTCAGAGAGTGTTACGAAAGTGATCTTATTATCTATTTTCTTTTCCAATAGATTGACCGCATTTTCTATAGACTCTAAATTGCTTGGGTCAATAATAGTTTGTAGTCCTTCTTTCAATTCTTTGAGGTTAGGCTTGAACAAATGAACACCCTTGTAGGCGAAAAAGTTCTTATTTTTAGGATCTACTGCTGTAAAAATATTATGTTTTAGCGATAATGCAATGAGATCTGCAATCAATTCTTCCGTCAGTACTCCTTTATTATAGTCCTCAAAAATTATAGCTTCGATACCATTATCAATTTCAGTTTGAATATTTTTTAAAAGTATGTTCTTTAGTTCACCGCTGATATCGTCTGTTTGTTCTTCATCAATGCGTATTACCTGCTGCTTATTGGCAACAACCCTTGTTTTAACCGTTGTTTTTCTAGTTGATATTTCAACTATACATGAGCAAGATGCTCCGGAATCTTTCAATATGTCAAGAATTTTAGATCCTGATGTATCTTTTCCAATAACAGAAGCAATAATGGGAGTAGCTCCTAAAGAGGCGAGATTTAAGGCAACATTACCCGCTCCACCCAAACGAAATTCCGCCGATGTTTTGTCTAGAACTGGCACTGGAGCTTCGGGACTAATTCTCGATACATTTCCGATAATATAGGAGTCTAGCATTAGGTCACCAACTACCAAGATACGTTTTCCGCGAAAGCTATCAAAAAGTGAAATTAGTGACATCAAGTTAGTTTAGAGAGAGATTCTTTTATTCGGTGCATCGCTTTTGTCAACGTTTCCTCAGAGGCAGCGTACGAAATCCTGAAACAATTCGGATCTCCAAATGCCTCTCCTCCAACAAGTGCTACTAAACCCTCTTCTAGTAAATACATACAAAGTTGATCAGAATTAGAAATTGTTGTACCGTTATATTCCTTACCAAAGAATGAAGAACAATCCGGAAAAACGTAGAAAGCACCATCTGGATTATTTATTTTAATTCCGGGTATTTCTCCGAGAAGAGAGAGAACAAGGTCTCTTCTTTTTTTGAAAGCTGAAATCATATCACTCAACACACTCGGGTCAGCATGCATGGCAGAAATTGTTGCCTTCTGTGTTATGGAACATGTTGCTGAAGTAAATTGCCCCTGTACCTTGTCGCAAGCTAGAGCAATTGTTTTAGGTGCTCCAATATAACCGAGTCTCCATCCCGTCATAGCCCAAGCCTTCGAAACACCATTTACTGTGACTACCTGATCGTATATTTCAGGAAATTGCGCTAGGCTTTCGTGTTTACCAATGAAGTTAATGTGCTCATATATTTCATCACTCAATGCAATAATTTGTGGATATTTTTTAAGTACTCGTGCTAGATCCGCTAATTCTTCTTTTGTATACACTGAACCAGTTGGATTGCAGGGAGTTGAAAACATTAACATTTTTGTTTTCGGAGTAATAGCCTTTTCTAAATCGTCTCCTGTAATTTTGAAGTCCTTTTCCAACCCTGCATTTATTACCACCGGCGTTCCTTCTGCGACCTTGACTATTTCAAGATACGAAACCCAATATGGAGCAGGTATAATTACTTCGTCTCCTGGGTTTATGATACTCAAAACAACATTAGCGATTGACTGTTTTGCACCTGTCGATACAACGATTTGTTCTTTCGAGTAGCTAAGATTGTTATCGCGCTTGAATTTTAAGGATATACTTTCTCTTAAGTCATCGTAACCGGCAACTGGTGTATACATGGTATAGTTATCGTCCAAGGCTTTTTTTGCTGCATCTTTTATAAATGCTGGAGTGTAAAAATCAGGTTCACCCAATGACAAGGAAATTATATCCATTCCAAGAGCTTTTAATTCCCTACTTTTTTTCGCCATAGCAATCGTTGCCGATTCTTCCATAGCTAGCAAACGATCTGAAAGTTGAATCATGTATTCTTTTTTCCTGCAAAGTTAGTAATTCATTACGTTAACAATGAAAAAACAAGACAGAACTTTAGTCATTTAATAAATCAGGACGTCTTTCCTTTGTTCGTTCGAAAGCTTTTTCCTCTCGCCATTGTTCAATCGCTTTAGTATTACCAGAAAGTAATATATCTGGAACTCTCCAACCCTTGAATTCAGGAGGGCGTGTGTAGACTGGTGGGGATAAAAGATTGTCTTGAAAGCTATCGGATAATGCGGAAGATTCGTCATTAAGCACACCAGGAATCAATCGTACTATAGCATCGACGACTACTGCTGCAGCCAACTCACCACCGGAAAGAACATATGATCCTATGGAGATTTCTTTAGTTATGTAGTGTTCTCTAATTCTCTCATCAATGCCTTTATAGTGCCCGCATAAAATCAAGATGTTTTTATAAAGAGAGAGTGAGTTACATGTTTTTTGATCAAGCATTTCGCCATCGGGTGTCATAAAAATGATTTGGTCGTATGTTCTCTCCGATGTTAATTTATCAATACAGGATGCGATAGGTTCTATACTCATAACCATCCCGGCACCACCACCGTATTGGTAATCATCAACATTTTTATGTTTAGCTGTTGAGTAGTCACGTATGTTATGTACAAAAATTTGAACATGTTTTTTATCCTGTGCCCTCTGCATAATAGATGCTGAAAATGGAGAATCAAGTAATTGTGGAACTACAGTTAAAATATCTATTCGCATCAGTCGCAAATTCTTCCTTTATGTTGGTCGTTGTGAAAGTGATCATCCAAGGCCTGAAATTCCTTCAATAATTCTGGAGACGGGGGTTTATTTTGCAGCGACCTCAAATCGGGCTGTCCTGCATCTACCCATGCGGTATACCAAATTGAACCCACAGCAATAATTGCAGAGCGAAGTCTTCTCTCCACCATTCCGTTCATATTATTATGATAGGCAACGCAAAACTCCTTCGAATATGTCTGAATAGTAGTGTTTCCACGTTGTTCAAAAGCATACTTTCGGTCGGAAGGAAATTCCGCTGTAAGTTCTCTTTCCATTTTTAACACGGAATCAAGGGCAAGGTGAGATTCTTGTACAGCCTCCCAGGTAAAATCTAACACACTTTTTACGTAGCCGGCTTTTCCAACAAAATAATCGTAATCTTCTGCATTAATTTCTACCAATCGGCTTTCCCAAAGGCCATGAATCCCTCTCTGTCCTGTAAATTGTCCGTTGTAGTTTTCAGTTGTGTGTAGCGGTACGTGCGCATCTGCAATGTAATGACCGATATCTGCAGAATATTTCAGTATTAAGTCTATATTTTTTGACTCAAATGCTTTTTGTAGTCTTAATTTCATGACTGTTATGTGCCAAGGAACGATTCCGTATGCTTGTAACGTATCTTCTGAAAATTTAGCCACAGCATCTTTCCATTTTCGTGGCATCACGTCAAAAGGATTTTCTCCAGGTGTGTAGTAATGATCTAAGTCTATGTAGTGGCATTGTGCCTCGCCCTCCACAGCGTACCTTCTTTTATCTGGATCTACGGCATGTTCGGTTATAAACTCAATGTGTTCTTTATAAAACCCAATCATCTCTGGTGGGAGAGTGAATACAGCAATACGATTAATTCTCTTATGTCCAAAAAAGCCCCAGTCAACTCGCGACGGAATCACAGAAAAGCTAGGTAGTACGAAAAAACCTAGGAGCGCTAAAAGGGTAAAAACTCTAAATCTCACCTATCAAAAGTAGGTAATTTTCAGTCAATAACCACATGATTTTTCACCAATTCTTTTGTTAGTGCAAGATTCAATACCTCCAACATTTTATCTACATAATGAATTGTGAGACCGGACAGATAATCTTGATTTATATCATCCACGTCCTGTTTATTTTTTGAGCACATGATAATTTCCTTTATTCCTGCGCGTTTTGCAGCAAGAATTTTTTCTTTAATTCCCCCTACGGGCAATACATCTCCCCGCAAGGTAATTTCTCCCGTCATGGCAAGATTTTTTTTAACCTTCATTTGAGTGAATAAAGAAGCTAATGCGGTGAGCATGGTAATACCCGCACTCGGTCCGTCTTTGGGTGTTGCGCCTTCAGGAACATGCACATGAACATTGTATTTATCAAATACCTCCTGTTCTAAATGAAGCAAACTAGAGTGAGATTTTAAGAATTCCATGGCTATCACTGCTGATTCTTTCATTACCTCTCCAAGATTTCCTGTTAAGGTCAATTTCCCTTTTCCTTTGGTTATAGAGGACTCGATGAATAAAATATCACCGCCTACGCTTGTCCACGCTAGACCTGTTACCACACCGGCAACGTCATTGTTGTCGTATTTCGTTCTCTTTCTTCCTGCACCGAGAAATGCAAATAGATCGCTACTAGAAATTTTGGTTTGATACGCTTCCTCCATTGCGATTTGTCTTGCTCGATTTCTTACCATCTTCGCGACTACCTTGTCTAATCCTCGAACACCAGATTCGTTAGTATATTCCTCGATCATTTTTTCGAGTACCTTTTTATCTATTGATATATCCTTGGAGCTGATTCCATGTTCTTGTATTTGTTTTGGAAGCAAATGTCTTTTCGCAATCTCGATCTTTTCCTCGATGGTGTAACCATTTACTTCGATGATTTCCATTCTGTCGCGCAAGGGTCCTTGTATTTCACTCAAATTATTTGCGGTAGCTATGAACATTACCTTTGAGAGGTCAAATTCAGATTCCACGTAATTGTCATAAAAAGCATGGTTTTGCTCTGGGTCTAGTACTTCAAGAAGGGCCGAGGAGGGGTCGCCATGATTACTCCTGCCAAGTTTATCAACTTCGTCCAACACAAAAACAGGGTTCGCAGATTCCGCTTTCTTTAGATTTTGCATTATTCTTCCGGGCATTGCACCAATATATGTTTTTCTATGTCCACGGATTTCTGCTTCATCGTGAAGTCCACCAAGTGACATGCGAACATATTTTCTTCCTAAGGCTTCAGCAATTGACTTTCCTAGAGAGGTTTTTCCTACTCCTGGAGGCCCATAGAAGCATAATATGGGAGACTTCATATTCGCTTTTAGCTTCAACACGGCAAGGTATTCTAGGATTCGCTCTTTTACTTTTTCTAGTCCAAAATGATCTCTTTCTAAAATTTTTTTCGCTCTATTGAGGTTCAAATTATCTTTAGTATAAAAGGACCAGGGAAGATCGAGAAGTAAATCGAGATAATTCAGTTGCACAGTATATTCGGCACCTTGAGGATTCATCCGTTGCAATTTTTCCAATTCTTTACGAAAGGACTTTTCAATTGTTTCTGGCCATTTTTTATTTTTCGCCCTTAACTCAAGTTCACGCACATCTTGCGTTTGTGGATTGTCGCCAAGTTCGTCTTGAATGGTGCGCATCTGTTGTTGCAAGAAATATTCTCGCTGTTGTCTATCTAAATCTTTCTTTACTCTATTTTGAATCTCGTTGCGCATTTCCAGGACCTGGACCTCCATGGTCAAGTGTTCCATCACCATCATGACACGGGATTTCATATCTAACTCCTCCAACATTTGTTGTTTTTTAGCAACATCTGCATTCATGTTAGAAGAAATAAAATTTACTAAAAAGGTCGGGCTGTCAATATTACCAATTGCGAATTGTGCTTCTGAGGGAATATTCGGACTTTCACGAATAATTTGAAGTGCGAGATCTTTGATTGTATTAAACATAACTCCCAACTCTTTATCCTTCTTATCAACGGCGGCCTCTTTTAAAATGGCGACGGTCGCTCTCATGTAAGGTTCTGTTTGAAGAGGTTGGGTAATCTTAAATCTCCTTTTACCCTGAATGATGACTGTTGAGGTACCATCTGGCATTTTAAGTAATCTCAGGATTTGTGCCACCGTGCCAGTTTCATGCAAATCATTGAATTCTGGAGATTCTTGCTCTTGATTTTTTTGAGAAACAACACCAATGATTTTATTTCCTTTATTGGCCTCTTGAATTAGTTTAATAGATTTATCACGACCAACAGTAATGGGAATGACAACTCCTGGAAACAATACATTGTTCCGAAGTGGTAAAATTGGCAGTTCTTTCGGAAAATCTTGTTTATTGATATTTTCTTCTTCTTCTGCCGTTATCAAAGGAATAAATTCAGCATCAGAATCTATATTTTGGGTATTGAAGAAAACGGAATCAAATAGTTCGCTCATAAAAAGTTGTTTTTAAGTCAATTTGTCAGTATCAAGAAGTTTATTTTCATTCTTTTCTTAAAAATTGAATAGACGGGCAAAGTGACAATTGCTGTGCCACATAAAAAAACATGAAAATATGTCTTTGTTAGTTCAACATACTCAGTCCGATGCGGAAGGTGTTTGCATGCGCCTCAACGATGTCATTTATCTGTGGGCTGTATCCACCACCCATGCAACAAACTATTGGGCAGGCTAATTCTTTGGCAACTTGAAAAACTATTTCATCTCGTCTATGACAACCATTTTTAGAAATAGCAAGTTTACCTAGTTTATCAGTAGCTAATATATCCACACCACATTGATAAAATAGAAATTCAGGCTGAAAGTTTAATAAGATTTTCTCGAGTTGTAACTCCAGTAAGTAAATGTATTCTTTGTCAGTGATGCCGTCTTTAAGAGGTAAATCCAAATTGGATTCTTCTTTTTGCAAAGGATAATTATTTTTACCGTGCATGCTGAAAGTAAAAACTCTTTCCTCGTCTTTCAGCAATGATGCCGTGCCATTTCCTTGATGCACGTCCAAATCCACAATTAGAATTTTTTTGACGCAGTCGTTGTTCAATAACCACTTCGCCGCAATTACTTGATCATTTAATAGACAAAAGCCTTCACCACGATCATAAAAAGCATGATGTGTACCGCCAGCGATATTAAAACCCAATTTGGTTTCTAAAGCTATTTCGGCTGCCCTTCGAGTACCTTCCATAATGGTAATTTCTCTGCTTATTAATTCTCCCGAATGCATAAATCCTGAGACTCTTTGTTCGCGTGGAGTTAATTCTAAATTTTTCAATCGATTCCAATAAGTTGAGCAATGAACAGCTAATAAATCACTTTCTAAAAGAGGAGCTGGTTCAAAGAAATCAGCTAGTAGCGCCGTGCCTTCGTGGATGAGTTGTTTTGGCAATAAATCATACTTATCCATAGGAAATCGATGATTTTCTGGCAAGGGATGTACATAATTAGGGTGGAAGGCTATCATAGTATTTGTTGAACTATCCTTGAAACAGCCGGGCAGATCAATGTGTTCTGAATTGTTAGATCCAATATTTGATGCATATTTTTTCTGTCGGTATGGGGGTATTCACGGCAAGCAAGCGGACGAACATCGTAAATAGTACACTTATTGTCGGACCCTAAAAAATGACAGGGAGACTGACGGAGCACGAAATCATTTTCTTCATCCATTTTTAGATACGATGAAATAAATTGCGCTTCTTTCATTCGCAAGTGTTTGGCTATGCGACGAATGTCTGCATCACGAAAAATAGGACTTGTAGTTCTGCAGCAATTGGCACACGTTAGGCAATCCATTTTTTTAAATTCCTGCTCGTGAGCTGACAGGAATTTCTGATCTAAATCCTTCGGTTTAGAGAGCTTCCACTTTCTGAATGTTTTTTTTGTTGCATCTAGATTATGTTTTGACCATTCTATTTGCTCATTGTCAACTTGATTCAACATACAGGATTTATTGATTCAATCAAAATTAGGCATACAACGCGATTATTACTACATAAATAATTAAAGCATAAGTAAATTATTTTTAATCCAAAGCCTTGAATCTTCACGTTGCACGTTTATAAATATGTTATGATAGTTAAACAAGACAATTTACTCATGCGCTATCCATTAAGAACTAAGTCTTTAGAAGCAATTTCTCAAAAAATATAATGACAATAAAAGGCAAGGGAAATCTCGTTATATTTACTGCCAATATTTTTCATGGAAACATTTGATTTGATAGTTATAGGAGGGGGGCCTGCAGGGTATGCAGCAGCTATGCGAGGAATTGACTTTGGAAAAAGAGTGTGCTTGATAGAACGTGATCGTGTGGGGGGAGCTGGAGTGTATAACGGTGCCTTGTCTTCTAAGACATTGTGGGAGCTATCTAATCGAGTTTCGGATATCAACGAAATGATTGTATCAAAAGGGCGCAGTAAGTTTGAGTTGACATGGGAGGATGTGAAGCAAAATTTAGCGGAGGCTATATTTGAACGTAAATTTCAATATTCTGCGCACATCAAATTGTTACAAACCGAGACCATGCACAAACTCTTGAGTTATGAAAGAGGCCACGGAAAATTATTGGATAATCATCGGGTAGAAATAACATACGAGGGGGAGAAGAAAGAAATCTGGGGAGATAATATTGTATTAGCCACAGGCAGTAGGCCTAGAAAACTACCAAATATTGAAGTGGATGAAGAAATTATATTGACGAGTGACGGCATTGATAATATATCTGATTTTCCTAAGAGTTTAGTAATTGTGGGAGCGGGAGTGATAGGTTGCGAATATGCAACAATCTTCAGTAATTTCGGAAAAACAAAAGTATATATCATTGACAGGCAAGAAAGGATTTTGCCTTTTGAAGACGAAGATATTTCACGATTGGTAGCGAAAAATTTAACCAATCATGGCGTTGTAATACATTCTAACGCCTCGCTGGAAAGGCTTGAAAAAGTCGATGGTGAAGTTGAATATGAATTATCATACCCGGATGGAAGTAGAGAAATTATACGTGCAGAAAAAGCTTTGTTATCGATTGGTAGGCAACCAAACATTGAAGAGTTAGGGATGGAAAATGCGGGTGTTGAAATGTCGAAACGAGGTGTACATATCGGAGACGATGATACCCGAACGAGTATACCAAATATATATGCTGTGGGCGATGCATCAGGACGTATAGCACTAGTAAATATGGGGGAGTTGGAGGCGCGACATGCCGTAGAAAAGGCATTTGGAAACAAGCCGGAACTTCTAAATTATGATAACATTTGTACGATAATGTTTTTGAATCCGGAGGTAGCCTCGGTAGGGTTGAATGAGCAACAGTGTATCGAAAAAAATATTCCAGTAAAAGTTGTCAAAGTGGATTACTCATTGATTTCGCGTGCAATCGCAATGAGGAAAACACAAGGCTTTTTTAAAATTATGGTAACTAATGATAAAGAAATGAGAATTCTAGGAATGAGAGTCGTAGGCGCTCATGCCTCTACCGCAATTCAAGCCGTAGGTTTACTCATTAAATTGCAAATGCCTATTGAAGTGCTGTCAGAATTGATTCACCCTCATCCCTCAATCGTTGAAGGTATTCAAGAATGTGTAAGAATGTTGTTGAATCGTTCCATTTTTAAATCATCCGTGTTTAAAGATAAGCTAGCTTGTTACTCCCTCGTTGATGGCGTAAAAACTCCGCTAGAAAGATTATAATATGCATTTCCCGCTATACAGAAGATTAACCAATAAGAAGTCATTCTATAAAGTAAAATCAGAATTTGAATTTACTGAAATTCAGCTTATTGGAAATAAAAAATTAATTCAACACTTCACTGTAAGTCAGTATCCAGATAAACTATTTTTAATGGAAGTGATTTCGGGAAATTATCCCTACGAGTTCGCAACAAGTAATGAAGTAGAAAATTTACTTGCCGAGTGAGAACGATTTTCTTAAAAAAATGTTTATAACTCAATTGCGTTAACCGTTTGATGGATATAAATCACTTGTAAATTTGTCTACATTCACTAAGCTATGGCTGAAAATCAGTATACGGAAGATAATATTCGATCATTAGATTGGAAGGAACATATTCGGCTTAGGCCAGGTATGTATATTGGAAAGTTAGGGGATGGTGCCGCGGCCGATGACGGCATTTATATCCTTGTGAAGGAGGTTATGGATAACTGCATTGATGAATTCGTCATGGGGAACGGCCGTAAGGTTGACATAAGAGTAAAAGAAGGAAAAGTCGTTATTCGAGATTACGGACGAGGTATTCCTTTAGGGAAAGTGGTAGAGGTAGTTTCCAAGATGAATACAGGTGGAAAATATGATTCAAAAGCCTTCAAAAAATCTGTTGGATTAAATGGTGTTGGAACAAAAGCAGTAAATGCACTTTGTTCTCATTTTTTGGTGTATTCTGTTCGTGAAGGAGAGAAAAAAGCAGCATCTTTTCACCAGGGCCAACTGGTAGAGGAGTTCCCAATTGAAAAAACCGAAGAAGTAAATGGCACACATGTAGAATTTATTCCCGACGACACCATATTTAAAAAGTTTGCCTTCAAAACAGCGTATTTAGATAAAATGATGTGGAACTATTGCTACCTTAACAGGGGCTTGACCATACATTTTAACGGCGAACGCTATAACTCCAAAGATGGATTAAAAGATTTGTTAGAAAACAACATGGATGGAGATCCTTTGTATCCCATCATTCATATCGAGGACGAAGATATTGAAGTGGCATTTACGCATGGTAGGACTTACGGGGAAGATTATTATTCGTTTGTTAACGGTCAACATACCACGCAAGGAGGTACGCACGCAAGTGCATTTAGGGAGTCTGTTGCTAAAGTAATCCGCGATTTTTATAACAAAAACTACGAAGCTTCTGATATTCGACAATCCATTGTTGCAGCCATTTCAGTGAAAGTGATTGAACCTATTTTCGAATCGCAAACCAAAACAAAATTAGGCTCCCAAGAAATTGAGCCTGGAGGTAAATCGATGCGGGCTTTTATTAATGATTTCCTAAAAGATAAGCTAGATAATTACCTGCATAGAAATGCAGATGTAGCAGAAATAATTGAAAAGAAAATAAAACAATCTGAACGCGAAAGAAAGGAATTAGCAGGCATCAGAAAAATTGCGCGCGACCGTTCCAAAAAATCCAACCTACACAACAAAAAGCTTCGAGATTGCAGGGTCCACTTAACAGATCTTAAGGATATTCGAAGGGATGAGACCACTTTATTTATTACGGAAGGAGATTCTGCCAGTGGGTCAATTACAAAATCACGTGATGTGAACACGCAAGCGGTATTTTCGCTGCGAGGTAAGCCTCTCAATTGTTATGGGTTAACGAAAAAAGTGGTTTATGAGAATGAGGAATTCAACCTTATTCAAGCAGCGCTAGATATTGAGGATGAAATGGATAATTTGCGTTACAACAGAATTGTAATTGCTACGGATGCTGATGTTGATGGGATGCATATACGTTTGTTGTTGTTGACATTTTTTCTTCAATTTTTTCCAGATTTAGTGAAAAGAAATCATGTATATGTACTCCAAACTCCTTTATTCCGTGTTCGAAATAAGAAAAAAACAATCTATTGTTACTCTAAAGAAGAAAGAAGAAATGCAATTGCTGAATTAGGTAAAAACCCTGAAATAACAAGATTTAAAGGTTTAGGTGAAATTTCACCTGATGAATTTGTTCATTTTATAGGTGAAGATATTCGTTTAGAACCTGTATTGCTATCGAAAGATGCTTCGATTGACTCTATATTGTCCTATTTTATGGGAAAGAATACGCAAGAAAGACAAGAATTTATTATTGATAATTTGCGTGTTGAAAAGGATCCAGCCGAAGCAAAATCCACAGATGAATCTCAGGAGTTAGATTTAGCATCATAAGTACCATGGCAGAAGAAGAAATAGAAGATAATTTGAACACAGAGGGAGAGGATCATAATCCATTTGAGCACAAAAAAGTGGATGAAAACATCGTTACTTTGGGTGGCTTATATGAAAACTGGTTCCTTGATTATGCAAGTTACGTAATTCTTGAGAGGGCAGTTCCTGCCTTGTTCGATGGTCTCAAACCGGTTCAGCGTCGGATTTTGCATTCGATGAAAGAACTTGAAGATGGTCGATACAACAAGGTCGCCAACATCATTGGAAACACCATGAAATATCACCCGCATGGTGATGCCTCAATAGGAGATGCTTTGGTTCAATTAGGACAAAAAGACTTGTTGATTGATTGTCAAGGTAACTGGGGTAATACATTGACAGGGGACGGCGCTGCCGCACCAAGGTATATTGAGGCAAGACTCTCGAAGTTTGCCCTTCATGTGGCATTTAATGCGAAAACAACCAACTGGTTAGCCAGCTACGACGGAAGAAATAAAGAGCCAGAGCAACTACCCATGAAGTTTCCGCTCCTTCTCGCTCAGGGGGCAGAAGGTATTGCAGTCGGAATGGCCTGCAAATTCTTACCGCATAACTTTATTGAACTCATAGACCAGTCTATAAATCATTTGCGGGGTAAAAAGGTGGAAATTCTACCTGACTTTCCCAATGGTGGTATGGCAGATTTTTCTGGATATAACGATGGCTTACGTGGCGGTCGAGTTCGAGTCAGGGGAAAAATTAAAAAGGTTGATAACAAAACTTTGATTATAAATGAAATTCCTTTTGGCACCACAACGGGTTCTCTCATAGAATCTGTTATAAAAGCAAACGATAAAGGGAAAATTAAAATAAAAAAAATAGAGGATAATACTTCAAGTGAGGCTGAAATTATTGTGCATCTTGCCCCTGGAGTATCACCTGATAAGACTATTGATGCCTTGTATGCCTTCACAGATTGTGAAGTATCTATTTCTCCAAATTCTTCCATTATTGACTTCGAAAAACCAAGATTTCTTGGGGTTTCGGAAATATTAAAAATAAATACGGATAATACCGTTCGGTTATTGAAGCTAGAGCTTGAAATCCGACTAGACGAGTTAGAGAGACAATGGCATTTTTCTACCTTGGAAAAGCTATTCATCAATAATGAGATGTATATAGATTTTAAGTTTTATAGTGACAAAGAATCATTATTTACCTATTTATATAATCGTTTTGAGCCGTTTAAAAAGGAGTTGATAAGAGAAATTATTGACGAAGACCTTCATAAGTTGACGCAAATCCCTATGATCAGGATCACGCGTTTCGATTCCACGAAAGCAGATGATGCTTTGCTGAAAATTGAGGAGGAGATGATAGAAGTAAAAGCAAACTTGTCCAATATCATCGAATTTTCTATTGAATACTTCAAAGATTTAAAGAAACGTTACGGAGTTGGGAAAGAGAGAAAGACTGAAATTAAAGCATTTGATACAATTTCGGCTTCAAGGGTAATCATTGCCAATAGAAAACTATACGTAGATTTTGAAGAAGGATTTATTGGATACGGATTGAAAAAAAATGAGTCTGTATGTGACTGCTCCGATATAGACGATATAATTTGTTTCTTTTCCAGCGGTAAAATGCTAGTTACAAAGGTGGCAGATAAAAAGTTTGTAGGGAAAGACCTAATTTACGCCAGTGTTTGGAAAAAAGGAGATACCAGGACCATTTATCATTTGTTCTATTTAGACGGCATGGGCGGTTCTTCGATGATGAAACGTTTCTATGTCAATTCTATCACCCGTGACACTGAGTATGACTTAACCAAAGGTACTAAAGGCTCTAAAATGCTATACTTTTCTGTGCACCCTAACGGAGAACGAGAGGTTGTTACCGTTCTTCTCCGACCAAGACCTCATTTAAAAAGGCTTCGTTTTGATGTTGATTTAGGAGCTCTATTGATCAAAGGAAGGAATTCAGCAGGAAACCGTTTGACCAAAGAAATCATTCAGAAAATTATTCAAAAAGAAGTAGGAGGTTCTACTCTTGCAGCGCGTAAAATTTGGTATGATAATGTTGTGGGAAGATTAAACGATGAGGGCAGAGGGAAGTTTCTTGGTGCGTTTAAAGGGAATGATAAAATTCTTACGGTTTATAAAAACGGTGAATATAGATTGAGTTCATTTGATTTGGCTACACATTTTGATGAAGACATGATGCATATTGAAAAATGGGTTCAAGAAAAGCTAATTACGACCGTTTATTTAGATGGTGAAAAAGACCTGCATTATGTAAAGAGATTCCTTTGTGAGGTAACTACTGATAAAAGGGTACTGTTCATTTCAGAAAGCACGGGTTCTTACATGGATTTGGTGTCGACAGCATATCGTCCCGAAGCTAGAATAGTATACAATAAACTGCTTAAAGAAACCAAGAATTTACCGGATAATATCGTGAATCTTGCCGATATGATAGAAGTGAAAGGTATGAAAGCACAAGGAAATCAAATGACTAAATTAAAAGTTAAGGAGATTGTGTTGACGCACGCTATTGACGAAAGCCCAGAGCCGTGGCCCACGCAACAACTCGAGGCTGACGATATACCTGTCGAAGAATTAGTAGGCGAAGATACAGCGACAATGGAATGGGATATTACAGATGACGGTGATAAAGACGACAATCCAAAATTATTTGATTGATGCTATTAACAAAGGACGATAGAATTAATTATGTCAACATCGGACTGATGCTTGTCAGTATGTTGGCGGCTTTTATTCTGCCTTTCGAGACATTTTTATTCGCCTATGCCTTTCTCGGTCCTTTACACTATCTAACTGAAATTAGTTGGTTGCATGATAGAAAATATTTTTCAAAAGGTAAGTATGATTACATTGTTTTGTTAGTTATTTCAATCATTATTTCGTATGATTTTTTTGCCATCAAATATGAGTTTAGTTCCAGTTTAGTCGAAAAATATGAGGAATTAAATCTATATGGTAAATTATTATCTATGGCTCTGATTGCAAGTATAATATTTGCCTTGGTTGAGAATATTTGGATTAAGCTAATTAGTATGCTACTGATTTATGCTTTCGTAGATCAGTGGTTTGCGCCAAATTATATCAATGCAGGGGGAGAAGAAGTTTTTAAACCCTCTTTTGCAACTTTTACAGTTACTTCATTGGTACCAACACTTATTCATGTTTATCTTTTTACAGGTCTATTTATGCTATACGGAGCATTAAAATCCCGAAGTTATTCAGGGTTGATTCAAGTTGCCTTTTTTGTACTCATTCCTTTTGTGTTATTTAATGTTTTCAGTGAAACGGTTTTTCTTGAAGTCTCTAGTTACGGAAAACAAGCCTACGATGGCGATGGGCAAGGTTTTTTAGGCTTGAATATTGAGGTTTTAAAGGAATTTAATTTAATGGAGCTTCCTCCTTTATTGGATGAAAATGGACAGCAATTATATTATGTTAATGGCACTAAGGCCATCAATATGGAGGCGTCTAAAGAGCTAGTATTTTATTCACAAACTGGAATTCTATTGATGAGATTTATTGCGTTCGCCTATCTTTATCATTATTTAAATTGGTTTAGTAAAACGGAAATTATCCGTTGGCACAAAGTACCCAAGATACGATTTATTGCAGTCATTTTTCTTTGGATAACAGCCTGTAGTATATATGTTTACGACTATTCACTCGGTCTTACCTTTTTATTTTTCTTGAGTTTTTGTCATGTCCTTCTTGAGTTTCCTTTGAATATGATTTCAATTACCGGAATTGGAAAAGAAATTGTGCTGATTTCCAAAAATGGTTTTCAAACCAAACTAAAGCAATAGTTCAAGCAACGAATAGACTTATTTTTCGTCATTAAACGATACCTTTACTAACTAGGAAACGTCATTTTGACATTGTGATTAAAAACGTATTATTTTTTGCTCTTACTTTCAGTATTCAACTAGCTCATGCTCAGCTGATACAACCATTTAATGCGAGGTATTCAACCTCACAAAAAGGAGGAATTAGAATTTTATCAAATGTATCTGTATCCTGTAATTCTGGAGCTAATTGTACCTCAGGAACGGCAGAAGTACCGCCAAATGGTGGTAGTTCGAATGGTGGATATACCATGAATTACGTTGATATAGATGGTAATTCAAGTACATTTATGTCATCTAGTGATAGTTTGAATTTATCAAATTGTAGCGAAATTCTATGGGCTGGTCTATATTGGAGTGGTAGAGCAACAGTTTCCCTACCCACATGGAATAGTCGAAATCAAGTTAAGATTAAAGTAGGAAATGGAGCTTACCAAAATCTCAGTGCTGACGAAATTGTCGATGCGCAATCATTAGTATCTCACCCAAGTTATCATTGTTTCAAAAATATCACATCTTTAGTAGTTTCAGCAGGAATTAAATCTCGATTTACCATAGCTGATGTTGTTACACAAACAGGAGGTTCGAATTATTGGGGTGGGTGGTCTATAATCGTTGTGTATAAGAACGTTTTTCAATCCATGCGAAATTTAACCGTTTTTGACGGGTTTGGGAATATTGGTATAGGAACATCTTTAGATATTCCTATTTCTGGTTTTGCTACTCCGCCGAGTGGTCCTGTTGGTTTTGAGTTGGGTGTAATAGGATTTGAGGGTGATAGGGGCTCCACTGGTGACCAGCTTCAATTTAATGGATCAGGTACATTTGTGAATGTATCTGATGCACTTCACCCAATAAATGACTTTTTTAACTCTACAATTTCCTATGGGGCATCACTTACACCGTTTCGTATACCTAGTTTAAATAATTCATTGGGATACGATGCAAGTATTTTTCTACCCAACAACTCAACATTTAATTATATTGGAAATAATGCCACCAATGCTACAATACGTGTCACCACAAGTTCTGAAAATATTCTAGCGCGTGCATTTACCTCTGCAATTGATATCTATGAACCTGACTTAAGGGCTGACGTTAGAATTAACGATTTAAACGGAGGTTTGGTGGAACCAGGTGATATATTAGAATACACTTTAGTGGGAAAAAATATAGGATCTGATTTGTCTATCAATACCTATATGGTGGACACCTTAGACCCACGTACTATATATGTCCCCAATTCTATAAGTTACGTTTTTGGACCTAATGGTGGTTTGAAAACTGATGGTTTCGGTGATGATCAAGCAGAATATAATGCAGCAAATAAAACATTGAAATTTCGCATTGGTTTAGGTGCTATTTCGGTGATTGGAGGTCAAGTTCAGGCTTCATCTTCTGGTGTTGACAGTACGGTTGTCAAATTCAGGGTTCAGGTTGTTAATGACTGTTTGATGTTTCAATGTGATTCAACATTATCTCATGTAGCCTATATTTATGGAACTGGCAATATTTCAGGAAATCCATATAGTAATGGAGGAGCTTCAGATACATACGATTCGAATGGATGTCCTTCTGAGGCGAGCAACGTTCTATTAATTGATGTTTCGGGATGTCCGCCTGCAACAATTTCAAGTAATTCTCCAATCTGTGTTGGTGAAACTCTCAATCTTAATGCTAGTTTCTCCGCATCTGCGATATATAACTGGACAGGCCCAAGTTCATTTACAGCAACTGGTGCCTCACAAACTATTTTAAATCCTACAATGTTTCAGGGAGGAATCTATCAAGTGGTAATTACTTTTGCCGGTCTATCTTGTTCTTTGGATACCACAACAAATGTAATTATTCATCTCAACCCAATTCTCAGTTCCACGAGCGTTCAAAACGTGACATGTTTTGGTTTTAACAATGGCTCATTGAGCGTATCAAGTATATCAGGTACTCCTGCATACCAATACCAATGGAGTCCGGGCGGTATGACAAATTCGTCAATCACCAATTTGTCACCAGGTAGCTATACAGTAATTGTCACCGATGCCAATACATGTAAAGATACGGCAATATACACGATTACTGAGCCTACATCATTGCAAGCCTTGTCGAGTAAAACCTCCAACTATAATGGGCGCGACATCAGTTGTGTGGGTGCCAATGATGGTTCCGCAACGGTGGTATATTCTGGTGGCATCTCCCCTTATCAGGTAAGTTGGTCACCTGGCGGCGCGACTACGGCGAGTATTTCCAATCTAGGTCCAGGCACTTATACGGCAACGATAACGGATGCCAACGGTTGTGTGAAGACAAGCAGTGTTACGTTGAGCAATCCTCCAGCGATGACCTCTAGTCATACGCAGGTAAACGTATCGTGTTTTGGTGGCAGCGATGCTTCTATAAATTTGAGTAATGGAGGAGGGACCCCCGGCTACACATATAGTTGGTCGAATGGAGGTATAA
>CAMDLY010000039.1 GCA_945902115.1 Lishizhenia tianjinensis | reverse complement strand
GTTTTTGAGCAAGGTTGCTTTGAGTGTAATTTGATTTTTTGATATGGAGTAAACTACATTCACCTGAACTGAATTAGGTTGTTCAATTTCAGAAACGAAAAGTGTTTTTTCAGTGCCGCGGCTTTTTTCAGAGAAATAGTTTATCATTTGACTTTTGATTTTTTGATCATCAAATCCTAGATCGATATTAAGAACATTACTCACAAATACCGTCGGAATCTCTTTCAATATAATGCTGGAGCGAACTTCTTCGTCGATTTTACCAAGGGTGAACGTAACTGGAACCATGCGCTCGGCACTTTGGTTTTGGTTGAGCTTCTTCACTTCTTCTTCGGTGGCCATCAACCATTTGTCGAGTTGGAGTTGGTTGTTTTCGTCAAGGGAACTTTTATTGTTCAACATGGCATTGAGTAAGGCGTAGGTCATTAATCCATGTTCGTATTGCGGCAACTCCAAGGCCTTTTGATCTGAACTGGATGCAGTAATGATAGCAAAACCGGATTTACTCGCGAGTTTATCCAATTCTTTCAATCGCTGCGATTGTCGCTCAGCATCTTTGACATCGCGCTTTCCTGTTAATTGAGCCATGTCCATGTTATTTATCGCAGCACCGGAATGACACGCATCTAGAATCAAAACTCGTTTTCCTGCCGGGATTTTATTAAGTTGTTCGAGCAATTCTCGCATGCGGATACCTTCAAAATTAGCACTCGTTGCTTCGGTGGTGAGCAAAAGCAATTGATCTTTGTCCACAATTTCACCATGACCAGCAAAGAATACCAAAAGTATGTCTTCGGGTTTACTTTTCTTCTCGATTTCTTCCAAGGTTTGAATAATATTTGCTTTGTCTGGTGTCTTTCCCTTGATTTTAACCGTTCCTATTTTTGCCTCTCGGTTTATAGTCAGATTATAGAAAAACACGTGGTTGGTATCGTCCACGTTGAAAAACTTTTTGGAGGCTTGTTCTAATACTTGATGGAGGTCATTGGCATCTTTAGCAGCGTAGTTCAAATCCAAGTTATCGTCTTTGTAATCATCCACGCCAATCATCACGGCATGCAAGGAAGGTTTTCTTAAAGAAGTGGGTTCTTCGGATTTAAAATCGAGTATTACTCCACGTGAACTAATACTATTATTCGCCGTTTTGGCTATTACTTTCACCTGCAAGGCCTCACCCGGAATTTGATAACGCGCAATTAATTTCGGGTCTACTTGAATGGAATACTTGCCCTTTTTGAGTTTTAAGCTCTTGGCATTCTCCGATTGACGTACCACGCCATTGAGGTAAATTTCAATGTCGCCTACTCCACCCGTTCGTGGTGTGATTTCATAATAATAACCTCCATCACCTTTGTCGATTGGTTCAACGATTGGAGTTACCCCACAGATATTCAAATCGCTCAACTTTGGCAAACGATCCAAGTTCTCACCGTTCATGATGCGCTGCACCAAGTTGGGAACGTATAAGGAATCTTTTACTTGGTTTAGTTCAACTACCTCAAGTCCACAAACAAAATAAAGTTTTTCGATAGCGCCAGGGGTTCCATCGAAGCGGTAGTTTTCGTCGTATGCTAACCAATTATTCTTGTCTAATTGTATTCTTTCAAAATAGTTTCTTCCGGAAAAATTATCCACGAGTTTTGTGATTTTATCATTGAAAATTTCAATTTTAAATTTTTTATACGTTTCTACAAGCATAAACGAATCTAATAATTCATCATAATTCGCGAAATCATATGCATGGGAAATGAGAGTATCATTATTTTTTCCTGAAAATAAATCCCATGTAACTGGAGAATAATCTCCAAAAAAGTTAACTACACATTCATTAATTGAATCAAAAATTGCGTTATGACTGCCAAATAGTTCATTTCCTATTTCAAATTCTTTTTCACCTCCATTTAAAGAATAAATAGTTGCTGGCTCCCATGATTTAGTTACAATAAATTCATTGTATTTATTAGAAAAACTTATCGATTGAACATTAGAATTTACCTCAAAAACGTTTTCTTGTATACCTGAAATCAAATCCCATTGTATAAGTTTTTTATCCTCACTGTATGTAATAATTTTTTTACCACTTGGAGATAAGGCAACCAATTTATATTCACTTTTTCCTGCAAAAGTTAATTGAGGAATTCCTGTATTAACGTCCCAAGTTCGAACTGTTTTATCATTTGAACAAGATACAACTGTTTTACCATCATGACTAAAAATAATATTTGTAATGAAGCTTGAATGTCCTACTAAATCTACGTTTCTTAATTCTTTACCAATTTTAATATCCCAAACTTGCAACTTATTTTTGGCAGCTGAGACTATTTTTTTATTATCAGAACTAAAAATTGCGTTATCAAACCAATCAAATTCGCTTCTTATAGATTTACGTTTTTCGCCAGTTTTTAAGTCCCAAACATAAATTTGGTCCTCTGACACAGTTAAAACATATTTATTATCTGAACTAAAATCAGCATAAGATACCCATCCATTATGATCCTTTAATTCATATATTTTTGATCCTGTTTCCAAATCCCAAAGTATAGCTGTATTATCTCTAGAAGCAGTTAATATTCTTTTGTTATCTGCATTGAATACAGCAAAATCAATCCCATTCTTATGACCATACAGTGATTGAATTAATTTACCGGAACCTGCATCCCAAATATGACATGTATTGTCCAAAGATGTTGTAGCAACTAATTTACCATTATCACTAAAACAAGCATATTGAGGATTAATCGTATGCCCCACCGGCAACACCAACCTCGGTTCTTGTTTTTGAGCGCGTGCGAAGGTGCTGGTGATTAGGAGTATATTGGTAAGTAGAAAAAGTAACGTAATACGCATCTAAAAATTTATTTTTATTGGTAAGGTTCTGCACCCGGATTAAACGGAGAGTTGTTTCTGTGAATTCGTATTGCTTTAAACGATAAATAGATTGACAAGACAAAAACAATGAACCAATAGAGTATGAACATGGCATTATGCTGTGTGTTCAGCGCAAAGAAGTCGTATAATCCATGTGATACTGCTGTAAGCCCAAGACCCAATAATCCAAAGAATTTTTTACCGTGCATTTTCTGTAAGCCAAGAAAATATCCCAAGAAAATACCATCGGTAGCATGCGCTGGCACCGCAGTAAACATGCGAAGCCATGCCACGCCCTCACCACCATTCCAAGCGTACATCACATTCTCGACTGTCGCAAATCCCATCGCTACCATTACTGAATAGGTAATTCCATCAAATGGTTCATTGAAAGCTGGTTTTCGGTAAGCATAAAACCGAACAAAGAAATACTTACAGTACTCTTCCACTAAGCCAATCCCTACTATACAGCTAATTAATGACCACCACAGCATGTTACTTTCTGGATCAAAACCCATGATTTGTCCAATGAGGGACAAGATTAAGGTTGGAACAACAGAGAACATACCTAGTAAAAAACTCACGATCAGTAAGGTCAACGGCTCCTTTTCGAATTTATCTTTCCAATAAATAAAAATACAAATAGCTAATCCTGGTGCAACAGCTAATAAGAGAGTGGATAAAGTCATATGGTCCTTTGAGTAAATAATGTATAACTATTATGAAAGGAAATTTAGTAATTTTAGTGGGAATGACAAGCTATGAAAATATGTTATTTCACGGTTTATAAATTCTCCGAAACAATAGCATCTTTATCTATGAGTATTTTAACAATTGTTTACCCTAATCGGAACTGACATTCTTGTTGTACCGCCACTGCAAGTTTCTGTAAAAAAAGTGCTCTCGGAATTTTAATTGCCCCGTAACGTGCTACATTTTCGTTGATAAATTGGGTGTCGAGTAAGTGGAAATTTTCGCGTTTCAGAATATCTATTAAGGCATGAAATGCCACTTTAGAAGCGTTTGCCTCATGCGTGAACATAGATTCACCATAAAATACGCCTCCAATGTGCACCCCATAAAGTCCACCGGCTAATTTACCCTCGAAATATGCCTCTACGGAATGTGCATAGCCTAAACGATTTAGGGCCGTATATGCAGCTATCATTTCCTCGGATATCCAACATCCGTCGCCCTCAAATCGAGGACTTGAGCATGCGCGCATCACCTCTTCAAAGGCTGTGTTCAGTTTTAATTCGAATATTCCTCGATTTATGATATTCCGAAGTGATTTGGAAGGCTTGTAATTTTCTAACGGGATAACGGCCCTAGGGTTTGGACAATACCAGTCTATCTTCCCCGTTTCATCAGCCATAGGAAATATCCCCTGCGAATAGGCTTGTAATAAGAGCTCAACCGATAGTTCCTGCATAGCGATGGGAAATTACAAACAAGCCTCAGTGAAATAACAATTTTAACTATTTTTATCATTTTCAATCAAATGATTTAAACAAATGTTTAAATTACTTGTTTAACTTTGCAGGCTATGAAAAAAGAGTTGAGTACAGAAGATAAAATAAAAGAAGCTGCGAAGACAGTATTTCTTCAAAAAGGGTTCTCTGGTTGCACCACACGCGAAATAGCGAAGGCTGCAGGAATGAATGTCGCGCTCGTTTGTTATTACTTCAGATCCAAAGATCAATTGTTTCAGCTCATCTTTCAATCCATCTTGGAGGAGTTTGTGTTTTCCTTGATACAGGTTTTTCAAGAAGAGATGCCCTTGCAAGATAAGATGCGTATTCTGATACAAAAACGCTACGAATTTGTGGAAAAGAATCCTGAATTCCCCAATTTCATCCACAACGAAATAAAGCGTAACGCAGAGTTTATGCAACACAACAAAAAAGTATTTGATAAAATCGCCTCATCCGGAATTTTTGAAGAAGCCCTCATAGCACAACAAAAAGGAGAAATGAGACAAATAGATATGTTTCATATCACTATGCTTATCATGTCTAATTGCGACTTCCCTTTTATTTCGAGAAATTTCCATATTTCAACCCAAGAATTGACCGAGGAAGAAATGACAGAAAAATTATCTGAACACCGACATATTGTATCTGATATGCTTATGAATTATTTATTTCCAAATACCACACACTCATGAAGTTTTTCGCTACCCTATTAATTTTAATGAGCGCATTCTCTATAACTGCGCAGCTAGACTTAAAAGCATGCCTAGCAATGGCGGATACTGCAAATTTGACTATCAGAAATGCAGCGTTAGATATTGAATTAAATAAAAGAGAGCGAAGTTCCTACCTGACTTCTCGATTGCCTCAATTGAACTTCAATGCTGACTACAGGTACAACGCCAAGATTCAAGGGCAAGTAGTACCCCTAGAATTTTTTGGTGGTCAACCAGGTCTATACACCACCGTGCAATTTGGAGTTCCTTACATTTTATCTAATAATTTGCAGCTCACCCAAATTCTATATAATTCACAACTCAATTATGGATTGTCAGCACTAAAAATCAATGCAGAGATCGTAGATGTGCAGCGCAATATGACCGTTCAAGAAATTCGTTACCAAGTCGCTAACACCTATTTCCTACTGCAGGGACTGGACAAGCAGCTTTCTTTTCTGCAAAATAACCTTGAACAAACTAAAAAGCTGATAAAAAACACAAACGCCTTAGTGGATAAGGAACTTGTTGTGCAAATAGAAGCTGACAAAATAAAAGTAAATCTCTTAAACCTTGAAAATGGAATTTCGAATGCTCAATCTACTCGGGCACAATTACTAGACCTGTTAAAAATCCTTATCGGCTTTCCTGCTGACAAGGAACTAATTTTAGCGCAGGACGTCGCCATAGAGCAATCGCTGCTAAAAGCTGAGGAAAACAAGCAATTTTATGCTCTTCGCCTCATCGAATCCCAACAGAAGATGAATAAAGAGGAAGGTAAAGGAATAAAATTAAGCTATTTACCGAATTTGAATTTTTACGGTATTTACAACTACAGCTACAATATCAATCCAGCAGACGATTTCAGGAAAGGAATAGATGGTGTTTTCATCGGCTTGAAACTTGATTGGTCACTTTTTGATGGGTTGCAACGCATGCAAAAAAGTAAGATGAATGCCATTCGCACAGAGAAGTTGATCAATCAATATGAGTTAACCAATCAACAATTGGAAATGGCTGCACAGCAAGCAAAACGGCAAATCAAGGTAAAATCTGACGCACTGAATTTAGCCAAAGAGCAGTACACTTTAGCAGAGAGTATCTATAATTCTTCAAGAACCAGGTTCGAAAAAGGCCTCGTTAATTCGACCGAATTAATATTATCGGAAAACAGTCTTTATCAAGCGCAGAATAACATTGTCTCGTCATACATTCAACTGAGACAAGCAGAACTGGAATACTTAAAATCAATTGGAAATATAAAATAACGGAAAACATTATGAAAAGAATTCTTATCATTTCACTCTTTGCTGCGGCTATCATCGTATTCGCTGCTGTTAAATTAATGTCAAATAAAGAAGAAGCGGCCACAAAGATATTCGAGCGAGACCCCTCCACAACAGTGCTAGTAGAGGTTAGCAAACCCGCCTTCCATACCTTTGAAAGTTCATTGTCCTTCTTGGGGGCTTTCGAAGCAAATCTTCAAAATTTTATTGCCTCAGAAACAGGCGGTAAGTTAGTGAGCATAAATGTCAAAGAGGGAGATCAAGTTCAGGAAGGTCAAGTAATTGCAAAGTTAGATGATGAAATGATTTTGCTACAAATTGAAACTGTGCAACTAAATATCAATCAAGTAAAAAATGACCTGGAACGTTTGTCCTCCTTAAAAAAGGAAAATATTGTCACAAATTCAGAATTCGAAAAAGCTGACCTTGGCTTGAAAACGGCTGAAATACAATTAAAACAATTACAAAAACAATTGAAAGCAACAACTATCAGAGCGCCGTTTAAAGGAATTATCAGTAAAAAGCTGGTGGACCTTGGTTCAATGATCGCAGCTGGAACTCCGGTGGTAGAACTTGTAGATATCAGCACGCTAAAACTATCGATATCTGTCCCTGAAAGAGATATATTGAAATTTATAATTGGTCAAAAAATTACTGCAAAAGCGGATATTCACGGCAGTAAAACCTTTGAAGGTGTAATAAAAGTAGTGGGGATTCAGGCAGATGCCGCCCATAATTACAAGGTTCAAGCTCTTGTTACCAATTCTAAAGAATACCGAATACTTGCTGGTATGTATGGCTCGCTATCCTTAGCGAACTCCACGAGTGTAAACGCATTGTCAATATCTCGTAAAGCATTGGTCGGCTCCTCTAAAAATCCACAGGTTTATGTCACCAAAAATGGTAAGGCCATATTAACCAACTTTAACGCGGGCACCAGTGATGGTGAATTTATTGAAATAATTTCAGGACTGACTGCGGCTGACGAAATCGTCACTAAAGGTCAAGTGAATTTACAGAACAACAGCAACGTAAAAACGAAATAACAGCATGACACTTACAGAAATTTCAATAAAGCGACCGTCTCTCATTATTGTAATATTTACGATATTGATCGGTGGAGGATTGATCTGCTACAACAAGTTAAGCTACGAGTTGCTGCCTGACTTCTCCCCTCCTGTCCTCACAGTTACCACCGTTTATCCCGGTGCCTCACCTTCTACGGTTGAAAATCAAGTATCCAAGCCCCTAGAGGACGCATTGAGTGGTTTAGAAAATGTTACAGAGGTAACTTCCTTTTCCCTAGAAAATGCGTCAGTGGTTCTCCTTGAATTCAACGCCTCCACCAATATTGACGAAGTACTTGAAGAAGCACAACGTAAAGTCAATAACAGCATTAGTTCTTTACCGAGTTCTGTAGAAAATCCTGTGGTGGCAAAAATAGAGCCCAACGCTTCTCCTGTATTACAGGTGAGTGCCAATGCGAAAAATTTGAGTGACAGAGAGTTCATGGTCTTGATGGACGATCAGATTCTTCCCCAGTTGAAACAAGTTTCTGGAGTGGGTGAAGTACAAGTAATAGGTGGTGAAAAAAGAGCCTTTCGGGTTAATGTTGACAAGGACAAACTCAAAAGATACGGTTTAACCATGACGAACATCAATCAAGCGATTGCTGCCTCAAACTTGGAGTTTCCAACGGGGAAAGTTAAAAGCGAGCAAGAGCAAATGACGGTAAGGTTAGCAGGTAAATACCAAACGATTTCTGATCTCGAAAACTTAATCTTATTTTCAAGAGGCTCATCGACTGTGCGTCTTTCTGACGTTGCAGAAATTGTGGATGATATCGAGGATAGGATCGCCATCAGTCGATTCAACGGTCAAAATGGAATCGGCCTGCGAATCAAGAAAGCCAGCGACGCCAATGCGGTAGATATGTCGAAAGCGTCTATAGCAAAATTCCGCCTATTGGAAGAAAAGTATAAGGATGTTGGATTGAAATTTACCGTAGCAACAGATACCTCCAAGCCCACTATTGATTCAGTTGATGCAGTAATTCACGACTTAGAAATAGCCATTTTATTGGTTGCTGCAGTGATGCTACTCTTCTTGCATAGTTTGAGAAATGCGATCATTGTATTGATCTCCATTCCCGCCTCGTTAATCACGACGTTTATAGTCATGTATTTTCTTGGATATACCTTAAACCTTATGACCTTGTTAGCGATGTCACTAGTCATAGGAATTTTAGTTGACGACTCCATCGTGGTATTGGAAAATATCTACCGACATCTTTCCATGGGCAAGGACAAAAGAAAAGCAGCGCTCGACGGCAGGAATGAAATTGGTTATACTGCATTAGCCATTACACTTGTGGATGTGGTCGTATTCTCCCCCGTGGTATTTATCGAAGGAACCATTTCCGATATTCTCCATCAGTTTTCCATAGTGGTAGTTATTTCCACCCTGATGTCTTTGTTTGTTTGTTTTACCCTAACGCCTTGGTTGGCATCAAGATTTGCTAAAGAAGTAAAGCTCAAACCAAGTAATTGGTTGCACAAACCCTTAATATTTTTCGAAAAGCGCATTACAATTTTCACGGAACAATATGTAAACTTGGTAGGATGGTCCTTGCGGCATAAAATCATTATGGGTTCTGTCATTTTGGTAATTTTCGTAGGAAGTATAGCGACAATGGGCTTGGGTATAGTGGGCCAAGAATTCGTTTCGCAAGGAGATCAAGGTAAATTCATGGTGAAATTGAAATACGATAAGAGTACCCCAATCGAGGAAAATAATAAAACAACCCTCGAAATCGAGAAAATGATTCTCGCGCAAACAGAGGTAGTAGATGTTGTTTTTTCTAATGTGGGTGGTCCAAGTTCGGGAATGGGAGCAGCTTCTTTTGGTGCTGAAAATAAATCAGAGATTACGGTTCAAATTAAGGAAGGGCTTCAAGATAAATATCCTACCATTGAATACATGAACAAAATTCGTAAGATGATTGAAGACAAGTATCCTGGTATTGAAGTAAAAGCGCTCAATTTGGGCCTTGTTGCCTCTGAGGAAGCACCAGTAGAAATCTTTTTATCTTCGGATGATCCCGAACTGTTAATGAAAGAGGCAAAAAGAATAAAATCTACACTCTTAGCCACGAAAGGAGCAAAAGACCCAACCATTTCAACGGAAGACCTCACCCCAGAAATACGTATTGAGTTGAACAGGGAAAAGATGGGTCAGCTTGGAATACCTATTGCGACTGTGGGCATGCAATTGCAAAACGGTTTAACTGGAAACAAAGAAAATCAATTTGATGTAAAAGGTCAGGAATACAATATTGAGGTGATGATGGATCAATTCGATCGAAAAAATATCGATGATATTAAAAACATGTATTTCTCTTCTAGCGATGGAAAGCAGGTTCAATTCAAAGAATTCGCAGCTATCACTGTAGAAAATGGAAGAGGTTCACTGGAAAGAAAGAATAGAATTTCAAATACTTCCATTCGTTGCTATGTGGAGGGAACTGCATCGGGGAATGTTTCTGGGGCACTCGAGAAATATTTGAAAGAAAAGCCCCTTGACCCTAATGTGCGTATGTTGTGGGGAGGAGAAATAAAAAGACAAAAAGAGTCTATGGGCGCTCTGGGAACAGCGATGTTAGTTGGTCTATGTTTAGTTTACCTTATTTTGGTGGCTTTGTATGATAATTTTATTTATCCATTCGTTGTGTTATTCTCCATTCTCGTTGCCTTAGTAGGAGCTATTCTTGCCTTGAACTTAAGCGCTTCAAATATGGGAGTATTTACTATGTTGGGTATGCTTATGCTTCTCGGTTTAGTAGCTAAAAACGCTATTTTAATCGTAGACTTTGCCAATCAGTTGAAAGAAAAAGGAATGAATACCTATGACGCCTTGCTAGAATCCGTTCGGGAGCGAATGCGACCTATTTTGATGACAACCATCGCCATGGTAATAGGTATGATACCAATCGCAACAGCAACAGGTTCGGGAGCGGAATGGAAAAATGGTTTAGCGTGGGTATTGATTGGCGGATTGACGAGTTCTATGTTCCTAACCATAATTGTAGTACCTATGATGTACTATATTGTCGATAAACTTCAAGACAAATGGAAAAATAGAAGACTCTTAAAGCGCTCCGCAATCGCTGAATAATAGTAAAAGCTATCCTTTGGGTAGCTTTTTTTTATAAGTATAAATCAATTAATCCGCCAGGTGCAGTTATAAATAAGGACTTTGTTTTTCTATTTACCTTTTGAACAAGACCTTCAAAAATTGGTATCAAGATCTCTTTGTTGTCTTTATTCGTAATTACCAAGAGAGGATTTGATTTCAAGTCCATGATGTCGCTCACTTTACCGATGTTGCCCGATGAACTGTCTATAACTTCATAACCCAATATTTCGTGATCATAAAATGACTTTTCATCCAATTCCCTCAACAACTCCAATGGCAGATAAAGTGATTTTTTAAGTAAGGACTTTGCATCAGCCTCCGTATGAACATCCTGGAACTTTACGGTTATAAAACCTTTATTTTTGATTTTAACATGTTCCACAAAAAAAGGCACTAACTTCCCATCAATCTCGATGAAAACAGACTCTAATTGTTGGTAATCTTGTGGATTCGATACGTCCAAAAACAAGGAAACTTCACCTTTAAATCCGTGAAGTTTCGCTACTGTTCCTAAATAGAAACAATCTTTTATATTCATTTTATTCTTCTGAACTTGTCTCTTTAGTATGTTCTTCCGTGGCAGTTTCCTCAGTTTGAGCCTCTTCTGCTACAACTTCTTCAGCTACTGCCTCTTCTGCTACAACTTCTTCAGCTACTGCCTCTTCGGCTACAACTTCTTCTGCTACTACCTCTTCGGCAACAACTTCTTCTGCTACAACTTCTTCCGCTACAACTTCTTCAGCTACTGCCTCTTCTGCTACAACTTCTTCTGCTACTTCCTCCACTACTGGAGCATTTTTAGCCGCTACTTCAGCTGCTTTGGCAGCATTTGCTTCTTGTTCAGCTTTTAACTTTGAAACCTTTTCGTTAGAAGCATTTTTTGCTAAACCTTCTTTTTTACCTTGTATTTTAGAATCTTTTTCGCTGATCCATTTTGCGAATTTCTCCTCTACTTGCTCAGTTGTCAAAGCGCCTTTCAAAACACCATTAAGTAAGTGGTTTTTGTAAAGTACACCTTTGTAGGACAAAATTGCACGCGCCGTATCCGACATTTCAGCACCTTTTTGAACCCATGCGAGGGTATTATCAAAATTAATCTCAATAATTGCTGGATTCGCTGTAGGATTATAGGTCCCTAATTTTTCGATGAATTTACCATCTCTTTTCGCTCTGCTGTCTGCTGCTACTAAGTGAAAAAACGGTTTTCCTTTTTTACCGTGCTTTTGTAATCTAATTCTTGTTGCCATAATTTTTACAATTTGAGGTTCGAAACCTCGGTTTATAATTTATTTAATTGGGGTGCAAAGATACAAATCTTTCTTTAATAAACAAGACTTCACTTGCCTTTTGCTCTCAAGACAATTAAAACTGTATATAACATGATTTTAACATCCAAGGCAAGGCTTCTGTTTTTTAGGTAAATTAAGTCATATTTCATTCTATCGAGCATTTGTTCGACATTTTCGGCATATCCATATTTCACTTGTCCCCAAGAGGTAATTCCTGGTCTAACCCTGGTTAATTGCAGGTATTGTGGCTCTCTCAATAAAATTTGATCTATGTAAAACTGCCTTTCAGGTCTCGGGCCAACCAATGACATATCGCCCAGGAGCACATTGAAAAATTGAGGAAACTCATCCAAACGCGTTTTGCGCATAAATCTGCCAATATTCGTAATTCTAGGATCATTTTCAGAGGACAATTGGGGGCCAAGTTTCTCCGCATCTAGATACATTGTCCGGAACTTCACTATTTTAAATATGTGTCCGTTAATACCTATTCTCTCTTGAAAGAATAAAATAGGTCCCGGACTTGATAGTTTCACAGCCAATGCCGAAAAAATATAAAACGGAGTTAGCATGAGTATCGCAAAAAAAGAAAGGATAAAATCAACCAATCGTTTAATTGATTGCTGCCAGTAGGGCATTGGATCAGGAATCAATTCTATCAACGCGACACCGAAGAGGTTGGTCATTTTTATTGAACCAGAAAGGATTTCAAAAGTATCCGATAATAGTTTAATTCGTCGCTTTCCGTCATCAATGCGCAAGAGCATATTTTTCAATCGATCATGCTCCGTCGCTTCAATAGCTATAATAATTTCCTCTACATCTATTTTCGAAAGTATTGATTCCAAGTCTTTTTCGTGACCTAAATAAGGGATGTGCTGCTCTAGAAACTTATCTTTTCCATTAACATTTACAAAGCCTACAAAATTGTTAACATTTTTCGGATGGTTAGAAATTTCCTGATACAATTCGAGTGCTTTATCATTCCCTCCAACAACCAATGTTTTAAATCCCCCACCCTGCTTGCGAATGGTAGAAATTAAAAAGGTAACTATAAGAAGCCTCGGTGCTGATGTCGCAATAAAGTGAATGATGAATAATACGATAAATAACTGGTAATAATCGTTGTATGATCTTACCTCATCATCCAAAATGAGTGCAAAGAAAAGAACTACGGAACCAAGAGCTGAAGCGGTGATTGAAAGACTAAGAATTTTAATCCGAAAAAGTCTTCTTACCTCATAGTATGTTCCCTGAATGAAATAAAACAACAACCACAACAAAGGTAGAATCGTAATACCAAGAAAGAAGTTATTATCCGGTTGAAAGGTGCGGCCCTCGATAACCTCTTGACGCAAATAGAAAAAACAGCACCAAGAAAAAGCTGCAGAGGATAAATCTGATAAAATGAGAGATATCCTCCATCCTTTTGTTTCCATCAATTGAAATAAACAACCTTAATATTATCTAACCTGATTTCTGTTTCGGTTTTATCTTCATCCAACAAAGCCTTCAAAGACTGCAGGATATTAGAACCGTTGGGTGAATTTCCTATCAATTCTTTCAAATCTATGTATATCTTTTTCCATTTGACGTTTTCAGGAGTTTGCGCATTCAGTTGTATGTTGGGATTATCCACTATAGAAGAAGGAGACACCCACAGCATGCCCGTCAATAAGCTGTTCGTATTGTAAAAATCTATTTCTAGGTAAGCCTCGCGATTTTTAAGGATACTCAGCTGTTCGTTAGTGGACGCGATCCAGGACGAATCGGAAGTATTGAGGCTTATCTTCCCATAGAAATTACCATTAAACCATTGTAAATCCTCGTTGCTTGTTGGAGTCGTTAACAAAGCAGAGGTGTTTTGGTCTACTTCAATATTTAAGTTGAGTGGATCCTCAAAATCTTCGATCCAAAAATTTGTTACTGCCGTGTAGCGCGTAACAGGGTTAAGTGTGAGGGTCTGATTGGTTATTAATTCTGTATTCACCTCATACACGTCCATAAACGGATATATTTTTTTCGTGGCAGAAATGCCATTGTTCTTTACCGCAGGGTATATTTTTATGTTTACCAATCCTGTTTTTAGTATCGGGATTTTGAAGGGAACTTCGAAAACACCAACAATTTCATCGTCGATATAGACCCAAGCTTCAGAAAAATTATGCGATAACTCGCCCTCATTACCCGACAACGCTGCATTGCTTTGAAGCGTCCATTGATTTACCTCTAAATAGGCTGGCTCTGGATTATTTTTCAGGCAAGAACTCGCAATTACAAAAAAACTAATGAGTAAAAGGAAAGCAGACAACCTCATGAGTGGTATAACGATTAAATAGTCAATGTATTGTGAGCATTAGGACATTTTCGACAATATTTCGAGCGCCACTTCCATCGCGTCATAACCAGCATGATGGTCGACAATGGGTACAGTATTTCCTGTAATTGCGCCATGAAAGGCAATTAATTCATCTTTAATGGCATTGGAAGCCGAAAGATCAGGTTTTTCAATAAATATTTTTTTCTTCGTTTGTTCTTTTCCAATTTCTAATACTATGTCAAATGGATCAGGTTCACCGATAACATTTTCCATACGCACCACCTCGAGTTCCTTGTTTAAAAAATCCACACTGATATAGGCATCTTTTTGAAAAAACCGTGACTTTCTCATATTTTTTAGAGACAATCTTGAAGAGGTGAGATTTGCGACACAACCGTTTTCGAATTCTATTCGTGCATTGGCGATATCGTGGGAGTCGCTCACAATCGCGACACCTGAAGCAGAAATCCTCTTGACTCGGGACTTTACAACACTTAAAACGATATCTATATCATGAATCATTAAATCCAAGACAACGGGTACATCCGTTCCTCGTGGGTTGAATTGAGCTAGACGATGGGTTTCTATGAACATAGGTTGTTCAAGGTATTGTTGAGCGGCAATAAAAGCAGGATTAAACCTTTCCACATGACCAATTTGCACACGAACGTCGGCTTCATCCACCAAAGAGACGAAACGCTTAGCCTCTTCTAAACTTTCCACCATTGGTTTTTCGATAAATATATGTTTTCGCAACTTAACAGCTTCTACCGCTATATCGTAATGCGTAACCGTGGGGGTTACGATATCAACCACATCGCAATGTGAAAGTAAGTCTTGATATGAATCAACGGATGGAACTTGAAACATCTCACTGATTTCTTTTCTAGAAGTCACATTTTCGTCATAAACCGATACTACTTCAAATATGGAGCTTAATTCCAATAAATTTTTGAGGTGAATTTTACCTAAGTGGCCTAAGCCTACCAATCCAATTTTAACAATTTTTCCCTCACTCATAAAGTTTTGCAAAGGTAATTAAATGTTCTAAGGCAACAAATAAATAGTTGTGGAGCAGCGTAAACGAATACATGATTATGATAACTTTAAATACTTGTAAAGGGGAAGTAAATTCTGTGATACATGTGAATTTAATACAAACAATTTATTTTGAACAAAAAGTTGCTCGCAGTCAGTTATAAATTCCACCTCAGTGATTTCATTATCAGATACTTGGTTAATCCAATCATTCACTTGTTGAAACACCTCAATAGAGCCTTGAGGAGTTTCGGACTCTAATTTTGGCATTGGGTGTTCACGAATTATGGCATTTAATACTTTTTCATCGACAACAAATACACGATCTCTAAGCGATTCGTCAGCCGACCTATTCCGGGTTTTCTTCTTTCTCAAAATTCCTTGTCGAAACAATTCATCAAGCAAAGAAATATAAGGCATAAAGTCAATAACCTCCATACCTACCTTATCACTGATTTCATGGATATGTGGCGCCCGATCGTTGACACTCGTTACAAGCACAACTGAAAAAAGTGCGGCTTTGACTTCTGACGTTCCTAAATAACTACAAACCACATGCAGATCGTCACGGACAAGTGCTAATGAGGTTTCATGGATGCCATTTTTCTGAACTGTTTGGTCAATTCTTCTTATGCGTTTGAGTAGCGACTCTATTACAATATTTTTTGATTTTTTAATTCTAGTCATGCTCACAATACGGATGTTTTATGAAAAACTAACCCATTGAACAAAAAAAAATAACGAAACTATATACATTTCATTTAAATCAGTCAATTCAGCGAAAAAAGTGACGAATTCACACATCGAAACGAACATAATTAAACCCGAGTATCTGTTTCTTTATCACATAATTTTTGAACTGAAATCCATGAAAAACCAATAAAATTTGATAATTCACCTTCTTCACAATAAAATCACTTCCTATCTCCCAACCTCTAAATTAAACACTTTCGATCTCTATTTTTTCCCAACAATGAGTTAAAACAACATTACCTTTACTCAGTATTATTTTATTTTTATTAGTTTAGTCAGGAAAAGAAAATCTATGAAATATGAATTAGCCGTCGGATATTCTCAACAATCCTTAGAATTATGTGTCAAGTCAATGATTTCAAATGCTTGGCAACCTATTGGAGGGGTTTCTGTAATCGCTGACGAAGGAGGATTAACGTTTTATCAAGCCATGATTTGTTATTAAATGCTTAAGACCAACACTAAATATTTTGTTAAAAATCATCCCATTGAATTGGAATGGGACTTCTCTGCTATCGCTGGTCTCTTTATATATTCCCTCAATTCATCGCGTTGGAAAATTCTAAATTTCAGGATTACAAAAAAAAGAAATAACATAATAATTTTTCAAAACAGTGATGTCATCGATTTCAACTTGTACAGAATTTCATGGTTTCGAATAAAGAAAATGAGTGTCTTTCATATTTCACCCAAAGCCATTGATCTTGTGAGTACAAAAGTCGACGTGAAGGAAATAAATGCACCAACCATTGACTTCAAGGTTTTATCAGCACGTAAAAACCCTATTTTTATAAAAGCTAATGGAGATATTGGCCAATTTCACTTTACAAAAATTTCTAAATTTAATTTAACCATAAATACATTTACGTATCATGAATGAGATAAATGACTACCTGAAGAATTACGACATGAATAATCCGAATTCCGGTCGATTTAAACATAGAATAACACGTTTTCTTTGGTGGTGTGCCGGTGCCGATAAACAAATTTTGGAAAAATGTCCCCTTGGTGACCGTGTAAGGTATGCTGGAATTGGTGGAATTGTGTTGGCCACAGGCGTACTTGCTGCCGTATCCGGAGGTTATGCCTTTTACACGATTTTCGGGCCAAAAGGTGACGCTGTTGTGGAAGAAATTGCGACAATTAGGGATTTATCCATTTCGGCAATTTTTGCGATACTTTGGGGGTTAATTGTTTTTAATATGGACCGTTTCATTGTTTCAAGTACGGGTAAAGGAGATGGAAAAGATACTATTTCATGGCCTGAATTTTTTCAGGCCAGCCCGCGAATTATCATTGCCGTTATTTTAGCTTTTGCGATTTCATCACCGCTAGAAACCCGAATTTTGAAATCTGAAATTGACGCTGCATTACAAACAAAACAAGACGAGTATTTACTCGAATTAAATAAAAACACCGATAAAATAAAGAACGAAGAAATTAATAGAGTAAAGACTGAGATTTCTAAAATGGAGAAGGAAATTCTTGGAATAGAAGAGTCGTTTGAAAAGAGAAGACTTGAAATATTGGAGCAAATGAAGCTGCTTGAATTAGAAGCTGAAGGAAAAACTGGCACAGGTAAAGCAGGAAGAGGACCAGCATGGAGAGATAAAAAGGAAAATCTAGACAAAATGGAAATGGAAAGAGTTGAACAAAAAAAATCAAAGGAGGTTGAAATTAAATCAAAAAAAGATAGACTTAAGGCATCTGTTGCAGAACTCGACAGAATATACAAAAGTATCGACGTGGCTAAATCCAATAACAAATTAAAAGCAAATAATTTGGATGGTTTGTTGGCACGTATTCAAATCTCTCATGAATTGAGTTTTTGGATTCCAACATTTATTTTCCTTATATTATTATCGATTGAGGCGGGTCCAATATTCTTTAAAATGATGATGCAGAAAGGTGTTTATGAATACTTGGTGGAAAACAATAAAAAGCGTTTCCTATCAATGAATGGTATTCTTGTTGAAGAAAAATTAATTGAAGATAAGCAAGATGTTAAACACGCCGAGATTACCCATTTCATGGAGGCCGAAAAAGAGATCAATGCAAAAAAAGAGCAATTAGATAAAGAATCTGATCTCACTAGTCATACACTCGACAAATGGCATAAATCCAAAAAAGGAGAAATAGACGAGAATCCAGAACAGTTTTTTAACGAGTAGTAAATGGGGAGGTTGTCCATTTTATTATTTGGACTTGACGAAACTATTTTAGCCCAATTAGGCGCGAGAGAACGAGATAAATTCAAGTTCTTGAGCTGGCAGTTTCTGATACAGTTCATATGTATTATAGTAGGAATGAGTTATTTCTTTTTTCTGCTAACGAATTCATATTTTCTCGGCGGAGCAATAGGCCTTATTTTCGGAACGGTGATTAGTTCTATTTTGCGTTTTACATTAATTTCCATTGGAATTCCATTAACACAGACTGCAACTCCCCTATCTATTCTAAAGCGTTGGGTAAATTTAATTCGTATTGCCCTCTATGCTGTTTATTGCTTCGCGGCCCTTACACCTTTTCTCGCTTTATTTCATCACAATTATTTATCTAACGACATTCAACAACACCGGCAAAAAATTGTGACTAGTTATGACGAGCTATTGCAAAAAAGATATGAAAACGCCATAGAAGAAAACAAAAATGATTTAGTGAAAAGGGAGAAAGAAATCCAAACATTGGAAGTGGAATACGAATCGAGTCAAGACAAAGAGAAGAAGAACCTTGTGCTATTTCAGCTTCGAAAACTGAAAAAAAATTACGAGGAAAAAACTAATTCTTTTACTATTCAACAAAAAAAAATACAAGATAATTTGTTATCGGAGTTAAAGAATTATGAGTCTAAAATCATGGGTGAAGATTTTCCATTTACGCGCTTCGATATCCTCATGGAAAAAGACAATTTTGTTTTTGTTTTAATACTAATCGTTTTAGCATTCAGCTCCTTGATTATCCAATATATCAGATCCGTAAGTGGAACTGATAGTTCATATTTCGCGTTGTGTTCAAAACTCTACTCGGAGCGTGTAAGTAAGGATTATCACCTGACGGTAGATGACACAAAAGCATACCTTCTAGCAGAATTTAATAAACCTTGGTCTCCAATCCTTAATTATGAAGACCCTCCATTCAATGAAAAGAGAATAATTCAAGACACCGAAATACCTCAAAAATCCTTATTCGATGAGTGGAAAAGTAGAAAGGGCGTATGAAAGATAAATTGATATACTTTTCAGGTGATTTGTTGTCAAGTTTCACAACCGAACAGGAATATGACAAAAATATTCGTCATACTGAGCAAAGTACCTCTCACCTTATTCTTTGTGGTAACACCGTAATCTCCAATATTGAATTCCACGAATATCCTCTAACACAAGGTTCAGTTCCTCCGTTAAAAATCGGTGAAGAACTTTCCTTTGTTGAATTTCGAGACAAAAATCCCTCACTTTCGAAAAGACGAAATATTTTTGACTATACAATTTCATCTATATCCATTGGTGATTTTCAGAAAATCGATGGTGTATCGCACGGAACCCTATCGGGAAAAATAACAGGGTCTTTGGTCAAACGCGATGCACCTACCCCTATTGTACAGAAACCTGAGGAAAAAATTGAGGGAGATACGATGCTTGTACCGGGAACAGATGGTGAAAATTTGTCAGCACGAAAAGGATGTGGGGCTAATCCACTAACAAACAACACCTCACTGGGACAAAATAAGGGCTGCGGCAAATTTTTCACTCCCCGTGTGGGAGTGGCAAACCGAGGGTGTGGAAATGTACCCATTCCTGGTATTATGCCAAATGGATGTCGTAACAGCGGTTGTTGGTCTATCCTATCCTATTTAATTTGGGTGCCTTTGCTATTCAGTTTATTTAAATTTTGTGATAACAGCGAACAAGAAGACCGCAACATGCCAAAAGTTGAAGACAACAAGAAGGATTATTGGGACGATAACCCCGAGGAAGATTTCGGAATCGACTCAACTAAACAACTTGATGATACCTACGAAATACAGTATAAGTCCATCCTATTGCCAAATGTGCAGTTTTTTACGAATAGGGATAAAATTTTAGAGTCCTCCAAAAAGGAACTCGATGAATTGAGTTTATATTTCAATGATCATCAGGAATTAAAAGGAATTATTAACGGCTACACAGATTCAAGGGGAAATGAAGAAAGAAACTTGAGGTTATCGCAAAAAAGAGCCGAGGCGGTTATGCACTACCTTATTGAAAAAGGTGTTCAATCCAACAGATTATCGGCCATTGGAAAAGGCGAATCAAATGCGAAAGCGAGTAATAAACTAGCTGAGGGTAGACTCATGAACCGGAGAGTAGAAATTACTATCATTAAAAAAGTAAAACGTAAATGAGTGCTCAAAGGATATATTTCAAAGCCAAGGCAATTGGATATTACCGATCGGAAGCAGCGCGCCAAACCGGACCGTTTTATTTACATGAAATTGAAGTTTGCCAATTAGACCTTATTGAAATTGAAGAAGTTGAAGCCTTTGATTTCAATGAATTAAAAACTGGGGTTTTTCATAAACCTAAAAGAAAAATTATAAATGTCAGGGTATTTCTTGAAAGCGGGAAATTCATCAGAGAAGATATTCGTGACATTCTTTTCAGGTGCATGGAAAGAACGGATAGACTTACTGTTGAGGGAAATGAGTGGCAGGGATTTACAGCGGAAACGTATTTTACAATCGAACGAAAAATAGCTGAAAAACCCACACTTATCCCAACTATCTCGAAACGAACAATTTGGCCATTTTCAAGAACAGGTACAGCTACTAAAACACCGCCAACTGCATATGATCCGAACCCAGGGGGCTCAACAGGAACAGTGGTAGAGCCTGAACCCACTACTCCAGCATCTCCACTTCTTGGCTTAGTGATATTATTTCTTTGCTCTGTATTTATCATCGGTTTGTTTTTTGGCTTTAGCGGTGGATCATTGTTGTTTTTAATATTGTTAGGGATTTCATTTCTAATATCTTTCCTTAGTGACCGTTTTCAGGTTTTTCATCGAATTTTCGGAGTTAACTTTACTTTATGGAATATCATCGGCTGGATTTTTATATTTTTCAGTTTGCTAAGTTTTGGAACCTATGGACCAGACAACGGCAACATCAGTGGTTTCTTGCTTGGCTTGGCCATTATTCTTTGGTCGCGCAATGATGTTTGGTTAAAGCGCTTAGGACAATTATCATTTTTCGTCGTTTTACTGATGTTCCTGGCTAATTCCGGTATATTTGATGGATTTGACGACGATCGGGTGAAAATAAAGAAAAAAAAATACTCGGATGATAGAGAATTTGTTGAAGAAGAACACATCAAATTCAAAAAGGAAAAGGATACAGTGGTTAACGATCAAGGTGATAAAATAATTCAAGAAAAACTCTCACACTCTTTGCAATGGAAAGATAACTTTCAAAGAAGACACAGTGCCATTATGAGTGTGTATAAGAAAGATTATGAATCAGCAGCAATTAAACGGAATCGAAGCGAAGTAAATGAATCTACTTCACTAAGGTATTGGAATAAGGTTTATGCACAAACCATCTACGATAACAGAGAATATCTCAATCAAGTGATTGCGACCTTCTCAAGTATCGGAAAGTCCAAACAACTGAACAGAAAGGAATTTGCAGATATGGTGGTTTCGGGTATTCAGAATATCCCCTACTACCTTGTTCACGATTTATCTCATGAAGAGGCAGATAGACAATACGGAGGATTTATAAGAGAATGGCACAATAAAGGTGGGAATTGCTTAGATAAAATGAAGTTTGGGATCCAAAGCCCAGCAGAATTTATGGGGAATTTTAAAGGAGACTGTGATACGCGAAGTGTATTGCTCTTTTACATACTTTCAAAGTTTAATTACCAAGTTGCTGTTTTTGTTTCTGAGCAATACGGTCACGCTATTTTAGGAATTGCTGGTGATTATTCAGGAAAATTTAAAGAGTATCGGGGAATACGTTATTTTGCTTGGGAAACTACTGCCGTGCAGTTTGTGCCCGGTGTACTCCCTCCTGATTTCGGAAACATGTATTATTGGCAAATTGCATTAACTAACAACTAAACATATGAAAACTGAATTTTACGTTGCCCTTACACAACTCAGCACAGCTATTGTTATGGGAATATTGACTGTTTACTTAACTAAAGTAATTATTACCAAATATTACAAGTCTAAAACAGGACAAGTAAATCCCTACCAGAACACTTCCTTTATGATATTTTTAGCAGGGACTATTTTTTCTGTTTCCTACATGGTATATGGAATAAATGAACCATTAGCAGAGACTATGCGCCTCCTTCAAGCGCAAGAACTAACGAAAACAAAAGTTATTCTAGAATACCTTCGCTATGCAGGGATGTTTATTACCTTGGCGTATGCCTTTAGCACAGGAGTAATCTTCCTGGCGTATAAGCTATTTTCGCTGTTAACCGCCCAACTTGATGAATACGAAGAAATATCGCGAAATAATATTGGTGTTGCTATACTTGTGAGTGTTTTGACCATCGTTATTGCTTTGTTTGCACATGTTGCCTTCATCGGGTTAATACAAACTTTTATTCCATATCCAGAAATGCCTACCTTTATCTAATGTCGCAAATATTTAGATCTGTTTCTGACTCTGAAACTGTTCTCACGGAACTGATGATTCCCAGCTACGCTAACTTCGGGGGTAAGGTTCATGGGGGAATTTTGTTGTCGCTGATGGATAAAGTGGCTTATGTTACTGCCTCCAAGCACTATGGTGGATATTGTGTCACGGTAGCAGTGGAGGGCGTAGAATTCATGCATCCTGTTGAAGTTGGGCAATTGGTATCCTTGAAAGCGAGTATCAATTATGTGGGGAAATCCTCAATGATAGTCGGAATTCGCGTAGAAGCACTACATCCAAAAACCGGCGAAATATCCCATACCAACAGCTCCTATTTTACCATGGTAGCGAAAAACGAGGCCCACGAAACTGACCGCGTACCCGGGTTAATTTTACAAACGGAAACAGAAATTCGGCGTTTCTATGAAGGTATGCACCTAAAAATACTCTCCAAGCAGAAGCGGGAAATGCTCAAATCCGATTTCTCATCCTTATCCATTGAAGACATCACACCCAAATTGGTTCACGAAAATTGCTCCCTTAGGTATTAGTTAACTTTTTCTTGGACTCTTCTTTAAGCTTTATGATGCTATCGCCATAAATCAAGTTGTATAAGTATTCGAAAAGGTAAATTCTACCGGATAATGGCCACATTCTATATATTTCCAAGAAAGGGATAATGCTCAGGGCGAGCGGAACAATTCCAAATGGAACTACCCCGAAGAGCACCAATACAACTTGTAAGCAAGAAAAGAGCAACAACAAGATAAAGCGCATGTACCAATGTTTTCGCAATTTCTTGAGTAATGCTTGCACGCGGATGGCCTCGTTTACATCCACCTCGGAAAAGTCTAAATCAATAGTTTTTAGTTGTTCTTTGATATTCATGGTTTCTGGATTTAAATGCTCACTGTTCCGTTGGATAATCGCTGCAAGTAGAAAAGCTCAAAAGAAGTCAAGGTAGAACTTCCATGCTCAAGGATGCGGTCAAGGATGTTATCGAGGTCCATAATGCAATCGATATAATGCAGGACCTCTCCTTTAAATCGCGGATGCAACTTTTCAGAGTCTTTAAAAAGCTCCTCAGAATAATCAGTCACTTGGTATTCAATTTCATACTTTTCTAGGATGACCTTTAAATCTGCGAAGGTGTCTTGGTCGATTAAATCTATTTCAGTGTAGCCTTTTGCATGAAACCAATATGAAATGGGCACACGCTGATTGACCACTGATATAAAAGCGCATTCCTGCTTGCTAAGGTGGTCTAGTTTACTATCGAGTTCTTCCTGGTTGTATGGGTAGTCAATTTTTAGCAATACGAGTTCCGAGCTTTTCAGCACAAAGGAAAAATCATAATATTTCATGGCTTGGAGAGATATAGTTTAACGAAAAGTAGAAACGCAGAAAATAAAAAAAGGTAACAATGCTATGGAAAAAAGATTTATCAACAATGTAATCTTTCAAGGCTCTCGTAAGTCAATTTTTAATATATTTCAGCGTTGAACTAAGTATGTCCCACCTCGAACCCACCTACCTTCGATACATCTACGATGGACTTCTGAAAGGAAGCATCCATCCTGAAAATGCCGCAGAATTGTTAACAAGCAGAATTTATTATTAACTTATATTATACTATTATGAAAGCAAAGAACGAAATGGCAACTAAAAAACAATTTACGTCATCCAAAAAGGAGAATTTGTCAGCATCCGTATTATTTACGTTTACACCTAAATTGGATTATCTCCTTTCATTGCTTGAAAAAGGTATATCACCAAGATTCGTTTGTGAACG
>CAMDLY010000038.1 GCA_945902115.1 Lishizhenia tianjinensis | reverse complement strand
TAGATTGAATTTAGGCGTAATGACGACGTGGTATGGAAGTCCTTTTGCGTTGGCTGGAAAATACTCACTTCCTTCAAATAATAAGAATATAAGATTCTCTCTAGGCGGTCTCGCTGGAAGCTCTGGTTTTATTATGAATTTCAAAGGGTATGGTGCTCTAGGTTTTGGTATTGGAACGTTTGGAACGAGAAAAATGAATGCCTCTATAGGAATTGGATACTCTCATTTTTCGAATTTTGGTGCAAGAGAAATAATTAAAACTGGAAGTTATTCTTTTGACATCAACACTTACGGTTATAATTACCAATATGAAAATGTACGTCCTGGATCAACTGGAGGTTTAGCATTGTCTGCAGGAGGATTTGCAAAAATTGGAAAGAAAACAGGTTTCGTGATGGACTTTTTATACTTGAATATGAAAAATAAAACCATTGTCAACGAATTACAATACAGCGAAACTGTTACAGATCCGAACGGATACCAATATTCTGAATCTGTTGAAGTAACTAAGAACGAAAATAAGTCCTTTGCAACCCAAGTACTGGTTATTATGCCGGGAATAAGGGTCCAAGGAAAAGAAAATTCAGCCTTTCAATTTAATTTATCGGGTATTTCGCTCCGTTTTTTAAATCCGGATGCCGTTTTTAGTGGCAGTTTTACTATCCCATTACCTTCATTCAGTTGGTTTTATAAGTTCTAATTACATGAAACAGGATATTCAGCAAGCCCTTTTTCAATTTATCAAACAAAAAATTGGTACTGCTGATAACCTAGGGAATGTATTGTCCGAAGTATTGCATTTATCAACGGACGCGGTGTATAGGAGATGCCGTGGTGAAACTAGTTTAACGGTACAAGAAACCAAGCGTCTTTGCAAACATTTCAACATATCTTTCGATAGGCTTATTGATGCTGGTGAGGGTCAGGTGATCTTTAGTTTTCCTCCATTCAAGAACTACGACTTCAGCCTAGAATCCTATTTAGAAGATATTTTATCCTCGCTTAAGCAAATGAAGCAGCTCAATCAAGGAGAGTTTATTTTTTCTATCAACAATAGCAATATCTTCCAGTTGATGAACTTCCCACAATTGGTAAGGTTTCGCCTATTTTTTTGGGCCAAATCACATCTGCAAATCCCCGAATACCAGACACTGAAGTTCAAATACGACAAACCCACACCGCGTGCTTTTGAACTCGGCAAACAAATACTACAAGCCTACAATTCTTTGCCCTCGATTGAAATTTACGACCTTGAATTTATGCGGGGCTTTATGAGACAAATACACTATTACCATCGTGCGCAATTATTCGGAGATCCTAGTTATGCCGTTTCTCTGTGCGATAAGGTCTTAGCCCTTATTGAACATATGAAAAATCAAGCGGCTGAGGGTAAAAAATTCATTTATGGTACCAGTGCGCCAGCTTTCGGAAATGAACTTTCTTTCTATTTAAATGAAACAATCAATACCGATACAACCTTTTTTTACCAAAGCAAAGAGGCAACAGGTATTTTTGTCAATCACAACGTGATGAATTACCTGCACACCTCCGATCCGGTGTATGTTGCCGATACCAAGCAAGTGTTGGATAAACAATTGGCCAATTCAAGTCTAATCTCAAGCGTAAACGAAAAAGAACGCAACCACTACTTTGGTGAAATTCAAAAGATGATTCACTATTTCAAGCGGAAGATCGAAGACGATATGGAATCTTTTATTTAAAGTTGTGAAATTCACAACTAACCTTTATTAACTTTCGCAATTCAATTTAGTAAGTGCTTAAATTCCTTATACTTTTGTCATATAATTAAAACGAAAGATCATGAAAAAAATGTTTTTAAGTACAGTATTTACGCTTTGTGTTGTAATGCTGTCCAACGCACAAAATTTATTTTCCATCGCAGCAGCCAACCCAAATGTAAATGGGGTTGCTATCTCTGGAGAGAATGGGGCCAAAATGATTCGCCTTGAGTTAATCCGAATAGGTAAATACAAGGTATACGATGAATTCGATATGGCCGATATTATTAAAGAAAATCCTGAGTTTCAATCTAACTGTTACGGACAATTGTGCTTAATCAAATTAGGTGAAGCATTGAAAACAGATTTTGTAATTTGTGGAAGCATTGACGGCTTGTCAAATAAAATTGCTGTAACCTTAAAAATGGTCAACGTAAAAACCAAGTCGATTGAAAAATCTGCTATTAAAGAATTTGCCAATCAGCCCAATGAAATACAGCGTATGATTGAAATCGTGTTGAAGGAAATGCACGGCATAGAAGTAGACAAAGTATTACAAGACCGATTGGCTTTCAAAAATGACATCATTACCTCCAATAATGTGGGTAAAGTGAACAATTCAGGGCCAAGAATTGGCCTAGCGGGGACTGTGGGAACGGTATATGAATTCGCTACAAGAAGTGTAGAGATGGGTGGCCTGGATATACTTCCTGCTGTTAGTATGATAGGGTATCAAATGGAAGGGCAATATGTAGGTACGGAAAATTTTTCAGCACTGGTAGAAGGAATCATAAATGTATCGGGTCTTGAGCAAGGTCAATTCATTCCTACTTTTACCTTATTAAATGGATTCCGTTTTGGAAAAGGAAACTGGGAATTTGCATTTGGACCGGGTTTCGGATTGAAAAGGAGATTGAATGGTTTTGTTGATGAAAATAATCAATTTGGAGCCGTTGGGGAACATTGGTTTGATTATGGTGATGGTGCATTAGCTAACGGTATCGATGGATCAAATATCCTTACAGATGACAACGGTAATGTTATAACTACGAATAATTTAAGTAATTACGGGTATGGATTAAAATCTATAGCTCACAAAGAAGGCTTAACATCACTAAACACTTCCTTTGTAATTGCATTCGGTCGTACTTTTCAAGCAGGTGCGCTAAATATTCCGGTAAACTTATTTTACTCTTCTCAACGAGGAGGTGGTTTTGCAGGAGTAAACGTTGGTTTCAACGTGGTAAAAAGTAAAAAGAGCCTTAATCCAGGTAGGTAATTTTCAAAATAAATACTTGAGTGAAAAGAGTTTGCTCAACTAGTTTCTTTCGGTTCTTATGATGTCGCTTTCCTGCTTAATGCAGGAGCGGTGTCATAGGAGTTAACCCTTAAAAAATTAAACTTTCGACATGAAAAAAATCATCTATTTTCTTCCTTTGCTTATAGTAATACTTTCTTGTACCGTGCAGAATCGGTATCACAGGAAAGGCTACACTGTTAATTGGAACCACATACCTGTTAACCACGAAAGAACGGCATCGGTAAATATAGAGCAATTGGCAAATACGCAGGATCTAGCGACGAATAATGAAGAGCTTCATTTACCCGCTAAAACCTCATTCTATGATGCCTCGATTCATAGTTTATCTTCGTTGGGTAAGGAGGACATAGGGCAAGAGCCAAATGACTCCATCGAAAAGCAATTGAAGCGAAAACGATTCAATCGAAATTTAATTTTCTCTTCTCTCGGAGCGATCGGTTTAGGAGGCATACTTCAATCTGTCAATTACAGCAATCGAAACATTCCAAACATTGAAAACTCCTCTGACTATAAAGACAATAAAATAGGGTCTGAAATTAGCTATGCTGTCGGGGGTGCCGGGCTCCTCGCCTCGTTAATAAAAATCGGTGTTGAAGATTCAAAGAAAGTAAAAGAGGCCATCATTAAAAATCAGCAAGCTTTGGTAGTGTATGATAGCACTACTACGCAACAAAATAATACACTAAATGAAGAATTACAAAAGAACGAGGAAATCATTTTAAATCAGGCAGAAAGAAAAGCTGATATCGCCTTGTTTTTGTCCATTTTTGGTATACTCACCACCTTAGTTTTTGGTTTAGGCATATTGTTTTCTATCCTAGCTATTATTACAGCGAACAAAAGTATCATATACGCTCCGAACGGCCCTTCTGCTAAGCGAGCCAGAAAAGCAAAACAAATAGCGAAGGCCTGGTTAATTATTCTTGGTTGTATATTACTGTTGCCAATCCTTATATTAGTAGTAATAGGGGGTTAGTAAGATTCATATTTTATCTGATTTATAAAAGCAACATCTTTTTTCCACTTTTAATCTAGTAAATAATGAAGTCCTCTTGCTGAGCTGAACTTTACTAACCTTTTGTTGTTTTTCTTTGTAAATTTGTAAAAAGAGTATCTTATGAACAATAGAGTTGAAGCAGCATTAAACGATCAAATAAAAAAAGAAGCATCATCCTCACAATATTACTTATCGATGGCTTCTTGGGCGGAAAATAACGGATTAAACGGTACCGCAAAATTCATGTATACCCATGCCGATGAAGAGCGTTTTCATATGTTAAAGCTAGTAAAATTTGTCAATGAGCGTGGTGGGAAAGCAATTATTCCCGCTGTGGGTCAGCCTCCTATGGAGTTTCGCGATTTGAAAAATGTTTTTGAACTTCTACTTGAACATGAAATTGGGGTAACAGCAAGTATTAATAATCTAGTGGATATCTGCCTTCAGGAAAAAGACTATACTACACATAATTTTGTACAATGGTATGTTTCTGAACAACTTGAAGAGGAGGCTTTAGCCAGAATGATGATTGATAAGCTAAAGTTAATAGGGGCTGATAACAGTGGCATGTATATGTTCGACAGGGACTTAGAAAACGCTCTTATACAACCCGCCAACCAAGCTCAATCGGGAAATTAACCAAAACCTGTGCAATTTAAAATCCTTTGGCTGGCTTTGCTTCTCACTTGTGGTGTGAACGCTCAAAGTGATTATAAGTTCAACAATTTCACTATTACCAACGGACTGTCGCAAAGCTATGTGACTTGTATTATTCAGGACGAAACTAGCTCTTTGTGGATTGGAACGCAAGATGGTTTAAACCGCTTTGACGGAAAAGATTTCGAAATATTCTATGCCGGAGAAACAGAGGGTATAGGAAGCAATTTCATAAAATGTTCGGAAAAAACGGATGACGGCAGGTTATGGTTCGGAACCTCCGCTGGACTAGTCTCCTTTAATCCGAAAAGTGATAAATTCAAAACTTACAGTGTAAATAAAAATAAGGTCATGCAAATCGAAAGTATGACCAAGGATGCCAATGGAAATTTAATCCTCGCCACTGTTGAGTTAGGTGTGGTAAGATTCAATACACAATCAGGAGTTTTTGATTTTCCCATTCGCTCCTTACCAAAATCAAAAATACAACTTGTTTTAGGATTATCGTCTGGACAACTATTAATTGACACCGAGGATAAAGGCCTTTTTTTGGTGAATATAAAAACTAATAGTGTAAAATCTATTCCTATTAAAAGTAAGAACGGCAGCACTGTTGCGATTCTAAAACTACTCGAGAAGTCAAAAAATGAGGTGCTGATTGGAACGAACCAAGGTATTTATAGCTTTTCAATAGTTAAAGAAAAGGTAGCGCCTGTTTATCCTGAATTAGATCGTTTGGGTAGGGTAAGTGTCACAGATATTGTTCCCTTTAAAAACCAACTTTTCATCGCTACTGCAAGTAACGGTTTATTCAATATTAATGGGAATAACATTTATAACAGCACGGAGGATCTATTCCAAAAAAACGCACTGTTATTTAATGCGTTAACTGATTTATTCGTTGATAATAACCAAAAAATTTGGATCGGTTCCGAGCGAGGCATATCGAGTTTCGACCCTTTACGGTCCGGATTCCTGAGTATGGGGCCATCTGGAAACCTTAAGAAGGGACTCCCCTCCCCTAACGTATGGAGCTTTAGCGAGGACCCAGCAGGAAAGTATATTTTTGTTGGGACAGATGTTGGGGTGTCCCGTTACAATAGAGTAACTGCTAACTTTGATCAATATTCGCGCTCTGGAAATAGCAATGCTGAAGGGGAAAACGGAAAAGAGGTTGTCCTGAGTATTTACAGTACTTCCAAAGATAAAGTGCTGGTTGGTTGCCTAGATGGGCTATATGAACTAAACATTCTAGGTGCGTCCTATCGTTACACAAAACTACCATATATCGATAAAGAAGGGCAACAAAAGCACGACAGAATTTATGCCATCGTCCCTTACAAAGACCAATCATTTTTCTTAGCAACAAAAGGTGGAGTTATACTTTACAATGTCAAAACAAAAAAACACCAAGTATTTGAACATGATGCCAATAAAACAAAAGAAACTATAGGTATCGGTGTTTGTAGAGTAATTTTTAAAGATATTGAAGGGAAATATTGGTTTACTACCAGTGGGGGAGGTTTGAATGTTTTAGACGAAACAAATGGAGAGTTGATTATAAAACCACATCCGGTTAATTCAACATTTATAGCCAAAATTAAAGACTACGTTTCGACAATAGTATCCATCAAAAAAGACGAATTATGGTTAGGAACCTTTGGCTCCGGGATCATTCATTTAAAACTTTCAACTGGCCAATTAACTATTTTCAATAATAAAAATGGTTTGCCCAACAATGTTATATATGGATTATTAAAAGATGAGGAAAATAAATTGTGGCTTAGCACAAATAGAGGGCTCGCCTCATTTAATCCCGTGACAAAAGGTGTTATTATTTATAAGGAAATTAATGGGTTGCTAAGTAATGAATTCAATTCTAATGCCTACTTCAAGTGTCGAAATGGAGAACTTTTTTTCGGAGGCATTAATGGTTTCAACTATTTCATGCCTAACAACTTAAATAAAAATACAGAAAATATAAAAGTAATTCTCAGCAAACTAAAACTTGGTGAAAAGTGGATGACCCCCGGGGGAAATTCCCCGTTAAAAACAGTGCTTTCCAACACAGAGATATTGGAACTAGACTACACTCAACGATCTTTTACCCTAAATTTTCATACCAACGATTTGAATAATCCTCAATTGATCAACTACAAATATGTACTTGAGGGTTCGGATGAGGGAGAGAAGTTTATTGGCACAGATAACGAATTATCATTTAATTCGCTTTCTCCTGGAGCATATCTCTTGAAGGTTTTCGCAAGGGTTGGAGATGGCCCATGGTCAGAACCTACAACGCTAAAGTTGGTTATTAAATCTCCCTATTGGCTTACCTGGTGGTTTTGGTCGCTGATGGCCTTATGTTTGGCGCTAATTACTTTCATTATTTTTCGTAGACGTATTGAAATTTCAAGGCGGGAACAAATAAGACTAGAAATAAAAATTTCAGAGCGAACGAAAGAAATTAGACAGCAAAAATCACAGATAGAGGGTCAAAATAAACTCATAGAGGCTGAAAAAAACAAGGTGGTTGAGCAACAAAGACAATTACAAATTGAAAAAGATAAAACTGAAAAATGGTTGAATAATACCTTGCCTTCTGAAGCAGTAATCACGCTAAAGAGAAAAGGAAAAGTGCCTGCACAAGCATTTGATACGGTAAGCGTGCTGTTTACCGATGTAGTTGGCTTCAGTAGAATTTCAGAGACCATGACGCCAAATCGATTAGTAACCAAACTCGATATCTTATTTCGAAAATTCGATGAAATTATTGAAGCCAATAAACTAGAAAAAATTAAAACAATTGGCGACGCTTACATGTGTGCTGGCGGTGTTCCTTCCGAGAACTCTACAAATCCCATCGATGCGTGTTGTGCGGCTTTACAAATTCAAGGCTACATGTCAAAACTCAAATACGATGCAATAGCGAATTACGAGGACTTTTGGGAAATAAGGCTAGGAATCAATACCGGCCCTCTCACCGCAGGAATTATTGGAAACCTCAGACTTGCATACGACGTTTGGGGATCCACAGTAAACCTAGCACAGCGAATGGAAATGTTAGGAGAGCCTGGAAATGTTACCATAACAGGGGCAACATTCAATCATATTGAGCCATACTTCGAATGCGAATACAAAGGAAAAGTTCAATCCAAAGCGAAAAAATGGGTGGATATGTATGTGGTAAAACGCATTAAACCCGAATTATCTATAAACGGATTGGGTTTACAACCCAATACACGGTTCGACGAAATAAAGAAACTCCACCATTACTCCAATATCAAATATTACAAAACGGAACATCATGTAATGAAAATTTTGGAAAAAGGTCTATCGGAAAACTACTACTACCACTCCATTAAACACACTAAAGATGTTGTTAATGCCGTGGAAAGAATTGCCTTGTTGGAAGGTGTAACAGATGAAAGTCTGTTTTTATTAAAAACAGCTGCCATACTCCATGACGCAGGGTTTATTGTTCGATACGACAATAACGAGGAAATAGGTGCAAAAATGGCCGCTGAAATTCTCCCGAAATACGGGTATTCAGAACAGCACATAAAAACAATTATTGAGTTGATTCATGTGACTGAAATCCCGCATAAACCGCTAAATAAAATACAAGAGATTATTTGCGACGCAGACTTAGACTACCTCGGAAGAGACGATTTTGACGAGATTGCAGATAAGCTTAGAAGGGAATTAAGAGAAATGGGCAAGATTCAAAGCGATAGACATTGGGATGAGATACAGGTGAAATTCCTAAATCAACACCAGTATTTTACGCAAACAGCTATTGACCTAAGGCAAGAGAAAAAACAATCAAATATTATGAAGGTGATGCTCCGCCTTCAAGAGAACAATTACGTAGATTAAAGATTTCGAGGATTTATATTTCTTGCTTTTTTCTTTGGATTCTCCGATTTATTGGTCTTTATCTGATAGGTGCCCGACAGGTTAATAACGTGTCTGTTGACTGTATTTGGTAAATTAATCTTATTGTCATACAAATAGTTTAAACCAAACTCTAGCGGTAAAGATGTTTCAAAATCTACACCTATTTGATAGCGAATTCTTGTGAATCGATTTCCTAAGGGGCCATTCTCTGGCGTATAGAAAAATTCAATTTGGGCGCTCGGAGAAATAATACTATTCTCTATATCGTAAGAAATTGACGGCCTGAAACGATAAGCTATATCAAATTCCGGATCGTAATTGGCACCCACAAAAGGAGAAAATGAATATTGATAGCGCAAACGCATGCCGACATCCACTCTTTTTACTTTATAATTTCCTTGAATATTTGCATTAATTCTATTTCCCGTACTATAGTATCCGTTATCCTGTTTAGAGAGAACCCACCTGTAGTCTACGGATGTTTTCAGCCAATCAAGTACTTTAAAACGAATTGAGGCCTGAGGGAAGGAAGTCATTAAGCCATACTCAGCAAAACGATTAGTCCATTCCAAACTCAAATCCCATTCTTTATTTAACTTATATTTCAGCCCTTTTTCAGTCCAAAGTTGAAAAGTATTGCGTTGCGCCAAGGAAATGTTAAAAATAAAAACGAAAATAGTAGCAAATGACCACCTCATGAACTACTAAATTTTCTTTATGAATATGGTATCCATTATTAACTCTTGATTCTTTTCTGTAATTATCGCCTCTTGAATGACCTCTTTTTTTCCACTTGGACAGGTATTACAATCCTCATACGTGAAAACTTTGTACTTGCCTTTTCTCAAATACCTAAATTCAAAAGTGCCATCAAAACTTGTTTTAATGTCGTCATCATAAAACGTATTCTCTTCTCCATAAATGATGAAAATATCCTGATCTTGGGCGGGATAACTTGAGATTACATTCCCAAGACTGTTATAACGTTGTTCAATTACCACGCCTTTGATAGTCGCGGCACCGCCTTGTCCCTCGTACTTAGAACATGATGAAACGACGGAACATAAAATAGAAACAATTAATATAGACTTCATATAATTTTTATATTGAAGTCAAAAATACAACTATTTCCTCAAGATTTACGTCTTGACTATGTGACATTTTATTAGTAATATTGAAGTCTAAACTAGGTATGAAATTTTCCATTTTATTTGCACTATTGTTAATCGGTAGTTTTTCAAGGTTCTTCGGTCAAGTTGTAATTAACGAATATTCCTGTTCTAACATAAACGGAATTACAGATGCCTATGGAGAACGTGAAGACTGGATTGAATTATTTAATCCCACCGCAACGCCCGTTAATTTAACCGGTTGGTATCTATCTGACAAAGCAAGTAATTTAACAAAATGGATGATTCCTAGCGGATCTATCAATTCGAATGGGTATAAAATGGTGTATTGCTCAAAACGAAACACAGTAAATGGCAACCAATATCATCCCAATTTCAATCTATCACAAACAGAAGGCGACTGGGTAATTTTAAGCAATACGTTCGGTAACGTGGTTGATTCATTTAAAATTGTTCACAAAACAAAAGCGAACCATTCTGTCGGAAGATCAACGAATGCAGCGGCAGATTTCAAATTATTTACAACACCAACACCAAATGCTGCCAATGCAGGCGCGATAAATTTTTACACGCCAACACCTATATTAAGTGTTCAAGCCGGATTTTATCCCGCCGCCCAAACTGTTGCCATTACTTGCCCAAATCCAGCGGCAACAATCCGGTACACCTTAGATGGAAGCACTCCGACTGCTACATCCACGCTTTATTCAGGGCCAATAACTATAAACACCACGAAAGTTCTTCGTGCGATTGCCTTTAGTGCAGACCAACCCTCTTTCACGGCAACAAACACTTATTTTATAAATGTTTCACATACTATTCCCGTTGTTTCTGTTTGCGGAACGGGTGTTTACACTTTAGTTGCCGGTGGTAACCAAATCGAACCCGTTGGTGGTTTTGAATTATTCGAAGACAATGGGGTTTTTATTGATGAGGGTGAGGGTGATTTTAATGAACATGGCAATGACTCTTGGGCATATGACCAAAGGGGTTTTGACTTTATTTTACGAGATCAATACGGTTACAACGGGGATTTAGAGCATCAGATTTTTCCAGAAAATAGTCGAGATAACTTTCAACGTTTAATATTGAAGCCAGCAGCGAGTGATAACTACTCCTTCGAAAATGGAGCTCACATACGCGATGCATTCATACATACATTATCTATTCGCGCGGACATGAAATTAGATGAGCGAACTTGGAGGCCGTGCGTTTTATACTTGAACGGACAATATTGGGGAGTCTATGAAATAAGAGAAAAAGCAGATGACCACGATTATACAGATTACTACTATGATCAGGATAAATTCAACCTAGAATACTTGAAAACTTGGGGCGGAACATGGCAAGAATATGGGGCTCCAAATGCCTTGACGAACTGGAATGCCTTAAGAAATTACATCGCCTCAAACAACATGGGAAATCCAACAAATTTCGCATATGTAGATAGTTTACTAAATTGGGAATCGCTATGTGATTACTTCATGTTTAATTCATTTGTAGTAAATCAAGATTGGCTCAATTGGAATACCTCATGGTGGAGGGGTCTTGATCCACTTGGAGATAAAAAGAAGTGGAGATATTCACTCTGGGATATGGATGCCACATTCGGGCATTATGTAAACTATACTGGTATTCCTGATAATACCGCAAACGCCGACCCTTGTAATGTGGAGAATCTTCCGAATCCAGGTGGTCAAGGGCATACGGAAATTTTAGAGAAATTAATTAACGAAAACCCAATTGTCGAACAATATTATATAACACGTTATGCGGATTTAGCGAACACCTATTTTTCTTGTGCTTATCTAATCCCATTGCTCGATAGTATGGTCAACGAAATTGAACCAGAAATGGCTGCCCAATGTCAACTTTGGGGAGGTACTTACAACGGTTGGCAAAATAGAGTTACACAATTAAGGAATTTCATAAACAGCCGGTGCAGCGCACTTACAGCTGGGATGATTGACTGTTATTCGTTATCCGGACCATTTAATGTGACCTTCAATGTTTCTCCACCCTTAGCAGGAGAAATAAAAGTGAATTCGATCTGGGCTCCTTCTTATCCCTGGAGCACCTCATATTTTGGTGGGATTCAAACTAACCTTATAGCAAAAGCCCAACCCGGATTCATTTTTGACCATTGGGAGTATGCTATAGGACCAATGGGTGCTGCAATCATTGAGGACACGAACTTCCTGAACATAACAGGTATAGAAAATATTACTGCTGTATTTGTTGCAGATAATCCAGACTTAGACGGAGATGGATGCTTAAATGTCGATGAAATAAGTGCTGGTACACTGCCAAATAATCCAGATACGGATGGCGATGGACAAAACGATTGTGCTGAAATTGGTGCTGACCCTACAAACCCAACTGATTCAGATGGAGATGGATTTATTGATGCACTTGAGTCTTCCGTTACGGACACAGACGGGGACGGCGTAAATAATGAAGCGGATCCAGCTAATTCAGATCCATGTGTGCCTAGCAACACTGCACCGAACTGTGATTTTGATGGAGACGGTCTTACTTACAGCGAAGAAGTGTTAAATGGAACAAATTACGACAATTCTGATACGGATGGAGATGGTTTAAATGACGGGGTAGAGGTTGCCAACGGATCTGACCCATTAGATCCTTGTGATCCCGATGACTCAAGTCAAGATTGTCAAATTGATACGGATAATGACGGGTTAACCGATGCTCAAGAAGCAGTGCTATGTACTTCTCCAGTGATCGCAGATACTGATGGTGATGGAATTAACGATGGAGACGAAGTTACTGCAGGGTCTGACCCATGTGATCCTTGTAATCCAAATAATTCGGGATTAGACTGTATTACTGGACTACATATTCCTACAGCCTTTAGCCCAACATCGAACAATGGCCCTGCACAAAATAACGTTTACAGCATAATTGCAGGAAAAAATGTGAGTAGTATAGAATTTACGATTTTTGATCGTTGGGGGAATAAAGTGTTTATCGCGAATTCCAAAGTTTTTGCATGGGATGGTAATTACAATGGTAAAGAATGTGTAACGGGCATATATGCATACCGGGCTGTGGTCAAGTTTACAGACAAGCCTGAAGAAGAAATACTGAATGGCAACATTACCCTAATGCGTTGATTCAAATGAAAAATTGTGTTTTCAATTTATTCATATTCGTTGCAATAACATCATTTGCACAGGATGCGCATTTTACACAGTTGGATAAATCTATTTCTTATCTCAACCCTGCTATGACCGGAAATTTCGATGGTTTTGCAAAAATTACTGCACAGCATAGAAGCCAGTGGATAAACTCAGGAACTGCTTTTACGACATCTTATATGATGGGGGAAATGAACTTTGGGAAAAAAAAACGCGGACTAAAATCTTTTGCGGGTGTTGGTGCTTATTTTTTAAATGATGTTGGAGGTGCCTCACAGATCGGATTAAGAAGTGGAGGAATATCTGCTAGCGGAAATGTTCCTCTTTCAATGAATCAATGGATATCAGGAGGTATTAACCTTTCATTCAACCAACGTGTCATCGACTTGTCGAATGTTACCTTCTTAAGCCAATGGGATGGTACAACCTTAAATCCTTCGCAATCCTCTGGAGAAAATGTAAATTTTACAAATGACGTTTATCCAGATGCAGGTATAGGTCTTGCTTTCAATTTCCAAGAACGTTCTGACGCGGCATTTAATTCTAAGAACTTTAAATTTCAAGGGGGTATTTCTTTTCAGCATTTAAATCGTCCTAAAATGAATTTTTCCTCAATCGAGCAAGATCGATTGTACGTCAAAACCATGATCCATGCATCTTCAAGTATCGGAATAACTCCCGTAAGCAATATCGAACTAACTATCGCTCAATTTTTCCAAGGACCACACAGAGAAACCCTTGTAGGAGCTTTTTTGAAGACCAAACTTAAGGAGGCTTCTCATTTCACGTCGCTCGTTACTGCACAATACTTGACGGTTGGAACTTATTTCAGAACCACGATGGACATCTGTCCTTATTTTGCTCTAGATTTAGGTCCATTCAGAATGGGTATAGCCTATGATTTAAATTTTCGAAATGTTACTAGATCTTCCTACAGACACTCCTTGGAAATACAATTGGCTTATCAATTTTCCAAACTGAATAAGTTAAGGTTTTGATAAAAACACAATAGATTGACCCTTGTGTCTCGATGAGGGAAGTTACTTTTTTACTTTTTTTGACAGCTCCTTTTTTGTATGTCTCTTTAAATCACTAAATTTGCTACAAAAAAACGAATGTCCAAAAAGAATTTTATTGTCCCTCACGACTTCACCGATGTTGCTGATATTGCTTTAATGCATGCAATAGCTACAGCAAAACCTCTTGGTGCAAGCGTTCATTTATTGCACGTTGTAAAAAATGACTCCCAAATTGCTGATGCCGCCAACCAATTAGACAAGGTGGTAGAAAAATTTCACGCAGAAGGAGTGACCATTGTACCCAATGTAAGAATAGGAAATATATTCGAGGATATTGGTTCATTCGCTGCAGAGCACCAGGCTGAACTAATTTTCATGGGAACACACGGTGCCCATGGATGGCAGCACATTACGGGTAGTCATGCCCTAAAGGTAGTCACCAATTCTACCGTCCCTTTCATTATTGTTCAAGAAAGATCTGTAAAAGCAACAGGGTATGATTCTATTGTCGTGCCAATGGATTTACACAAAGAAACCAAGCAAAAACTTTCAATCGTTGCGAGCCTAGCTAAATATTTTGGTTCGAAAGTACACGTAGTGACTCCAGATGAGTCAGATGAGTACCTAAAACATCAAGTTACGTCGAATATCATCTTTTCTGAAAGGTTCTTTAAAGACCGTGGGATTGACATGACATCTGCAATAATCTCGAATAGTGGATTTGACAAAGAGGTAGTTAAATACGCGGTATCTGTTGATGCAGACTTAATTGCGATTATGAATTTAAATAAGAATAGCTTTTTAAGCGCAATTACAGCAAATTACGAACAATATATCATAACGAACGACGCATTGATTCCTACACTAATAGTGAACCCCATTCAAATTGGTAATGCCACTTCAACTATGTTTACTACTTAAATTAATATAGTTTAAAAGCCCGCTTTGCGGGCTTTTTTGTTTATTCCTTCTAGAATGTCCAAGCTAATTACCCTAAACGAGTTTATATTAAAAAATCAATCTGATTTTCCTTTTGCTACAGGGGAGCTGTCTAGATTGCTTAATGATATTGCAGTAGCGTCTAAAATTGTAAGCCGCGACGTAAGAAAGGCAGGTCTGGTAGATCACATTTTAGGGGCTCAAGGCGAAAAAAACGTGCAAGGAGAAGATCAGCAGAAATTAGACGTTGTTGCTGACCTAGCCTTCATCAAGGCATTTGAACTTGGTGGTGAAGTTTGTGGAATTGCGTCTGAAGAAAATGATGATTTTCTTGCTTTCAGCAATGAAATATCAAAAAATGGCAACTATGTTGTCCTTTTCGATCCACTAGATGGCTCGAGTAATATAGATGTCAATGTGTCAATAGGCACTATTTTTTCTATTTATAGAAGATTATCTCCGAAAGGCACTCCTGCGACAGAAGAAGACATGTTACAATGTGGGACAGCTCAAGTTGCCTCGGGTTATGTGCTTTATGGGTCTTCGACAATGTTGGTGTATACCACTGGAAATGGTGTTAATGGATTCACCCTTGATCCTTCAATTGGTGAGTACTGTTTATCGCATCCTAACATGAAAATGCCTGAAAACGGTAGATTATATGCAATGAATGAGGGCAATATTAACGAATGTGAAGGGGGACTCAAAGAGTATATTTCTTATTGTCAAAGCAGAGAAAATCAAACGGGAATGCCCTACTCAGGGAGATATATAGGCTCTTTAGTAGCGGATTTTCATCGCAACTTGATAAAAGGCGGTATTTACATCTATCCTGACGTATTGAGTGCGCCAGAAGGAAAGCTGCGCTTACTTTACGAATGTAATCCTTTAGCATTCATTGCTGAACAAGCTGGAGGGCTGGCCTCAACGGGTAGAAAAAGAATCCTAGAAATAAAACCTGAGCGTTTACATCAACGTGTGCCTTACTATGTCGGCTCGAAAACCATGGTGGAAAAGGCCGTTTCTTTTCTAAAATAAAAAAGGCAGTCTCCTGCCTTCTATAATTTGTTCTGTTTTGATTAAAATCTAGTTAAATCACAAATCTTTACATTGTTACTTGCCTTGTAGCACTCCAACATGTCTGTACCTGTGACATAGGTAAAATAAACATTTAGATTTTTTACCGTTGTGTATAAACGATTCGTAGAGGCCTCGAATTTGGCAACAAACTTCTTTTTTGGATTATCAGCATTGACAAGAATAAAAGCATTTGATTGTGCTGTAGACAATATTTTAACTTTCACGATTGAATTATTGATACTTGCTACAGGACCTGTTGATTGCCAAGTCCCTACAAAACTTGCTGATTGAGCAGACGCGCTGAAGGCGAACAAAAAGAACATCGCTATAAAGCCGATGCTCGGGATACTAAATTTCATTGTTTTCATATGATTCATTTTAATTTATATTCTTTAGGCAAAAATAGTGCTGAACTTTCCAAACTACCACATGTTTTTAATAACATTACTAATTTTCAATGTTTTCCCTCTATTTTACAGCGTATTTTTACGCAAAGAATATAAGTGTATTTACGTATACATTGCTCTTATACCCTAGGGAATTCTATTATTGTAGGTATAGGACCAAAGTCGTGAGGAACTTTCACTTGATTTTCATAAATTCGCGAAAATAATTCATTATGGGAAGAGCATTTGAATACCGTAGAGCGGCAAAAGAGAAACGTTGGGATAAAATGTCCAAGATGTTTCCCAAACTCGGTAAGGCCATAACGATGGCGGCAAAGGAAAGCGGCATGGATCCCTCGACCAATGCTAAATTGCGTACCGCTATTCAAAATGCGAAGGCTGAAAATATGCCTAAAGACAACATTGAGGCCGCAATAAAAAGAGCAGCGCAAAAAGACGTGGCAACTTTTACCGAAGTAAACTATGAAGGAAAAGGTCCTCATGGAGTGCTGATTTTTGTAGAGTGTGCGACTGATAACCCTACTCGAACTGTAGCAAATGTGAAATCATACTTCAATAAAGCCGGTGGTCAAGTAGTACCCAATGGTTCCATGGAATTCATGTTTGCCCGAAAAAGTGTCTTCGAAATCAATAAATCACCTCAACTAGATGTTGAAATACTCGAACTAGAATTGATTGATGCTGGATGCGAGGAAATTGAAGTTGCGGAAGAGCAATTAATTGTTTTCGGAGACTATACGGCTTTTGGAACTCTCGCGAAAGCATTAGAGGATATGCAAATAGAGGTTCAGAAATCCAGTTTAAAACGTATTCCAACATCGCCTGTTGAATTTTCTGAAGAGCAACTTATTGATATTGAAAAAATGCTAGATAAAATAGAGGACGATGATGATATCCAACAAGTATTCACCAATATCTCGTAATTTCATTAAAATCCACACTAAAAACTAAGTTTTTACGTTAAAAAGTAAAGTTGTTTTTGAAAAAGATAATAGGTTTTATTTTCATAGTTTCTTTTTTCGTGGCTTGTTCCACCGAAAAAGCTGGTTTCTTGAATAGAAAGTACCATGGCACAACTGCAAGATATAATGGGCTCTTTAATGCTAATGAACTTCTTAAGGGGGCTCTGCGCACTTACTACTCAACAAGAAAAGAAGACTTTTATTCTATTCTGCCCGTAAATCCCCTTCCGAACCAAACTGAGGTAAAAGGAATGCTACCGGCAATTGATACGGCAATATCAAAATGTACGAAGGTCATTCGTAATCACAGCATGCCAAGTGCCGAGAACATGTATTACAAAGAGGTCGAATACAATCGTTGGATTGATGAGAATTGGATAACTATCGGTAAATCTATGTATTACAAACGGGATTACGAAAAAGCTTTTCAAAATTTTCAATTTGTAAAAAAATTCTTCAAAAAAGACCCTTCCACCTACGATGCCGAGTTATGGTCGGCCAAGATACTGATCGAGCTTGACAAATATGCAGAAGCTAAGTTGACTTTAGACGGGTTATCAGAAGTTTCTCAAGCGCAAAAAAAACGTAAACTGAAAGATTTTATACCTCAAGTATTTATCAAAAAAACAGAAGGTAAGGAAAAACAAGTACGAATTAAACGAAGCCTACAATTTGAAATTTATCAAGCTAATGCGGACCTAGCCATTAAGCGAAGAGATCCTCAGCAAGCAATTGACATGCTAAATCTGGCAATTAAAACCGCTTCTTCTGTTAAAAGTAAGACTAGGCTTTGCTATATATTGGGGCAATTATATCAACAGGAAAAACAACTTGACTCAGCTGCTTATTTTTATGGCAAGGCTGTTCGCCCATCTGCTCCTTTCGACATTGCTTTCAATGGGCGATTAAATGAGGCCATTTGTTCCTCGGGGAATGGAATGGATCGAAAACTTAAAACAATGCTGAGAGATGCAAAAAATGCTGCGTACAAAGACCAAATTTATTTTGCTTTGGCGAAAGTTGAATTGAATCGTAACGATAAGAAGCAGGCAAAAATTTACTTAACTCAATCTGCTTTTTACTCCAATAATAACAAACGTCAGAGAGCAATGTCATTCGAAACACTGGGTGATTTATGTTACAATGACCGAGATTATATCTCCGCACAAAAATACTATGATTCTTGCAGTAGGTTTGTTACTGAAGATTATCCGAATGGTGAGGAAATTAAAAATAAGGCTGTAAAACTATCGGACTTAGTAAGGGCTGTTGAAACCGCCTACTTTGAAGACAGTGTGCAACGAATTGCAAAGATGTCTGAAAAGGATAGAACTGATTTTTTGAAAGAGACATTAAAAAAAATGAAGGAAGATATTCAGCGCAAAAAAGAACTTGAAGCGCAAAAACTCCTTTCACTCCAGTCGCAACAAAATAATGATGTAGGAAATAACGCAAATAAATTCGTCTTTAACAACCCCAAATTAAGGGAGGCAGGATTTAATGAGTTTCAGAAACAATGGGGTCCAAGAGAAAATGAGGACGATTGGAGAAGAAGTAATAAGATTGTCTTTACCAATGAAAAAGAAGAGGACACGACACAATTGAATGAAATTATTGAAAAAGAAACTGTAGATAGTTTAACAATTGATCAACTACTGGCAGATATTCCAATTACTGACAGTGCCTTTCAAGTTTCTCGTTTAAGAATGCAAGAGGCATATTACCAAGCTGGGGTATTATATAAGGAAATACTTAACGAGGCTTCTTTAGCCAGTGAAAAGTTTGAGTCTGCACTTGCTGTAAAAGAAATTAACCTTACCGATTTGTCAACAGCATTTCAACTATACAAATTAAATGAAACCGGTGGTCAGGCATTTAAATACCGCAACCATATTCTAGTAAATTATCCCAATTCAGATGCAGCCAAGTATTTTGAAGACCCTGATTTTTATCTGAAGCAAAAAGCATCGCAACAACAAGCACAAGGAAATTACCTAGCTTTAATTGAACTTTATGAGAATCAAAAATACCAAGATGTTTTACTTTCTACAGATGCCATTATTGCTGCTGAGCCCGCTAATGCCCTTCGTGCAGAATATTTATTGCTGAATGCTCTAGTCTTTGGGCAATTGAATGAAAACAAACAAGACCTTGTGCCTCGACTTAAGAAAGTGATTGACGAAAAGCCAGGAACTCCCCAAGCAATTAGAGCAAAAGAAATGTTAGATATTATAAAAAATGGATACTCTAAAAATGAACCTGTTAATTTTAACAAAACCTACTCCTTCACTTACAACCCAGATGCGTTGCAATATGTAATCGTTTTGATGGATGATGAAGACGATGTTGACGATGCAAAAGGAATTATAGCTGATTTTACCATCCGGGAATTACGTCTTACAAAACTTAAAATTTCGCCTAAGTTGACTCTTTTAGAAAAACATATGGTTTTAATTCAAGAATTTAGTAAAATCGCGGACGCAGAGCAATATATTAACTCATATAAAGCCGGATTCGAATACTTAAATGAGTATCAAGACAATAAAATTTACATAATTACCCAAGAAAATTTGAAAAAGTTAATAGAAACATCGAAATTTGACGAGTATAAATTATTTTACGACGATAATTATTAACTATGGATCTTTTAAAACGTAAAGATTTTTTCGGTTCAACGCATACAAATGATTCGATGGAAAAAATGAATAAAATTTTGTCAGGCACAGAAATCACGGGTGATATCGTATCTGACGCGAGCATACTAATTGAAGGAGAGGTAAACGGAAATATTTCTTGCTCATCCAAGGTGTTTATTGGCTCAACAGGAAAAGTTAAAGGCAATCTGGTGTGCGTCAATGCAGAAATCGAAGGAGGCATGGATGGAGAGTTGACTATAGAAAACTTGTTGTTGTTGAAAAGTACTGCAAGAATAAAAGGAGATATTCAGACCTTAAAATTAACTATTGAAGAAGGAGCTTATTTTGAAGGAGCTTGTGTAATGAAATCGCCTGTTTCAACCCCTACTTTCAATACTAACCTGGACTTTGAGTAATTCTGAAAATTCTCCTAATTCTAAATTCTCCTCTTACGCCAAATTCTCTTCTATTGGTATTCAAATGGCTGCGATCATTGCCCTATTCACCTATTTAGGAAGTTATTTGGATGAGAAAAACTCTACTCATTCACCTTGGTGGACAATCTGTTTATCTTTGTTCGGAGTTACTGCCTCATTGGTATTGGTAATAAGAGAAGTGCTGAGGATGAATAAAGACAATGACTAAATCTGCTCTTACTCTTTTAGGTCTTCTGCAATTGGCTATATGTCTATCTTCAGGATACCTTTTTGTTTTGGTAACCGAAAAGGATGCTACTGAAATAATTGTTTTTTCCTTGGTTTCGTTCTTTATTTATTTTTCAAGCAGCTGGATTTCTTTTTTTGGAATCCCTAAGGACAAGAGTTTTGTAGTGCGATTGATGATTCTTTTAACACTGCAAATTCTTTTCTTTCTTTCGGTAGCCATAGCTTTGATTTACACCGGAGATGACCGACTGTTGGTATTGTATTTTTTAGGGTTATTCTTGCTTTTAATGATCATCCAAAGTATCGCGTTAGTAAAATTTCGTCAATGACGTTTTTTAGCGAAAAACTCCTTCAATAATACTGCACACTCTTTTTCCATAATACCATTCTGAACCAATGTTGCTGGGTGATAGAGTGATTTTCCGATAGCACCGGCTCCACGTTTTTCATCTCGCGCGCCGAAAACTATTTTGTCGATTTGTGACCAATACAAGGCTCCCGCACACATACAACAAGGTTCAAGAGTGACATACAATGTACACCCCTTCAAGTATTTTGCCCCCAAATACTGTGCAGCAGCGGTAATTGCTTGGATTTCTGCATGAGCAGTGACATCATTTAACGTTTCTGTTAAATTATGTCCTCGAGCAATAATTTGATTTTTTGCCACAATTACTGCTCCCACTGGAACCTCATCTGATGCCAATGCTTTTTGAGCCTCATCTATGGCTTGCCTCATGAAGAAATCATCATTATATGGTGAGAGCATATGCTAGTCGTTAGTTTGACAAATGTAATTCTCACATTCCAATGTTCAGAAGATTTCGGTCAAAGAAATTCAATTGTTTCCATTTTTACTTTTTTTGTATCGTGAACTTTTTAGATATTGTCATTGCAATTCCTTTGATTTATGGAGCCTATAAAGGCTTTAGAAATGGCTTTATCATGGAAATTTTTTCCATTCTAGCACTTTTTGTAGGCCTTTATGCAGCCTTTACTTTTTCAGATCAACTAACTGCCTTGTTTGTGGATACACAAAAAGAAGAACCCGAATACCTACCTGCTGTTATTTTTATTGTGTTACTGGTTGGAGTCGGCGTAGGAGTATATTTTGCTGGAAAGGCTCTTGAGAAAATAATCAAAATAACTATGCTTTCTACACCCAATAGAATTGCGGGAGGTGTAATTGGAACAGCTAAATACTTATATTTCACAGGAAGTGTCCTAATGTTTACAGTTTCTATAGATAGGGAAGAAAAATTTATTTCATCTGAAACAAAAAAAAGTTCTCTACTCTACGGTTTCTGTACAGACTTCGTTTCTAAAACTATTCCAGGAGTCACAGATACCTACATGTACGATCTTCAATTTCCAACTATAAAAAAAGAAAGTCAGAGAGAAGAGGGAAAGCCAAAAGAATTAACGAATGAGGATATCAAAAAAGCCAAAGCACTGGCTACCGAATACAATATTTCTGAAAAAGAAGCCATCGAACTCATTAAAAAAAGCAAATGAAATTTCTATTTCTATTGTTCCTTCTATTAAGTTATCCATCATTAGGTCAATTCTGGAAAACCCAAGAAAAGAAAACTGTTATTCGCACAGGACCATACCTAGGAATTCAAGCGGGGCGTTTTTATACCCTAGAAGCAGGGATGGAAAGGCAATGGAAAAAGGGCAAGTGGAAAAATTCAACAACAATGGCAGTGCATGGCGGTGTAAATGCAGCACTCGGTATTGAACAACAATCATTGAAAACGATCATTGGGTACGACATGGGGCTATGGTATAAGTCAGGTAGTTTTGGACTAACTTACGGAATAGCGGGAAACCTAAGGACTGATCTAAAAGATAATTACTTACTAGGCATTGCGCCTTCGGTAGGAATAAAAATTCTACAACTGCACTTATCGACGGGATACCAAATCCTCACGCCTATTAGGGGAGATAGATTTCCAGTTACAACAATCTTTCTAGGGGCCCGCTATGTATTCGTTACCGACAAAGAGGTAAAGTCTCGGAAAAAAGACAAGTAGTCCTGTTTTAACGAAAGGTTTTCAATTCGTCATTTTCTTCCTTAACTTTGTTAAAAATTAATGTATGAGTGCTTACGATGTTGTAATTATTGGTTCGGGACCTGGTGGATATGTTTCTGCCATTCGTTGTGCCCAATTGGGATTGAAAACAGCCATAATAGAAAAATACAATACGCTAGGAGGCACTTGCTTGAATGTAGGATGTATTCCTTCTAAAGCGCTTTTGGATTCTTCGGAACATTTCCACAATGCAACGCATAATTTTGCGGAACATGGAATTGAAGTAAAAGGCTTGAAGGCAAATATCACACAAATGATTCAGCGTAAAAACGAAGTAGTCAATCAGACATGTGCGGGTGTTAAATTTTTAATGGATAAGAATAAAATCGACGTGCACACAGGAGTCGGGTCTTTCGTTGACAAGCAAACCGTTAAAGTGACAAATGGGGAGGGAAAAGAAACGTTGTTAACAGGAAAAAACATCATCATCGCTACAGGATCAAAACCAAATTTTTTCCCAGGCATGGAACCAGATAAAAAGCGCATTATCACCTCAACAGAAGCGCTAAATTTAACCGAAATACCTAAAAAAATGCTCGTGATCGGTGCAGGGGTGATCGGCCTTGAAATGGGTTCAGTCTATGGTAGATTGGGAACCGAAATTCAAGTAATTGAATTTGCTCCAACCCTGCTACCAACAATGGATGGTTCCATTGGCAAAGAAATGATGAAAATCTTGAAAAAAGTAGGTTTCAAATTCCAAATGGAACATCGCGTTCAAAAAGTGGAAAACAAAGGTAAATCCGTAGTACTTACCGCCTTGAATAAGAAAAATGAAGCAGTAACCTTCGAAGCTGACTACTGCTTGGTCGCCGTTGGCCGTAAGGCTCACACCCAAGGGTTAGCCCTTGAAAATGCAGGACTTGCTGCCAATACACGTGGACAAGTTGAAGTAAACGACCATTTACAAACAACGGTTCCTCATATTTATGCTATCGGTGATGTAGTTCGCGGAGCGATGTTGGCTCATAAAGCGGAAGAAGAAGGGGTTTACGTGGCGGAATTAATTGCTGGCCAAAAACCACATTTGAATTACAATCTAATCCCCGGAGTAGTTTACACATGGCCAGAAGTTGCGGCTGTTGGAAAGACCGAAGAAGAATTAAAAGCTGCAGGTATCGAATACAAAATGGGGAGCTTCCCTATCAAGGCCTTAGGACGCGCAAGAGCTAGCATGGATACTGCAGGTTTTATAAAAATTTTAGCCGACAAGACTACAGATGAAGTTCTTGGGGTTCACATGATAGGGCCGAGAGTTGCCGATTTAATCATGGAGGCAGTTACAGCTATGGAATACCGTGCATCCGCTGAAGACATGGCGCGCATTTGCCACCCACACCCTACCTATTCAGAAGGCGTGAAAGAGGCGGCTCTAGCCGCTACAGAGAATAGGGCTTTGCACGTTTAGTTTTCCGTTTTAAGTAGTTAGTAAAACAAACAAAAATTCAATACTGCTGATATTGATTCTTTACTTTTAAAGATAGTTTCTGTTACTAAACGAATCTAAATTTTTCGTATCTTAATGATATGACCGGAGTCAAACACACCATTAAAAAAGAATTTACACCATATTACTTGACCATCACTGTAACAGAATGGCTCCCAATTTTCGAGAATGAATCACTAAGAAAAATCGTAATAGACTCTTTAAATTTTTTAATTGAAGAAAAGAACTTATTGGTTTTTGGCTATTGCATCATGAATAATCACATTCACATGATTGCTAATACGGAAAGTCCATTTTTATTGAAAGATGTAATTCGTGATTTTAAAAAATTCACTTCACGAAAAATTGCAAAAGCAATGGCGGAAGAACCTAGTTTAATGCATATTAATCACCTTTCATATTTCAAATTAGCAGGTAATTTTCACTGCAAGTCAATTGATGTTAAAGTATGGAAGGACGGCAATCACGCAATCGAATTGTATTCAAGTAAGTTTTTTAAACAAAAACTTAATTATATTCACCAAAACCCGGTAAAAGCTGGTTACACAGATAAAATGGAGGACTGGCCATATTCATCTGCAGTCGATTATTCAGGAGGAAAGTCCGTGCTGAGTAAAGTTTATTTGTTTAAGTTGTGTTAGTTGCGCAGGATTTAAAATCCTGCGCAACTAACACACAAAAATCCTGCG
>CAMDLY010000037.1 GCA_945902115.1 Lishizhenia tianjinensis | reverse complement strand
ATATGTTCAGGTGGAAGTACAACCCTTACGGCCACTCCGTCTGCTACAGGCGGAAGCTATACATGGGCGACCAATAGTTCGACATCAAATACGATTACGGTATCTCCAACAAGTACGACAAGTTATGCATTAACGTATACCTTGAATGGCTGTACGAGTCAGAGTTCAAGTGGAACTGTCACGGTGAATCAAGTGCCTACGGTGAGTGTAAATAGTCCGACGATATGTGATGGTCAGAATGCGACCTTGACAGCTACGGTGAATCCAGCGGGAGGTACGTTATTGTGGGGTAATTCACAGAGCACGACGAGTATTACGGTAAGTCCTACGAGTACTACTACCTACAATGTATTATATACGTTAAATGGTTGTACAAGTCAGGGGGTAAGTGGAACGGTTACTGTTAATTCGTTGCCAACAGTTAGCTTCATTGGCGATCAGTTAACAGGATGTGCACCATTAACGGTTAACTTGACGAGTACAGGAGGGAATCCAAGTAATTGTAGTTGGACTTTGGGCAATGGACAGACGATAACAGGTTGCACTACTTCCTATACGTTTACACAAGGAGGCTGCTATGATGTAACGTTAACGACAACGGAGAATGGTTGTAGCAATAGTGCTACTCTCAATGATTATATATGCGTTGAGAATCCTCCAATAGCGTTGTTCACGACGAATCCAAATATTTTCACGACACCGAGTCAAGTGGTGACATTTACCAACAATTCCGTTGGGGCGAGTTCTTACGTTTGGGAATTTGGGGACGGTCAGATCTCTACAGAAGAAAATCCGGTATATTCTTATGCGAGTACAATCAACGGGACAGTGATTACGTTAACAGCGACATCATTATTAGGTTGTGAGAGTATTTATGAGTTGAGCATACAATATCAGGAGGGGGAGATAATATATATCCCTAATACATTTACACCAGATGGTGATAACTACAATCAGGAATTTTTACCAATCTTCACCTCTGGGTTTGATCCATACAATTTTGAGATGCTTATATACAATCGTTGGGGAGAGTTGATATTTGAAACACACGATATTAAAGTTGGATGGGATGGCTCCTATAGTATGCAGGGGAGAGCTGTGCAAGACGGAGTATATACGTATAAGATTAACTATAAAAATCTAATCAACGATAAACGTAAGATTATCATTGGACATGTGGCGTTAATAAAATAGCCATTGTTAAAAAAGGTTAAGTATTAGATGAAATGACCCTTCTTTTTTCTAGTTTAGTCCAATCATGAAAAGGATACGGTTAAACACATTGTCAATACTCTTGTCACTTTCTGTGATTAGTCTACTCATTATACAGTCGTTTCAGATGATTCAGTTATATGATCGAAAAGACAGTCAATTTAATCAAAACGCAAATGACTGTTTGAAACGAATTGCGTTTCATCATGAAAAGGCTGAAGATTTGAGACGGTATTTACAAATTGTAAATAGAGATTTCAGCGGCCAGTATCGTGAGATATTAAAAGATGAATTTAAAGAAATTTTATCGGCACAAGAAACCATATCCATTAGGGACACAACAGTTATTTTTAATGGCAAACGCGAAAAATACTTAATACTTAATGGGGACGCCTATGATTCCTTATCTGGAATTTCAGCTCAACAGAGGGTCTTAATAAGAGACGTAAGAGAAATAAAAGATTTAATGGAAAGTAAGGGCGATACTTCAAAAATTGCCATAGAGCTAAATCAGAAGGTGCTACAACAAATATTTACGAAAGCTAAATTCATTAACGATATGATGATTCAAGCATTTCGGGATAATATTTACGAAAATCCATCAATGAGAATAGTTCCTTACTATCTTGATTCAATAATTCGATATGAACTTTCTAAAGAGGATCTGCCCAAGGAATATCAATTTATGGTTTGTGATCAAAATAAAGCACCTATTAAATTGAGTGCTATTGTCTCCAATTACAACAATAAGTTAGATAGTGTAAATTGTATTAATGTAAATTTATTTCCAAGTAATTCTCTTGATGAGAATTTATATTTGTACGTTTATTTTCCGCAAAAGCAGCAGTTTATTTATAAAGAGATGAAAAACTCTTTCATTGTTACGGGGCTGTTAGTAGTAATTATTATTGTTGTTTTGATAATTATGTTTAGAACAATATTGGAACAGAAAAAGCTTTCGGAATTAAAATCAGATTTTATTTCCAACATGACACATGAATTCAAAACACCAATTTCAACTATTTCTTTAGCTTGTGAGGCCGCTACAGATAAAGATGTAGTTGGAAATAACGAGACACATAAGAAATTAGATCCTTATTTTAATATGATTAAAACTGAGAATAAGAGACTTGAACTCTTAGTGGAAAGTATTCTTCAGTCTGCCGTGATAGATAAGGGAGAAATTAGATATAATATAGCGGATGTTAACCTCAATGAATTAGTCCATGATCTTGTAAAAAATGTTGAGTTTCGAATCCAATCTGTTTCCGGAAAAGTCGTTGTAAAGGAACACAATACACAATGCATCATAAAATCAGATAAAATACATCTAACAAATCTCGTGGCGAATATTCTCGATAATGCAGTGAAATACAGTAAAGAAATTCCAGATATAGAAATAATTATTACTGATGATAATAATTTAGTTGCATTATCCGTTTCAGATAAAGGTATTGGTATTCAAAAGGAATTTGTTCCCAAAGTTTTTGACAAATTATTTCGGGTTCCAACGGGAAATATACATAATGTAAAAGGATTTGGTTTAGGACTAAGCTATGTAAAATCTATATGTGATACATATGGATGGAATATAGAGATTAAAACGCAGTACGGGGAGGGAACAACTATTAAAGTAATTTTCAATACATCAAAAAATGCAGGAAAAACTAAACATTTTATTAGCTGAAGACGACGAGAATTTAGGAATGCTTCTTCATTCTTATTTGCAGAGTAAAGGCTTTCAGGTCTTATTGGCCAGGAATGGTAAAATCGCGTATGAAAAATTCAATGGAAATAAAATAAAATTTGATTTTTTGATTTTGGATGTTATGATGCCTGAAATGGATGGGTTCACTTTAGCAAAAGAAATTCGTGAAATTGATAAAAACATTCCTATTCTATTTTTGACGGCTAAATCCATGAAGGAAGACAAATTACAGGGTTTTGAAATCGGTGCGGATGATTATCTAACAAAACCTTTTTCTATGGAAGAGTTAGTTGCAAGGATAAATGCTATTTTAAAACGCTCCAAGGTTACTGCCAAAGACATGAATCAAACTTGGTATATTGGAAAAATAAAATACGAACCAGAATTGAGTATTTTGCATTTAGAAGAGGGGAATAAAAGGTTAACTACAAAGGAAAATCATTTACTCAGTTTATTGGTCAAGAATAAAGGGGAAATTCTGGATCGTCAAGCGACACTTCGAGCTATATGGGGGGATGATAATTATTTCAATGGAAGAAGTATGGATGTTTATATTGCCAAATTGCGAAAACTCTTGAAAGAAGACCATCGTATAGAGATTATGAATATACATGGAGTTGGATTTAAGTTCATTGTAAAAAACTAACTTTGCTTTCATGCAAGGTAGGTTTCTCACCAATTTAATTATTCTCATTTTTTTGAATTTATTGGTTAAACCGATTTCACTTTTTGTGGTGGATGCAGGTTTCCAAAACGCATTAGGGCACGCTGAATATGGTTTATATTTTTCATTGCTAAATTTCTCGTTATTATTCAACAGTTTACTTGATTTTGGTATTAATAATTTCACTACAAGAAGAGTTGCTCAACAACCTCATAAGGCGAAAAAACTATTTGGTACAATATTTATTTTTCGGATTTTACTCTTTGTTATATACCTATTAATATTGATTACTAGTGGTTTTTTGATTGGCTACGATGCAAGGGCAATTTCAATTTTACTCCTTTTAGGAATCAATCAATTTATCATATTATGTATCGCCTATTTTCGTAGTCATTTCGCCGGATTTCATTACTTCAGATTAGATGCGTTACTCTCTGTTTTGGATAGATTTTTATTAATCATTATTGGGTGTTATTTTCTCTTTTTTTATCGAATGAATTTATCCATTGAAACTTTTGTATGGATTCAGTTTTATACTTACATTCTCTCATTTATTATTGGATATATTTTATTCGTTCGTTATATCGATAAACCTATTTTTAGGATGAATATTAAATTGTCTATTGCTATTTTGAAGAGAAGTATACCCTATGCAACATTGATTGTTCTTATGTTGGTATATTCGAGAATAGATAGCGTTTTATTAGAAAGACTTCATGAAAATGGCGCTGAACAAGCAGGAATATATGCGCAGGGTTATCGTTTATTGGATGCATTTTATATGTTTGGGATGATTTTCGCAGGGCTATTATTCCCAATGTTCTCCCGATATTTATCTGAGAATAAAACAGCTATATACCCGCTTCTAAAGTCTGCCGGGGATCTACTCATCGGAGGGGCAATACTAATTGCCGTAATATGTATTTATAATAGTCAATTTTTACTTTCCCTCATCTATGAGGATTATCAGGAAGCAATTGTGCCATTTCAGTGGCTAATTTTGAGTTTTATAGCAATTTGCATGAATTTTATTTTTGGAACTTTACTCACTGCGAGTGGAAATCTAAAAGTCTTAAACTGGATTTCTTTCACTGGTATTGTTCTAAATATTGTGGTTAATATAATTTTAATTCCAAAATATGGGGCTTTAGGAGCTGCCATTACAACTTTTTTAACGCAGTTTTTCACAGCAATTTTACAATGTTTTTACGCGGTAAAATATTTTTCTATTCCTTTGTATTTCAAACATTTGATTAAATATCCTTTATTTATTCTTCTTCTTATTGGCAGCAGTCAACTATTAGCTGGAAATCCAAACTTGCTCCTCATTCAAATTATAACTGGTATCATTGGTCTTTTTGGCCTGTCGTTCTTGTCATTTAGTGCCTTGAATGATATTTTAAAGGAAAAAACGCATAAAATAAATTAGCATTTCTTGAGTTTATTTACTAGCAGGATAAAAAGTTATAACTTCGCCCTTTAAATTAAACTATGTCAGAATTAAATCAAGAAAGAAATGCCCTTTTGGCATTTTTATGGAAGAACAGAAAAACACTGATCATATTAACGATTGTTGTATTTATTACCTCTGTTATAGTCTCTTTGGTTTTGACGCCTCTTTATCTTTCTACAGCAATAGTTTTCCCAACGGCATCGAGCAATGTGTCTTTTTCTGAGCAGCGCAACGTCAAAGCTGGTTCAATGGATTTTGGCGAAGAGGACCAAGCCGAACAATTGGTTCAGATATTGTCCTCGTCCCGAATTAGAGACAAAATTGTATCGAACTACGATTTACTTAATCATTACGAAATAGACCTTGAAGACGAGAATAAAAATTTCAAATTGAACGAAGAATACAGCGATCATTTCTCTTTTACAAGAACAAAGTTTGGATCTATACGAATTGATGTTTTAGATAAGGATCCTATTCTTGCTGCAAAGATGGCAAATGAAATAATCGATTTAATTGATACTGTGAAGAATGAAATGATTCGTGAAAGAACCAGGCCCGCGTTTGAGATAAGTATCAGAAAAATGAAACAATTGGAGCAAAATAAGGAAATTGTTCTCGCTCGAATTGACAGTTTATCACTACTTGGGGTAGTTTCTACCGATATACGATCGAATTTGTTTCAGGCTTTGGTAGATTCCAAAAATGCAGAGGAAAAACAACAAATAAAGTCACAAATCGATGTGAATTTGAAATACGGTTCTCTCTTCGATGCTCTAGAGCACAAAAGAAATGAAATGATTATCAATATCGAAACTTTCAAGGTCGCCTTTGAACAAGCAGAATCTGATGCCAACGCTAAATTCAATCATAAGTTTGTCGTAGAAAAGGCTCTTGTTGCCGATAAAAAGGAAAAGCCAAAGCGCATGATAATTGTTTTGGTTGCCACGCTCGGTGGTCTGTTACTAGGAATTTTCTTCTTATTGGTACGCGATAAAATTCAAGAACTTAAGGCTACCAATTAGTGTTTATTCATAAGTACCTATTCACATACATTCTTCCCATATCGATTATATTATTTGGGTACACCTTTCTTATTTGGTATGATTTATTTTGGTTGACTCTTTTTCCTATTGCCTTAATTCTGCTTTACTTTACCATTTTCCAAACAGAAAAATTATTTTTATCAATTGCATTTTTCACTCCACTTTCAATTAACATAGAAGAATTTACCGAGAGTTTTGGACTTTTTATCCCGAGTGAGCCCTTACTTTTCGCACTAATGGTTTTTTTGTCTGCCATGCAACTGAACAAATCTTTTATAGACAAGAAACTTTTGTATCATCCAATAATGATTGTAATTTATGCCTATTTAATTTGGATGTTTATTACCTGCCTTATGTCATCATCAGTAATTGTCTCCTTTAAATATTTGCTAGCGAGACTATGGATAATTATACCAATGCTGTTTTTTGGGCCTTATTTTTTTAGGGAATTAGTAAATAGAAAAATATTCTTGTGGTTGTTTACGATTTCTACTAGTGTAGTTGTTATCTATACGCTTATCCACCATTATCAATATCAATTTGGGGAAAAACCTGGTCATTGGGTGATGTTCCCTTTCTTCAAAGACCATACTATTTATGGTGCTATTGTAGCACTAGTTTTGCCATTTTCTTTTGGTTTATTCTTTTTAGAAAAAAGAAATTTATTATTGAGGGGCCTTTTATTATTTATAATAGGAGTTCTTTTACTTGGTTTAATCTTCTCATACACCAGAGCCGCATGGCTTAGTATTTTTGTGGCAGTTGGCCTTTGTTCGTTTGTTTATTTTAGGGTGAGAGTTTATATCTTGACAATCGGATTAGTGCTAGCGGTCGTTATGGCTATTTTTAATTGGAATACTATTCAAATTGAGTTAGATAGAAATAAGAAAGAACACACAACAGAGAATATAGACGAGAGACTACAAAGTGCCACAAATGTTAGCACGGATGCTTCAAACTTAGAGAGAATTAATCGTTGGAATTGTGCAATTTCCATGTTTAAAGAACGACCGATTGTTGGCTTTGGTCCCGGCACGTATATGTTTGAATATGCCAGATTTCAAGAACCGAAAAACTTAACTATTATTTCTACCAATTTTGGCACTTTAGGCAATGCACATAGCGAATATTTGGGAGTATTGAGCGAAATGGGACTTCCGGGAGCACTTCTTTTTCTTCTTCTGGTGATAGTCATTTTTGTGGTGAATATTCACATGTATTATAACTGGCCTGTTCAAGATAATTCCAATAGAATTATGTTAATGACTTTCCTATTCTCATTCAGCACCTATTTTTCTCATGCATTTTTGAATAATTACCTGGATACAGATAAAGCAGCAGTGCCTATCTGGGGCATGGCAGCGATGCTTGTGGTTATGTCCGGTGAATTGAAAGGACTTTTATCTTCCTCCAAGCCACAATGAGGGGTTTAGTGTTTCCGGTAGCCCATTTGATATGAGGTGAACCTCAAAATGACAGCTAGAAACACCACCTTCATTAACTAGAGATCCTACGGATTGTTTGAGCGATACTTTACTTCCTTGACTGACGTAAACCTCTTGTAGGTTACTGTATACTGTCATGTATCCTCCATGTTTAACAATAACTACTTTTCCCGAGCCTGGAATGGAAAAAACACTACTCACCTCTCCCTCAAAAACAGCTCTCACCTTTGATCCACTAGAACAAGTTATGTCAATCCCGTTATTGACCGTTGATACCCCTGGCAGAGTCGGGTGTGAATTGCGCCCATAGCGCTCTGTAATTTGACCGTTATCTACTGGCCATGGTAAGCGGCCTTTATTATTTGCAAAGTTCTTCCCCGTGGCAGACCCTTCTGAACTTTCTGCTGTAACAACTTTTTTTGTGTTAACGGCCACATCATTTTTTACATTTTCTGTTTTAGTCGTTTGTGTAGACTTCCCCTTTTTGGTCTCTTCGTTTTTTCGTTGTTTTTCCTTTTGACGATCGATTTCACGTTGTTTTGCTTTATTTATTTCTTCTCGAATGGCCACATCCACCTTTCTTTTTAATTCTTGTTTTTTTCGTTCATCCTCTTTTAGCTGTGCGCTTAATTGTTGTTCTTTCAGCTTTAACTTTTCTAACGATGACTCTTTGAGATTTTTATCTTTTTCAATTTGTACTTTCTCTGTTTTTTTCTGTTCTATGGCTACTAATTTTGAATCTTTCTCCTTTGTTATCTCTTGTAATTCTTTGTTAATTAATGCCTGATGTTGGTTAATCAGTGCTGCTTGTCTTTTTTGAAGTGCTGCGATTTTTTTTAAGTAACGATTGCGTTGCATGGCTTCATTGTATGATCTTGAGGACAATATATACATTGCTTTGGAGTGATTACTTCTATTTTTATATGCGTAGAGTAACATATTTCTGTATTGTTTAACTAAGAGCTTCAGTCTTTTTGATAAGTTTATTATCTCAGCTTTCTTTTCAGACATTTTCACCTCTGCCATGCGAACTTGATTGTCAAACAAACGAACAAGAGTTTCTCTACTTTTTATTTGATTGTCTATTAGCTTTATTTCATTCAAAGAAACTTGTGAATTATTTTTCACTTTCGCTAATAGACTCTTAGTATTAGAAATTTTCTTTTCTATCCTTTGTTGTTCTTTTTGAAGTTTCTCTTTGGAGGTTTGGGAGAAGCCTTTCGCAACAAGTAAAAGCACTATTAGGGCACTAATCACATATTTCATAACTTTCAGGTATAATGATTATCAATTCTTGCGGCTCATTAATTTCTACTTTTTCGTATTCCAATCGAACGGTGATATGGTTTTTTGGTGTTTTTATATAAATGTAGACTTCTTTCGGTACTTGAATGTCGTTGATTGTTTGCCATGTTAAATAATCAATAATCACAGTAGTAGAATCGCTTGGACTTTCAACCGCCATAGATTCAATTTGTTTGGCCTGATCATTCAAGGTGTAGAAGATTAAAATATCGTCTTTTGCTTTTCGTTCCAAGCGCCTTCGTTCTTTTTTTCGGTGAGACGAAATGATATATTGGTAAGGGTTATTGATTACAAAGTATCTTTGATCCATAGAATAATCTATTGGCTTCCCCAAAATAAGTTCTTCTATATTTGCATAGCTAAAGTCTATTCCAAAATTCTCTTTGATATAACCCAAAGATGCTTTGGTGTAACATTTATCGGTTTTATTTACCACTAAAACAGTGTCCGTAGTTACCATTGCAGTAAAAATAGGAATCCGTGCATAGGTAATAATAGCGTTTACGGCACTATCCGTTACATTTTTAATAGATGTTTTAAATGAAATATCTCGTGTAGTGTCCTTGTAGTCTACAGATAATTTTGTGTAAAAGGTTTTAACTTTTATTTCATGGAGACTATCCAAGGTAGCCACAAGCTCCTTATCCTTTATTTTTGGTAGCTTTTCCGTTGAAATTACATGCTCTGTCATTTTTTTAGAACAGCCAATGCACCCCATCACAAGAAGTAAAAACAAGAAAAATCTATAGTGGATCATGGTATTTTTTAGTAATTATTTTAAGTTCTAGGATAGGAGAATTTTTCCCCATTTCTTTTGCTTGCTTCCATTTTTCAAGCGCTTCTTCTTTTTTGTTTTGAAAAAATAAGATGTCTCCCTGAAGTTCAGAAACGTTTTTATACTGACTATAAGAGGCTTCCACTTGATTCAAATTATTTAAAGCTTCGGTATATTTCTTTTCAGCAAAATTGAGTAAAGCAGTGCATTCATGTTTTCGATTTTCATTTCTTTCAATTTTCTTGAGGGACATTAAAAGTTCGTTGGCTTTTTTCAAATCCTTTAATTTAAAAATCGAAGAATTAAAATACCTACTTAAGATATAAATGTTTTCAGGGGACAAGGTAAGTGCCTCTTCGAATAATGAGATTCCTTTTATTGGCTCACTGTTTCCTATTGCTGACTCTGCTAATTGTGCTTTAAACTCTCCAGTTAGTTGATTATCGTTGACAATCAAAAATAAGCCATCCTCTAGAACAGATGTTGCCTCTTTAAATTCTGCCAAACGATTCATTGCCGTACCAGTCATATAGAAACCAATCGGAGACAATGGATATAATTCCAAAACATTTTTCCCATCCTGTTTCAATGAAGTCCAATCTTCTAGTTCGTATTCCAGAAGCAACAATTCATTCCAAATCGCACTGAGGTCAGGATTTAACAGTACAGCCTTTTTGTAATATTCAATGGTTCGAAGTGTATCATTTTTCATAAAATAGAAATCTCCAATTAAGGAATATATCAGTGGCTCATTGGGAAAAGCCAATTGACATTCATTCAGTAATGGCAGTATTTCATTATCTGTTGTCCAAACATCTTTCATTTTAATAAATGTTTCCACAATGGTTTTAGCGCTTAAACCTTCGCCCATTATTGCCTTTTTATAATATGTATATGCTTCAAGTTTTTTTCCAGACTCCAAATAGACATCTCCAAGAAGTAAATTAGCAAGCGCATTAGTTGGATCTGCTAAAACTAGCTTTTCCAATAACTCCGAACCTTTCCTGTAATTTCCTCTAGACATATGGTGGTCTATTAAGTATGACAAAATTCCCGGTTCGTTGGGGAAGTCAAGGTTAGCCTTTTCCAATAGGTCAACTCCTTTTTCCGAGTTAGGATTCGCATTCAATAAAATGTTATATCGATACAATACTAATTCGGGGGTATTACCGAATTTTTCAGATAACTTATCAAGAATTTTTAGTGCCTTTTTCACTTCTTTAGCACTGGCATAATTCATGGCTGCATCAAAATACAATTGTTCTGAGGGAAGAGAATTTATCAGTGACTCTTGCATTTTTGCTGCCTTAGAAAATTCACCTGTTGCCTGATAAAGCCCGGCTAGTTTATGTATATAGTAACTATTTTTTTGGTCTGCTTTACTTGCTTTTTCCATAAAAGAAATAGCTGCGCCTGATTGATTTTGTTTTTCCAAGCATAGAGCTATTCCGAAGGCAGCGGCATCGTCTTTGGGTTCCTCATCAAGGCTTTTTTCAAACGAATAAATGGCTTTTTGGTAATCACCTGTTAGCTGATATCGAACACCTTCGTGAAAGTGCTTAAAATAAATACTTGATTTTTGTTTAATCGAAGTTTTATGGGCAACACATGATGCCAAGAATAATATAATTAAACCGTAGAAAAGCCTATGCATGGTAGGTGCTAAAATCTCCAATACTTAAATCTTTTTTGGAACCCTTAATTACAACATTTGAGCCAATCATTGAATCTTGAAGAATTGAATTCGTAATGGCTGTTGAATGTTGTATAATACTGTTCTTGACAATGGAATTAGCTATATGAGTACCTGCGCCGATAGAAACGTGTGGACCAACAACCGAGTGGGAAAGAATAACATTTTCACCAATAAAACAAGGGGGAATAATTATTGCCTCGTTAACTTTTACGGACGGGTGTACAAGTGCTTTATGGTCCGCCCAGTCATGTTCTAAAACTCGCTGGTTGGTATGAACAGTAACCTCTTTGTTTCCACAGTCCATCCATTCATTTACTTCTCCAGGTTTGAATACACAACCATCCTCTGTCATTCTTCGCAAAGCATCTGGTAATTGATACTCACCACCTTTTATAACATTGTGTTCAATGAGGTATTCTAGTTCTTTTTTTAATCGTTCGCCCTCCTTGAAGTAATAAATACCAATCATGGCAAGATCGGACACAAACTCCTTTGGTTTTTCAATAAAGTCTATAATTTCTCCCTTTTCATTCATCTTGATAACTCCAAAAGCACTAGGGTCCTCTATTTGTTTAACCCACAATATCCCCTCGTCATCGGGATTAATTTTAAAATCTGCTTTAAATAAAGTATCTGCAAAGGCAACTACTGTTGGCCCAATTAGTTTTTCTGCTGCACACAAAACAGCATGTGCGGTACCCAATGGTTTGTCTTGATAGTGAATGGATCCCTTTGCCCCTAATTTTTTTGCCACTTCTAACAATTCCTGCTCCACGGCTTCCCCAAAATCGCCAATAACAAAGGCTATTTCATGGATTTTTTCATTACAGACATTGGCAATATCTTCTACCAACCGGTGAACAATGGGTTTGCCACCAACAGGAACAAGGGGTTTAGGCACTGTTAAGGTGTGTGGCCTCAATCTACTTCCTCGTCCGGCCATTGGCACTATTATATTCATCTTTTCTATTTTAATTTATTCCTGTACTGCCAAATCCTCCTTCTCCTCGCTTAGAGTCAGAAAGCACATCTACTTCTTTCAATTCTATGTGCTCAACCTTACAAAAAACAAGTTGAGCAATGCGCTCCCCGTCAACAACGACGAAAGTTTCGTTTGAGAGATTAACCAAAATTACACCTATTTCGCCACGATAATCAGCATCTATTGTCCCAGGTGTGTTTAGCACGGTAATTCCCTTTTTCAAGGCTAAACCACTTCTTGGTCTTACTTGACATTCCATACCAGGATTCATTTCCAAGTAGAGACCGGTTTTAACCAATACCCTGCTCAATGGGCTAATTTCAATAGGAGAGTCTATATTGGCTCGCACATCCATTCCTGATGAACCAACAGTCTCGTATCGTGGTAATTCGTGTTTACTTTTGTTAATAATGTGGACCAACTTACATGATTTGAGTTATTCAAAAGTAGGAAATATGCTTTCAGCAATATGAAAATCAATCAATAGTAATTAACACCCTTTTGCAAATAACTTGTGATACATTTTGTTGAAAAGTACAATTTCCATATCCTCATTTGGTTTATAAAAACTTTTATTTTTGTTAAATGACACCAAAAGGAAAGTTAATCATCATTGGGGGGGCAGTAGACAAAGGAAGTTTTACAGAGAGTAATTTCGAAGATCAAGTGGAACAAAATCTGAATTTCTTTGAAAAAGGTATTTTGAAGAGAATAATTGACGAGTCAAAAAATGGAGTAAATTCCAAGATAGAAATAATACCTACAGCGTCCAAAATACCCGATACAGTTGGTTCTGAATATGCAAAAGCATTTGCTTACTTAGGCGCGGACAATGTAGATGTATTAAAAATTAGTAAAAGAGAAGAGGCTCTTGACGATGAGTTAGTAGAACGGGTAAAAATGGCCGATGTAATCTTTTTTACAGGTGGAGACCAATTGAGGTTGACATCTATTATTGGTGGTACACCCATGCACGATTTGATTGTCAATAAATACAACAACGAAGAGTTCATCTATGTAGGAACTTCAGCAGGTGCGCACTCAGCCTCTAAATCAATGATTTATCAAGGGTCGAGTCAAGAAGCTTTGTTGAAAGGAGAAGTAAAAATAACCAGCGGTTTAGGGTTAATTGACCATGTAATCATAGATACCCACTTTGTTCAACGTGGGCGTATAGGAAGATTGTGTCAGGCGGTTGTAAGTAATCCCAAAACATTAGGTATAGGACTGGGGGAAGATACAGGCTTACTTATCACCAATGGAAATATAATGGAGGCTTTGGGCTCAGGGTTAGTGATCCTCGTAGACGGGCGTAATATTGCCGATACCAATATTACAGATGTCGACTTAGGGGAACCTATTTCCATCAAAAATCTCATCATGCATGTTATGAGCATTGGTGACGAATATCTTTTAGATGAACATAAATTCACTATACATAGTAAAGCTCGAGTTTAATGAAATTGCTAATACATGGGGGTTTTTTCAGTGAATCCTCTCAATCAATAGAAACTAAGCTTGTAAAGCAACAAGCGATGTCACAAATAATTCGTGATGCTTATGTGTATCTGAAAGAACATACAGCGAAACAAACAGTGGTATACGCGGTAAAATTATTGGAAGATAATCCGCTTTTTAATGCAGGAATTGGCTCTCAAATTCAACGCGATGGAATCATTCGCATGAGTGCGTCTTTGATGGATGGGAAGACTAAAAAGTTCAGTGGGGTAATCAATATTCAACAGATAAAGAATCCTATAGAAGTTGTTTCTTGCCTGCAAGAGGTTGATGACCGTGTGTTAGGTGGGGAGGGGGCAAATACCTTTGCTCAGCATATAGGAACAGAGAGTTATTCCACAGAGATTCCCCAACGAAGAAAAGAATACGAAGAGAAATTAGCAGCAACAGGTATCGGTACTGTGGGTTGTGTGGCAATAGATGCTCATGGAAATTTGGCTGCTGCGACATCAACAGGAGGAAAAGGATTTGAGATTCCAGGAAGAATATCAGACTCAGCCACCGTGGCAGGAAATTATGCTAACGGTGAATGTGCGGTTTCTTGCACGGGCGTTGGAGAAGATATAGTGAGTGGAGCATTGGCCGCTAAAATTGTTACTAGAGTAACTGACGGAATTGAAATTAAGTCCGCATTTGAAAAGTCCTTTCTAGAATTAGAGGAATTTGATGGTTTTGCCGGGGCGATTGGGATTGATAAGAATGGAGCCATGTATTGGCAAGAATCACATCCCCAGATTGTTTTTGCTGCTTATGATGGCCTTGAATTAACAGTATTTCAGTGATGGTGAAACCAGTAATTTTTTTTCTTGTTTCTCTGGCCCTTCTCACTGCGTGTAATTCATCAAAGCAATTGAATTTATTTTCAATAGAGGATGATATTAAGTTCGGGGTATCTGTCGCCTCTCAAATTGAAAGTGATACAAGTGGATACACGATTTTAGATTCCGCTAGCAATGTAAAAGTGTACCAGTATATTTATGATATTCGTAATGAATTACTCAATTCAGGACAAGTAAAATATAAATCTGAATTTCCATGGAGAATACGCATCATACAAGATGACTCCACCCTAAATGCTTTTTGCACACCAGGGGGATTCATTTATGTATTTACGGGCATCATGAAATTTTTAGATTCTGGGGATCAGTTGGCTGGAATATTGGGCCATGAAATGGGTCATGCAGACCTACGTCATTCCACCAGACAGATGACGCAAATGTTCGGTGTTCAACTTTTATTGGAGGTTCTTGCTGGAAAACAACAGGCGATAAAAGAAGTTGGAGGCGCGTTGATTGGCTTGAAATTTTCAAGAAATCATGAAGTTGAAGCTGACAACAACTCTGTTCAATACTTATGTCCGACTAATTATAATGCAGCGGGAGGCGCAGGATTTTTCGAAAAAATTCAATCTATGGGAGGGGGGAAAGTTCCAGAATTTTTAAGTACGCATCCAGATCCAGGAAATCGTATTCAAGGATTTAATGCAAAAAAGGAAGAATTGAATTGTAAAGGAACGGCAACATATAAAAATGAATATCAGGAAATGTTAAAACTATTACCGTAATGGTTTTATATCTTTGTATTGGAAAATTGACATATGTTAGAAATTCAGCGAATTAGAAATGAAAAAGAAGCCATTATCGAGGGTCTTCGAAAGCGCCATATCGACGCAACAGATACGTTAAATCAAATATTGGTTTTAGACAGTGATTGGAGGCAGAATAAAACATCATTGGATAATATTGCTGCTGAATCCAATACGCTGGCCAAGGAAATAGGAGACCTGTTCAAAGCGGGAAAAGCAAGTGAAGCGAATGTTTTAAAAGAAAAAACTGTAGAGCTTAAGTCTTCTGAGGGAGCACTTAAGCTACGAGTTGAGGAGCTGGAAAAAGACATTCAAACGCTTCTGTATACTTTGCCGAATGTACCTAACGAACAAGTAAAAAGTGGGCGTGATGCTGCCGACAATGAAACGGTCTTTTCGCACGGGGAGAGGCCTAAGTTTTCATTCGAGGCCAAACCACACTGGGATTTAGCAAAAAAATATAACCTAATCGATTTTGAACTGGGCGTAAAAGTTACTGGAGCTGGTTTTCCATTTTATAGAGGCAAAGGAGCTAAATTGCAACGTGCACTGATTGCATTCTTCCTTGATGAAGCTGAACATGCAGGCTATGAGGAATTTATTTCTCCACACGTGGTTAATGAAGCAAGCGGCATAGGAACTGGGCAATTGCCCGATAAGGAAGGTCAGATGTATTATATTCAGGCCGACGACTTTTATATGATACCTACAGCTGAGGTTCCACTTACCAATATATACAGAGACGTAATTTTGCCTGGACCAGATTTTTCCATAAAAATGTGTGGTTACACTCCTTGTTTCCGCAGAGAGGCAGGTTCTTATGGAAAAGATGTACGCGGCCTAAATAGATTACATCAATTTGATAAAGTAGAGATCGTTAGGATTGAAAACCCTAAAAATACAACAGCAGCTCTCGAGGAAATGATGCAGCACGTTAAGGGGTTGTTGTCGAAATTAGGATTAGAATTCAGAATTCTTAGATTGTGTGGTGGAGATACAGGCTTTGCATCGGCTATGACGTATGATTTTGAAGTATACTCTGCCGCTCAAGAAAAATGGTTGGAGGTAAGTTCTGTTTCTCGTTTTGATACTTTTCAAGCAAATAGACTCAAATTGAGATTCAAAGATGCTGACAAGAAGAGTCAACTTGCCCATACCTTAAATGGTTCAGCTTTAGCTTTGCCAAGAATTGTTGCAGCATTACTCGAAAATTACCAAATGGAGGATGGCATAGTTATTCCTGAAGTTCTTCGTCCATATACAGGTTTTGATTCGATAGTTTAATGCGAACCTACGGACTTATTGGTGTTTCTTTGAAGCATTCGTATTCCCCTAAATTTTTTGAGGAATTCTTTCATACGAATCAAATCCAAGCAGAATATAAGCTATACGAGATACCGCAGATTCAAGACATAACATCCGTATTTCAACAATTCCCGGCGGGGTTAAACGTAACAATACCTTACAAACAAGCAATTATCCCATACCTCGACGAATTAGATGAAGCAGCACTTGAAATAGGCGCAGTAAATACTATTGCCTTTGAGGGTAAGAGAAAGATCGGATACAATACAGATACCATCGGCTTTCGTCAGTCTATTAAACCTTTTTTAACCTTTCGTCATGAGAGAGCTATGGTTTTAGGAACAGGTGGTGCCGCAAAGGCAGTGGCCTGGACGCTTAAGAATATTGGCATTGACGTGATTTTTATTTCACGAACACCGAATCAAAAAGCTAAAATTTTTGCTTATCAAGATATAAATTCCCACATGATAAATGCCTGTAAATTGATTGTAAATTGTACCCCAGTGGGAATGTTCGCTAACGATTTATCAGCAATCGATATACCTTATGCAAATCTGACAGAGGAACATCTTGTTATCGACTTGATATATAATCCAAGTGAAACCGAATTTTTAAAACAATCCAAAAAATTTGGATCATCCACACTCAACGGTGAAGGGATGCTTAAGCATCAAGCGCTGGCTAGTTGGGAGATTTGGAATAACTCTACCAAGGTCTAACAAGGGTAAATATTTTTTTAGGTTTCATAACTGTAGGAATTTAATTGTTAAATTTTTGAAATCATATTACTATTTTCTACGATAATCATTTTTGAATGGAGCATTTCACCTTTGCTATTAAATATCAAATAATAGGTTCCGTCCTCTAACTTATCTAGATGTATTTCTCTTGCATTAAAAACAGGAATGGACGGCATAAATACACCATTTGCTGTTAGGATTTCCACCTCGTCTATTCGGTCATCATTCCATGCTGCGGTTATAGATTGCCTACTGGGATTTTCATACACTCGAATAAGGGAAAACGGCGTGTTTGCCTTAACCTGAGCAAAATTATTCGTGCTGCAAATAGTTATAAAACTTGTTAGTAGGATTGTGGTAAGTAATGCTTTCATAATATGAGTATTTAAACTATTATGTTTTTGTTTCTGGAATCAAAGTTGAATGATTTAGTATGCAGAAAAAAACAAACTAACTAAGGAATAAGTAAATTACACGATGGCTTGGATAGGTATGTACACAAAACTACGCAGGGTCATGTTGTATAATAGATTATAGTTTCTACTTTTGATTAATGGACGTTAAAGAGATCTTAAAGCAAATAAAAGGCGGAAATCTAAGTAGCTTTTATCTATTGCATGGTGAAGAGCCATACTTTATTGATCTGATTTCTGAGGCACTAATAAAAGAGGCACTTCCCGAGCATGAAAGAGATTTTAATCAAGCGATAATTTATGGAAAAGATGCGGATTTATTGGCCTTGAAGAGTGAGTTGAAATCTTTTCCCATGATGTCGAATCGAAGATTAGTGGTGCTAAAAGAAGCACAAGATTTTAAGTACTTTGAAGAGTTAGAATCATATTTCGAGAATCCATGTGAGACCACTGTTTTTGTTGTTTGCTACAAATATAAGGCTGTCGATGGCAGAAAGAAATTTTATAAAACGGCTCAAAATCTAGGCGTTGTATTTAAATCCGATAAAGTAAAAGAATATCAACTATCCGAATGGATACAACGTTACGTTAAAAGCACAGGATACGATATTACCTCCAAAGCAACTATGCTACTTGCTGAGTTTCTTGGAAACGATTTAAGCAGAATCACCAACGAACTTGAAAAACTGGCTATTCTTGTAGAAAAGGGAACCACAATTAATGAAATACATATTGAGGAAAATATCGGCATTTCAAAAGACTACAATGGTTTTGAATTAACAAATGCCATTGCAAAAAAAGACATGGTAAAAGCAATGAAAATTATTCAATATTTTGAATATAATCCCAAGGCGGTAGAATTCCCTCCCTTAATAGCTTCAATATTTAAACATTTTTCATTGCTCATGCGGATTCACTTTTCACCCGCAAAAACTAAAGAGGCTCTTGTACAAACTTTATCGCTGCACCAATTCGTTGTTGGCGAGCTATTGATTTCCAAAAACCTTTATGATCCAAAGAAAATAGCTTCTGTTATTGCCTTGTTACACGAATATGACCTCAAGTCAAAAGGAGTGGGTAATTCAAACACTACTAGTGCAGAACTAATGAGGGAATTGGTATTTCAAATTATTCACTAATGGCAATTTTTTATTTACCACAGCTTCAGGAACAAGATAAGGAGATTGTGCTCAGCGAAGAAGAGTCTAAACATTGTATCCGCGTATTACGATTCAAAGTAGGCGATGCCTTATCTATAGTAAATGGACAAGGATTGACTGCCGAGGCCACAATATCAGATGCCAATCCCAAAAAATGTAAGGCTAATATTTATTCTTGTGTAGTGCATCCCAAAACACAAGATATTCATATTGCTGTGTGTCCCACGAAAAACGCAGATCGTTTGGAATGGCTGATAGAAAAAGCGGTAGAATTAGGGTTAACGAGAATTACATTTCTCCATTCCAAGAATAACGAAAGAACAAACCTAAAATTAGAGAGAATAGAGAAAATTGCTATTGCGGCCATGAAACAATCTAAACGCTTTTTCCTACCTGAAATAATTCCAATGATGCATATAGATAAATTCACCGCTGAATTTCCCGGAGGATACATTGCACATTGCTACGAGACGGAAAAACATCTGGCAGTTAGTGGGTTGAAAAACGGCCCTGTGATTATCGGTCCTGAAGGAGATTTTACGCAAGAAGAAGTGGATATTGCCATGCGTAATGGATATACGGCCCTCGATTTAGGACCCTTTAGATTAAGGACAGAAACCGCAGCATTGGCAGTAGTTTTGCACTTGCAGAAATAAACAATCCCATACACCAATTGTTAATCTTAGAATGCGTAATTTTGCTGCGCTTTTTTTAATTCAAAAAAATGATTCAAACAGATATTATCATAATTGGAGCAGGACCGGTAGGATTATTCACGGTTTTTGAAGCAGGTTTATTAAAACTACGTTGTCATTTGATCGATTCTTTGCCGCAATCGGGAGGTCAATGTTCAGAGATTTATCCCAAAAAACCAATTTATGATATTCCTGGATTTCCCGAAATTTTAGCGGGCGAATTGGTTGATAACTTAATGAAACAAGCAGCACCTTTTAAACCGGGGTTCACCTTGGGAGAAGCAGCATACTCTATCGATAAAAATACAGAGGGTAAATTTATTGTAACGACTGTTAAAGGCACAAAACACGAAGCTCCCATTGTAATTATTGCCGGGGGCCTAGGGGTTTTTGAACCAAGGAAACCACCTATAGCTAATATTGGCGATTTCGAAGATAAAGGGGTAGAATATATTATAAAAGACCCTGAGTTTTACACTGGTAAAACTTGTGTCATTGCCGGTGGTGGAGACTCTGCGTTGGATTGGTCGATTTTTTTAGCGGAGAACAAAATAGCCAAAGAGGTAGTGTTGGTGCATAGAAATAGTTCATTTCGAGGACACTTGGATTCTGTTCAAAAAGTTATCAATATGTCCGATGAGGGTAAAATAAAACTTATTACGGAAGCAGAGGTTACAGGCCTATCCGGAAATGGGAAGCTAAATACGGTACACATTACGCATCAAACTAATGGTGAATTAACGTATCAAACGGATCATTTTATACCGCTATTTGGCCTCAAGCCTAGCCTAGGACCCATTGCGAATTGGGGCTTAGAAATTGAAAAAAATGCTATTAAAGTTAATACCTTAGACTACTCCACAAATGTACCTGGAATCTATGCTGTAGGGGATGTGAATACCTATGAAAATAAGTTGAAACTCATTTTATGCGGTTTTCATGAAGGAACGCTTGCTGTTCAATCGGCATTCGCACGAATCTATCCAGAAAAGAAAAATGTACTGAAGTACACTACCGTTAACGGGGTTCAGGGCTTTTAATCAGAGATTTTACTTAGCTTTGAAGCATGGGTCGTAAAACGATTTATGCTGTTGTTGTACTTGGTCTACTTTCACTTACAAGTATCCTTATTTTACAATTGGTTTGGGTAAAAAAAACCCTGCAAATACAAGAAAATGACATAGTCATTCAAAATAAGGAAGATAGCCTTAACGCGCGAGAATTTAATTACAATGTGGTAAGATCTTTACAGTCTGTGGCCAAAACCATTCAGGTAAACTCCCAAGACTCAATTGAGTTATACGGTGTAGTGAAAAAACAAAGTGAAAAGCAATACATTGTTGATATCACAGAGGAGTTGCAGCCTTATTACCTAGAGACACTCTTGAAAAAGGCGTTTTACGATAAAAACATTGATCAAGATTTTGTTTATGGCATATATGATTGTTTTACCGACACCATATACTTAAGCAAACTCATAGAATTCAAAGGAGACTCCATTTATGAAACAACAAAAAGTAATTCACCGAATATCACTGCCAAGGACTTGAATTTAAAAAAGGATGGGCATTATTTTACCGTCTACTTTCCAAATTTGAATAAAGAAAATATTGAACCCACTCAGTTGTTTTCGTCTTGGATTTATATAACGGCAATTGTAATTTTTGTCGTTGTTTTCTTTGCTTACAGCATTGTTATAATAATCCGTCAAAAGAAATTATCAGAGGTGAAGACAGATTTCATTAATAACATGACTCACGAACTTAAAACACCGATCTCAACTATCAGCTTGTCTAGTGAAATGCTAATGAGAGACGAGTGCACCGACTTAGATAAGATACGACGCTATGCGGGTATAATTTATAAAGAAAATAAGCGATTAGAAAATCAGGTTGAACGGGTATTAAATGTGGCAAAACTAGACAGAGATCAGGTTATTTTGAAAAAAGAGGAATTTAATATACATGAACTTTTACTTGAGGTTAAAGAGAACTTTGAATTCAATCACCTCGCTAATGATGGACAAGTTTATTTAGATTTTCGGGGCGATGAGTTCAGCATTCAAGCGGACCCAGTTCATTTAACGAATGTCGTGTATAACCTCCTAGATAATGCAGCCAAGTATTGTGAGCATACACCTCAGATTATCATAACAACGAAGATTGAACGAAATAAATTATTACTGAGCATAGAGGATAATGGCATTGGAATAAAGAGAGAAAATATAAAGATGATTTTTGATAAATTCTATAGAGTACCAACTGGAAACCTTCATAATGTAAAGGGTTTTGGCTTAGGCTTATATTATGTAAAACTCATTATTGATGCTCACAGGGGAAAAATAGAGGTAAAGAGCACCTTTGGTAAAGGGACTACGTTTTTAATTTCTTTACCTTTAGTAACCTCGAGTTAGGTTGAGGGCTGCGACCAAAACGAATCATTTCTTTCGATTTTACATTTATGGTCATTTTTTCTGAAATAGTGAGAGCGTCTAGTGTTGATTCGATAATAATCTCTTTGTTTTCTATTTTCCACGTGTAAGTCCCACCATAAGTTAATTTCCCAATTTTTACTGAAATAGTCTCCTTGGTAAGTGAAATGGAAATAGTACTTTTCGAAATCTTCATTGACTCGTCCCCGTTAAATATGCTATACTCTGGAATCTCTCCTTCGTAGACACCGCTGTATTTTTTTTTAAGAGGTTTTTGAGCATGGCCAATATAAAGAGTGCCAACGAAAAGGTATAGCATTAAGATACGCATAGTATAAAGATACATAAATATTTGTTTGTTGAGAACTGGAAAAACTTGTTTAAAAATTCAGGTGATGCATTAAGAAAGGCAGCAATATAAAAGTTAATTTCGCAACTGATTACGTAAAATAATAATCGGTTTTAGACGAATAATCCAATTATGAAACAATACCACGATTTACTTCAGCACATTTTAGATTATGGAGTGGAAAAGGAAGACAGAACCGGCACGGGAACCCTTTCAGTTTTTGGTTATCAAATGCGCTTCAACTTGGAAGATGGATTTCCTGTTTTGACCACTAAGAAATTACATCTTCGGTCGATTATTCATGAGTTATTGTGGTTTCTCAAAGGAGAGACAAATATTCATTATTTGAAGGAGAACAATGTGTCTATTTGGGACGAATGGGCTGATGCCGAAGGAAATCTCGGCCCAGTTTATGGCTACCAATGGCGCAGTTGGCCAACAGCCGACGGGAGACATATCGACCAAATAAAGGAGGTTGTAAATCAACTTAAGAATAACCCTGATTCCCGAAGAATAATTGTGTCGGCATGGAATGTTGGCGAAATTGAACATATGAAACTTCCGCCTTGTCACGCATTTTTTCAATTTTATGTGGCCGATGGCAAGTTAAGTTGTCAGTTGTATCAACGCAGCGCAGATACATTTCTAGGGGTTCCATTTAATATTGCGTCATATGCACTTCTTACGATGATGATGGCTCAAGTGTGTGAATTGAAGGTGGGAGATTTTGTTCACACCCTAGGGGATGCACATTTATACTTAAACCATTTAGATCAAACACATTTACAATTGACGAGAGACTTTCGCACCTTGCCTACTATGCAAATAAATCCAGCCGTTAAAGATATTTTTGATTTTAAATTCGAGGACTTTGAATTATTGAATTACGATCCACATCCTCATATTAAAGCTGAAGTTGCGATATGATGAAAGTTTCACTAATCGTAGCTATGGACAGGGACAGAGGAATTGGCCGTGACAATGATTTAATGTGGCATTTGCCTGCAGACATGCAATTTTTTAAAGATACTACGAAAGGACAGGTAGTGGTGATGGGAAGAAAAAACTTCGATTCAATCCCAGAGAAATTCCGCCCGTTACCAGGAAGATTAAATGTTATCTTAACACGAAATAAAAATTTTCACGCATATAATTGCTTGATATTTCATTCCTTAGACGCCTGTTTCAACCATTTTAAGGACGAAGAAAATCGTGTTTTATTTATCATTGGAGGAGGGGAGTTATACCGTTTGGCATTGGAGTCATCCTATTTGACAGAGATGTTTATTACTACCGTTGATAAGGCATACGTCGCTGATACGTTTTTCCCACCTTTCAATGAGGAGAAATGGGCGAGGAGTAAAATTGGTTTTCATGAAGCAGATGAAAAACATGAAGCCTCCTTCACTTTTTGGCACTACACAAAAAAGTAAGATTTTTTTTATCGAGGTTTCGGACCGATGTACTGATAGCAAGGGTTTAATCCTAAGAAACATTTTTCCAAGATTTCAATCTCTAAGTTTTTCTTACAAGTCTTAATGGAATTTTTATAAATCGGTTCACTTTTCCATAATTCAATAGCTGCATCTTCTCTAAGCGCATATTTTTTTAGATCGGATAGTGCATATTTCGTCTTTAACTCACTTAAGCTTAACAGTTGCTCTGCTAAATATATGGTGATTTCAGATTTTTTAGGAACCTTTCCTTTCCACTTACCATTTGAATCTAAAGTGACAACTATGCTTGACCATTTGTCCGTTGGTTTGGCATTTAGTTTTCTGTAATTTATTACCAATACCTGATTTGCTAGACCTCTTACTGTTCCTAATGCCATTTCTGGAGTTGGTTTTGCACCACCGCAATATGGAGTTCGAGCAGTTAAGGAAATTGTAGTTTTTTGTCCAATTAAGAAAAATGGAAGAACAAATAAAACGGGTAAAATATAATTTCTCATGGCTTGTTTTTTAACCCTTAACTAAAATTATGCCTTTATCGCAATAAATCATTTGCTTTTTCTCTAGCCAACGCGTCTGCTGCAATAAAATCCTCTAGTTCAGGAGTCAGAATATTTTTGTTTGCATTCATAACGTCTTCGTTTAACTGTGCAATTTCGAGAAATGAAATTCGATCATTTAGAAAAGCATCAACTGCAACTTCATTTGCAGCATTCAAGGTACAAGCAACAGTTCCTTGTTTATCCATTGCTTTATAAGCAAGATCAAGATTTTTAAATGAGTCTCGGTCTGGTTTTTCAAAAGTGAGTTGTGGATAGTCCATGAAATTGAAACGTGGGTAGTTCGTATGTAGTCGATTTGGGTATGTTAACGCATATTGTATGGGTAATTTCATATCGGGGAGCCCCATTTGTGCTTTCATACTACCATCCTCAAACTGAACGAGAGAATGAATAATAGATTGTGGATGAACGATAACATCTATTTGTGAAGCCGACAAATTGAATAGCCATTTAGCCTCTATTACCTCCAATCCTTTATTCATCAGTGTAGCCGAATCGATAGTTATCTTCGCTCCCATAGACCAATTGGGATGTTTTAAGGCCTGTTCACGACTTACATTTTTTAGCTGATCTGTCCTCAACCCTCTGAAAGGACCGCCAGAGGCAGTAAGGTAAATTTTTTCAATTTTGTTATGGAATTCCCCAACTAAACACTGAAAAATCGCAGAGTGCTCAGAATCTACGGGGTAGATATTGACGCCTTTTTCTTTGGCTAGCTTAGTAATCAGTTCTCCAGCCACTACTAAGGTTTCCTTATTTGCTAATGCGATATTTTTACCTGCTAATATGGCGTGAATAGTAGGTTTAAGGCCAGCGTAACCAACTAGAGCAGTTAACACAACGTCAACCAGTGTTGACTCTACTACTTGGCACAGCGCTTCTGAACCAGCATAAATATGTATATCTTCTTGGCTTAAGGCCTGCTTTACTTTTATGTATTGGTTCTCATCAGTGATTACTACCGTATTCGGTTTGAATTTTAGCGCCTGCTCGATTAACAAGTCAGCATTTTTTCCCGCTGTAATAACTTCAAGTTCAAATGAGTCCGGATACATCGACAATACCTCTAAGGCTTGAGTGCCTATTGAGCCAGTAGAACCTAAAATGGCAATTCCTGTTTTCTTTGTCATATAATATTAAACATATTCTGGTGAAAAAGGTTGTTTAGGCTAATTTACAATCCAACTCCTTTCACACTATTCCACCGTAGAGGAAAACTCTACATTGGTTAATACTCCGTCTACTAATTGTGTCATGGGTAATAAGATTACTTCAGACAAAGGTAAAAATAATAACCGATCCTATTATCTAACCATGGAAGTAAGGATTACCTCTTCTAACTTGTGGTT
>CAMDLY010000036.1 GCA_945902115.1 Lishizhenia tianjinensis | reverse complement strand
GGAGACTTCGACATCAATGAAATAGACCCTATGTTCGTCGACTCAGCCAGAATCGTGGTAATAAATCAACAAGGTTCCGCTTCTTTATTGCAACGAAAATTGAAATTAGGATACAATAGAGCGGGTCGTATTGTAGATCAACTTGAAGGAATGGGAATTATTGGATCATTCCAAGGTAGTAAAGCTAGAGAGGTATTATATACTGATATTGAGTCTTTAGATGAGTTTCTTAGAACAAGGGGCTTGATTTAACGAATCGCTCGTTCGTTAAATAAGACATACCCATAACTTAGCTGAAAGATATATGGATTACTTTGATTTAAGAAATAATTCAAAGTAGCGCGCAATGGTCCCACAGGGGAATGATAAATGCAGGACGCGGATGCCACAAAAGACTGACCTTCAAAAGCCTCAATAAACTGCAAACTACCATCGGAGTTGTTCGATAATTGTAAAAAAGGTTGATAATAATAAGAATCTAACCTTAAGTCCAAATTCCGAATAGGGGTTACTACAAGGTTAATTCCACCTCCCATATGTTGATGCGACCTATAATTGGGTAGGAAATATGTTTGCATGTCAGGTATAATGGAAAATGTGGGTAATGATAATAGGGTTGCCGTATAGTTGGCAAATAACGATTGTGAATTGAATTGACCAATAGCATGCAATCCCAGATGCCATTTTTTAGTCGACAAAAGGTACGATTGATACTCAAATTGTAAATTAAACCACGAATGATATTTTCTGAATGTTTCCTCAAAAAAAGATGTTGATCCGGGCTTGGTATTCTCTCTCCCTTCTATCAGCCTAGCTCGGAGTGAAATCAAATTACCTTCAGAGGCAAATTGCTTTCGATTCAGTGTACTTCTTTTGAATTCCCATGATAAAGAACTTCCGTAAAAGGTGGTAATATCTGCAGTATCTTTGCTTGTAAAAGAAGATGTCTGGTAATATTGATCGTTTAATTCAAAATACCTAAAATCGAATGTGGATTTTGCTTTATTTCCCACGGGTAAAATAAAATTCACTCCTGTATAAATTTCGTTTTGAACTAAAAAAGAAGGTTTGATATCTTCAAAAAATACAGATGAACTGCGGTAATAATCCCACCTGTTCAAAACTAAATAACCATTCATGGAAACGGGATACACCGATGGTATTTCTAATTTAAATCCTGCTTTAACTGATCCATAAAACTTACCAAAATATGACTCGGCATAGAGATTTGTTGAGACTTTACCTAGAGAGCGATAGGTTAAACCTAAATATGCCATATTCACAGGACGCGAGGATAAATGACCCCCAATGTCTACTTTAAAAGTTTTTGCTTTCGTCAATCTAATATTTACGTTGAAAGTACTGTCTTTTTGAATTTGAAGAGTCGGATATAAATAATCTATTTCGTCGGTAGCGTAAAGTCTGAAAAACCGCTTTTCAAATAACTGAATAGATAAATCTTTTTTCGAATTAGAGCTTATCATTGATCTATTAACATATGCCCCAATGCCTTTTAATTGATCTTTGTTTACGGAACTAATAACCAATGGAGGGAGTGAATTTCTAAACATCTTCCTGCGTTTATCCAACTCACTTTTATCCTGAGTAACCCGCACAAACATCTTTAAACTATCCATTAGGGCAATAGCCGAGTTATAACCGTCAAGAATAGCTCTGTCAACATCAGCAAAATCAAATGTACCAACAGGTGTCTTCGGATTAATAACGATGCCCTCTTGGCAAGGTAGGTTATAATTAGTAGGCCTTGTCATCATAGTGGCAATCAGTCCCATGAAATCACGTTCATCTATCGCAGTTGGATTATCTGAAACATTACTACCAATGATGAAGTCAGGGTTAAAATCCTTATACATAATATCCACAGGGAAATTATTGTATAGCCCTCCATCAAAAAGAACTTTGCCATCTACCCGAATAGGATTAACATACAAGGGATAAGTCATTGAACTACGGACTGCCTCGTTAAGATTCCCATGAGAGAAAATAACACTTTCCTTTTGTACCACATCTGACGCAACACAGCGAAAAGGCACGAATAGTGAATCAAAATTATTAGACCTACTTGCAGTGGTGTGACCGAAAATTCGCAGCATTTCAAAATCTAAAAGAGACGGTGTAACTAAGTTCATGGGGATAGATTTTCTCAAAATACTGTCCTTTGAAAAAGAAAATTCTAAAGTACCTGCATGTTCGGCCTCTTTCCTAAAATAGTATTGTCGGGAAACATCCAGTTTTCCAGAAGTCATTAACTGAAACTTCTCACTTTTCACATAATCCGTAATTTCTTCTATCGAATATCCGCAGGCATATAAAGCACCCAATAACGCGCCTGCTGAGGTACCTGTAATGTAATCAATTGGTATATTGTGCTCATCTAAGGCACGCAACACACCAACATGGGATAAACCTGCTGCTCCTCCCCCACTCAGAACCAAACCAATGCGCTGCTGTGCACTTGTTAAAAATGGAATAAGGATAACTATTAAAAATAGATAACGCATAATGACTAGTTAATAGCTTACTTTGAACAAATTTAGACCATTATACTTGAAAAGTGAAGTTAAAGGATGTATTAAATAGTTCAGAAATCATTATAACGGCAAAGTGTTTTTTTGGTTTTGAAGAAACACTAGCAGAAGAATTGAAAGAATTGGGTTTTAATGACTTGATTATTTTGAATCGAGCAGTACGATTTAAAGGAACTTGGAAAGATGTATATTTTCTCAATTTACATTGTAGGTGTGCGATTTCTATTTTGGTTGAGATTAGTCAATTTGTCATTCGATCTGAAAAAGATCTTTATGATGCATGCGCAAAAATCGATTGGTCACTAATTTTTGATACCAAAAAAAGTTTTGCTATAAAAGGCGCAATTTTTTCCGAAATTTTCAAAAACACCCATTATCCTTTCTTATTAGTTAAGGATGCCATAGTGGATTCTTTTCGCGATAAAGGCATCGAAAGGCCCAATGTAGATATTAAAAAACCACAAGTTGTATTCGATTTATATGTCAATGACCACCAAGTAACACTTTCTCTGAATACAAGTGGGTTACCTCTATTCCAAAGAGGTTACCGACAATCTACGGGTGAGGCTCCACTCAATGAGGTTGTGGCTGCATGTTTAATCCGCCTTAGTAAGTGGGACAAAAAAACCGATTTTATCGACCCTTTCTGTGGTTCCGGGACCTTACTCATTGAAGCAGCATTGTATGCAAGCGGAATCCCTTCGAACATTGAACGTCAGCACTACGCTTTTAAAAACTTAAAAAACTATCAGCCTACTCTTTGGCAAGAGATATTTGACTCTGCCACACGAATTGTGAGAGAATTACCGTGCAAAATAACAGGTGGCGACAACTCTGATGAAATGGTGCTGAAAGCAAAAAGGAATTTGCGTACTTTTAGTTTTAACCGACTCGTAACTATACATTCTAGGGACTTCAAAGAATTTCATTCAGAAACTCCAGCATTCATTATCACAAACCCACCCTACGGAGAAAGATTAACAGCTGAAATAGAAGTATTGTACAGTGAAATGGGCACTTGGCTAAAACACACAATGACAGGCTCTGAGGCATGGGTCATCTCCTCAACTCAAGAAGGACTCAACTCCATAGGTCTTAAGCCTGAAAAGAAACATAAAGTATTTAACGGAGACCTTGAATGTAGTTTTAGGCAATTTAAAACTTTCAGCGGATCAAAAAACGAAAATTATAAAACTAGTTGAGTTAGTTAAGCAAGATTATCTGTCGTTGATCTCTACATATTCTCTCCCAACTTGTCCTATATATATTTGTCTTGGTCTTCCTATTGGCTCTTTATTTTCTATCATCTCTTTCCACTGAGCAATCCAACCAGGCAGTCTCCCCAGCGCAAACATTACTGTAAACATTTCTGTAGGAATTCCAATGGCTTTGTATATGATACCTGAATAAAAGTCAACATTTGGATAAAGATTTCGGGATTTGAAATACTCATCCTCCAAAGCTACCTTCTCTAGTTTTTTGGCTATCTCCAATAATGGGTCATTGATGCCTAATTTTTCCAGCACCTCATCACACGTTTTCTTAATGATATTAGCCCTCGGATCGAAATTTTTATATACCCTATGACCAAATCCCATCAGTCGGAAAGGATCTTCTTTATCTTTTGCCTTTAAAATCCATTTGTCAACATTTCCGCCGTCACTATGAATTTGCTCTAACATTTCTATCACCTCTTGGTTGGCACCACCATGAAGTGGTCCCCAAAGCGCAGAGATACCCGCAGAAACTGACGAATATAAATTCGCCTGAGAGGAACCTACCATTCTTACCGTTGATGTAGAACAATTTTGCTCATGGTCGGCATGTAAAATCAATAATTTGTTTAAAGCACTTGCTACGATAGGGTCCACATGGTAATCCTCAGTTGGCATAGCAAACATCATGTGCAAAAAATTCTCGCAGTAATTGTAGCAATTCTTTGGATACATAAATTTGTGACGAATCGAATTTTTGTATGACCAAGCCGATAAAGTTGGGAGTTTCGCTAATAAACGTAAGATCGTTAAATTCTTTGCCGCTGGACTTCTATTCGGATTTAAGGATTCGGGATAAAATGTCGCTAAAGAAGATATTGTAGAGGACAATACACCCATGGGATGAGCTTTCGAAGGAAATGCCTCAAAAAATCTCTTCATATCCTCATGAATCAACGTATGGGTTTTTATATTATATTGAAATTCTTCAAATTCTTTCTGAGTTGGTAACTCTCCATAAATTAATAGGTAGGCAACCTCAATAAAAGATGCTTTTTCAGCAAGCTGTTCTATTGAATATCCCCTGTAACGAAGTATTCCTAATTCTCCATCTAGAAAAGTGATATCACTCTTGGTCGCACCAGTATTTTTATATCCAGTGTCAAGAGTGACATAACCTGTCATGTCACGAAGTTTTGAAATGTCTATGGCTTTCTCGTTCTCGCTGCCACATACAACAGGGAGCTCGTAGATTTTGCCTTCCAACTCTAATTTTGCTGTTTCACTCATAATTAAATTGTGATTTGGTTAAGTTTGCCCCTAAATTACTAAAGAAGTCTTAAGTTTTGGGCTTATAGTAGAAATATTTTTAAAAAATAAGCTTACCATATTCTGGTTTCTTATATTACAGATTTTCTTCAATATAGCTCAACATCATTTGGAATAAATGATTTCGGGTATTCCCTCCATATATTCCGTGATTTCTATTAGGATAAGTAAACATGTCAAATTGCTTATTTGCTTTTACCAATGCATTAATCATTTCCATCGTATTTTGATAATGAACATTATCATCCGCCGAACCATGTATAATTAAGTATTTTCCTTTCAGCTGGTTTACATAATTTATTGGAGAATTAAGGTCATAACCGTTCTCGTTTTCTTGAGGAGTTCGCATAAAACGTTCTGTGTAGATATTGTCGTAATATCGCCAGTTTGTTACGGGAGCAACCGCTATTGCCATTTTGAAAACTTCAGCACCTTTTGTTATTCCCAGTGATGCCATATAACCACCATAACTCCACCCCATTATACCAAACCTTGCAGGGTCAATATATGGCAGTTTTTGTAACTCTTTGCATGAATTTATGACATCTTCAATTTCGAGTTTTCCGAGTTGTAAATACGTACATTTCTTAAATTCAGCACCTCTATACATCGTGCCTCTAGGATCCACTGAAAAAACAATATATCCTTTTTGAGCGAGTAACTGATGATACATATAATCATTGCCATCCCATGTGTTTTTCACCTCGTTACTGCCAGGACCACCATAGACGGTTACATAAACAGGATACTTTTTACTTGAATCAAAATTTATCGGTTTGATGATGGATGCATTCAATTCAATCCCATTGGCATTTATCTTTATGAATTCTTTCGGTGACAACTTGTATGATAGTAGTTTTTGGGACAACTCTGAATTCATTTCTAATTCAGCGATTTCTTCCCCTTTGTAATTCCTCAACACATGAAGAGTTGGAGTATTGGCAGTTGAATAGGAGTGAACGAAATATTTGAAGCCCTTGGTGAATTCTGCATCGCTCCATCCTACCTCTGGGCTTATGCGATCTGACGTTCCCGATGATAAAGTTAACTTATAAATAATTTTATGCAGAGGGCCATTTGTAGCCGCACTGTAAAAAATAGAACCACTCTCTTCATCAAGACCCAAAAACTCCATCACATCCCAATTACCCTTGGTAAGTTGCTCTGATTTGCCATCAAATTGTACCCTGTGAATGTGATTATAACCGGAAGACTCACTAGTACGCAGCAGGGACTTACCATCCTTTAACAGAATGAGGTTGTCGTCAACCTCCACGTAAGTTTGAGATTTTTCCTCAAAAAATGTCGATACCATAGGTTTACTACCTGAAAAATCTACTAAATGATATTTCAAGTGATTTTGATGTCTATTTAAGGTTTGAAGAATTAATTTATTTTCTTTTGGAGACCAATTTATCCTAGGGATATATTCATATTTACCGAGGTCTATGGCAGTTATTTTTCCGGATTTAACATTCACATAATGGGCAGTAACAACGCTGTTAGCTTCGCCTGCCTTTGGATATTTATACTTATAATTTTCAGGATATAAGGAACCATAAAATGACAAGTTGAATTCTTTTACCTCTTTCTCATTGAATTTTAAAAAGGCGATTTGCTTACTGTCAGGGGACCATCCGTAGGCTTTTGTAATAGCAAATTCTTCTTCGTAAACCCAATCAGTAGTTCCATTTATTATTTTATTTTTCTTTCCGTCTTGTGTTATTTTTTTTACTTCTCCAGAAGCGACATTTTTTATAAATAAATCGTTGCCATGAATGTATGACACCATTTTACCATCGGGTGAATATTCAGCCAATGTTTGAGGTTCATGTTTTTCGTCGAGCGGTGAAAGTTTCTTAGTAACCATATCAAAAAGGTAGTATTTTGCGGAATAACTGCGACGGTAAATAGATTCAACCTCACACATGAAAAGTATTTTAGTTTCATCACTGTTAAATTCATAGTCGTCATATATCAATTGTTTACCGCCATAGTGTAGTAAGGTCCCGTCGACAAGTATACTTCCTTTATCGCTTGGATCGCTTATTTTATACTTTCTAATGGTCAATTCTTCAGATGGTTTTGTGTAGTATTCTCCGTCTTTCAGAGACTTAAAACCGTCGACTCCTTTTGGGTAAAACTCGTAGGTTTTCCAAATTTTTTCGACCGTAATTTCTTGGCCGAATACCATGAGTGAAAAAATGAAAACTAGCGAAAAACTCAAAAATTTAATAGCTGTCATAAGAAACAATTTTTGCCGAATTTACAATTACTTTTTTTCAGCCCTACAAATATTTTATAATTGGTTAAAAAATTTACACTTTATGTTAACAAAATGATAATCTTATCTAACGAAAAATAATGTAATTTTGTTGAAACTACGATTGAAATCCTTGACGAAATAATTTCCGAAACCAATCCCAGTGAATAACTAAACTTTGGCACCTAAATGTCTCTCTTTTCGACACAGTGTGTTATCCTTAATAAACATTGTCTAATTTTTAAATAATTATCTTATGAAGAAAATTCTATTTTCTGTTTTTGCCTTGATTTCAAGTGTTGGTATGTCCCAAGATTGCGCTAAAATATTCATTTCCGAGTATGTTGAGGGATGGGGAAACAATAAAGCTGTAGAAATTTACAATCCAACTGCAAGCTCAATAAACTTGGGCGAGTATTTTGTTGCACGATATTCTAATGGATCTACAACTGCTACGGTAGCTAATTCTGTTCAGCTATCTGGCACAATACAACCCTTTAGCGTCTTTGTAGCTGTCTTAGATAAGAGAGATGAAAATGGTACTGGACAAGAAGCGCCAATATGGGATTCTCTTGAAGTAAGAGGAGATGGTTTTTTCAGCCCTGTATACAATACAAGTAATGCTTTTTATTGGAATGGGAATGATGCTGTAATGTTGGCGAAGGGAACTCTTCCTTTTGACCCTGCTGTTCTCATAAACGCAACAAATGTCTCCAACTTCTCCATCATTGATGTATTTGGTAAATTTGGAGAAAACCCTGCCAATGAAACCGGTTCTTCTGCAGGCAATGACGGAGCATGGTCTACTCAATTTCCATACAGCACAGGTCTTGGTGTTTTAGTAACAAAAGACCACAGTATGATTAGAAAAGCAAACATCAAAAAAGGGGTGATTACAAATCCTTCATTCTTTGATCCCTTGCTAGAGTGGGATACGATTCCAGCGGTAGTTGTGCGTTTAGATGCAAATGGCGACACCCTTTTTGGCACATCAGGAAATCCAATACTTGATGGTAATTGGTTTTCATTAGGAGAACACGATTGTGCATGCAATCCAGTAAGTGTGGACGAAATGGAAAATTTCCAATTTTCAGTATATCCTAACCCAAGCACCGATTGGGTAACAGTTAACTTGCAAGGGAAAGTTGTGAGTGCCTCGTTGGTTGATGCGTTTGGTAAGTCAATAGGACAATATCGCAATTTAAGCTCCAAGATGCAGCTACAACTAAATGTAGAGAACCTAACGGGTATCTATTTGTTGCATGTTCAAACTATGGACGGAAAGTTTCATACGAAAAAAGTAATTATTAGATAAAATAAATAGTTCACACCCATATTTCAATATGAGATTTATTCTTCTCCTAGGAGTACTTAGCATCTTTTTCGACCTTAATGCACAATGTACTTTTACAGGATCGGTGACAGAGGATGCGACTAGACAACCCGTTATTGGCGCGCGTATTTCCCTAGTTACTTCTGATGGTACCGTTAAAAAAGCTGCTACAAATACAGAAGGTAAATTTACCTACTTAGCTTTAGCTAAAGGGAAATATACCATACAAATTTCGATGATTTCTTTTGATACAATACGAGAGAGTATCACCATCGAAAAACCTCTTGTTACTCAGTCATACATAATCGGAGGCAGCAAAGAACTCGATGAAATCAGGTTGATTAGTAACCTAGTGAAAGACAATCAAAATGTTCCAGTTGCCATTACAAAAATTTCCCTTCAAAAGATAACCGAAGAATTAGCTTCTAGGGACTTACCTATGTTGTTAAATGGTACTGCTGGAGTTTACGCAACCCAAACCGGTGGTGGAGACGGAGATGCCAGAATCAATGTCAGGGGCTTTGACCAAAGGAATGTTGGTGTAATGATAGACGGTGTTCCTGTCAACGATATGGAAAACGGTGCAGTGTATTGGTCGAACTGGTTTGGCCTTGATGCCATCACTTCACAAATGCAAGTGCAACGCGGTCTCGGTGCAACAAAAATTGCTATGCCTTCGATTGGCGGCACCATAAATATTATTACGCAGGGAATTGGTAATAAAAAAGGTGGAATGGTAAAACAAGAATACGGAACTGGTAATTTTTTAAGAACGGTAGCTTCCTACAATACAGGGATGACAAAATCCGGTTGGGGACTTACAATGTCTGGATCTTACAAACAAAGTGATGGATGGGTTTATGGAACACCTAGTCAAGGAATTTTTGGTTATGCGAAAATCTCCAAAAGTATCAAGTCACACCTGCTTACCTTGTCTGCTTTTGCAGCTCCTCAATGGCATGGTCAACGTTCTTTTAATCAAGCTATACAATATTTCGATACTGATTTGGCAAGGCAATTAAACGTTCCTATCGACTCAAATCAGCAATTCTTTGACATGGGGATACGTTTCAATCAGCATTGGGGGTACCGAACGAATGAAAAAGGAGAAAGAGAAATTTTAAATGAGCGAAAAAACTTTTATTCTAAACCACAAATTACCCTGAAAGATTTCTGGAAAGTAAACAAAAAATTGTCTATTTCCAATATGGCGTATATGTCAATCGGTCGCGGTGGTGGGACGAGTATATTCAATTCAGGAGCCCTCCTAAGAGACAGTACTGGGTTAATTGACTGGGATCAAATTGAACAAGAAAATAAAGTGAATTCCCTGTTTGGAACACCCAACATAGACCCTTTTTATTCAGCAACAGAAATTAAGTCTTCTCAGGTATTATTGGCAAGTATCAACAATCATTTTTGGGTGGGATATTTAGGTCAATTTAACTACGCCTATTCAAAACAAATAGAATTTTCTGGTGGAATTGATTTGCGTTATTATGAAGGACGACACTACCAGCGTATACAAGATCTACTAGGAGGAGATTACTTCGTGGATAAATTAGATAAAAATGCTTCTTCACCTATGAAACGCGTCGGTGACAGGGTAGCAAAAAACACCTTTAATTCTGACCGTGATGGAAATGTACAATGGTCAGGGGCATTTGGTCAAATGGAATACACAGGAGATAAATGGTCGTATTTCATCAATGTTTCAGGAATAGTAAATGGATATCAAGGGGTTGATTACTTCAAAAAACGTAAATTGGTACTGGACGATACGGTACTTTATATTGGATACAGTGACCAAGGTATTGCATGGGTAGCAGATTCCATTGAATACAATGGTAGAGTTTATACTGTCGATCATCCGAGACTAGAGTATCAAAAAACGGCATGGAAATTTTTACCCGGCTTTACATTTAAAGGAGGTGCAGGATACGCCATAACTAAAGGAACGAACGTTTATATGAATGTTGGTATTCTGAACAGAACGCCACAATTTTCAAATGTCATAGACAACAATACGAATTCCTTTTTTGGTGAAATTATAAACGAAAAGATTTATGCGGTGGAAGGTGGAGCGAATTACGCACTCAAAAATTTCGGAGTAAACTTTAACGCCTATTTCACCAATTGGAAAAATAAACCATTTCCATACGGCGTTCAAGTTCCTGACCCTCAAGATCCAACAGAGTTTATTCGCATCAACATTAACGGAATGGATGCGATTCACATGGGTGGAGAAATTGATATAGCCTATAATATTTCTAAAAAAATTAGTGGTGAATTGATGTTTTCTTACGGTAATTGGTATTGGAATTCTTCGAAAACTATATTCATTCCACAATACGATTCGTTGGAGTTTAGCTTCGATGCAAAAGGTGTACATGTTGGTGATGCTGCACAAACAGCCCTCGCCGCAAGTATTCGCTATGAACCGGTGAAGAACTTATACTTCAAATTACAAATGCAATATTTCGATCGTTACTATGCCAATTTTGATCCGTTTACTTTGCAAGGTTCTAATGGAGGAAGAGAGTCCTGGCAAATGCCAAGTTACTATTTAATGAATCTTTTTGCAGGATATCGCTATCCGTTGAAAAACATAACCTTAGTTACCAGTGGGACAGTTACAAATATATTGAATAGCTCTTTCATTTCTGATGCTACCAATAATGCCAACGATATTTATAATAACTTTGATGCACAATCAGCAACGATTATGTTTGGACAAGGGCTTCGATTCAACCTTTCACTAGCTTTACAATTTTAATTATGAAAATGAGACAACTACTATTATCCTCCGCAATTTTTTTAGGTATTTCTGCAATTAATGCACAAACGATTTCTGATGCTCGCAATATGGGTATTGGACAAACTGTCACCGTTACAGGTGTTGTAACAAATGGTTCAGAGCTAGGGCCAATACGTTATATTCAAGATGGTACGGCCGCTATCCCAGCTTATGGTACCAACCTGAACAGTGTGCAACGAGGAGATTCAATTACAGCTACCGGAGTGTTGCTAGATTTCAATGGTTTATTGGAAATTTCTCCCACGAATAGCTTCACCAATCATGGAGCAGTTGTTCTACCTACTCCTTTAATTGTTCCCCTCACTAATATTAATGAGTCTCTTGAGGCGCAGTTGGTTCGAGTAGATAACGTTACATTCGTTCAAACTGGAAACTTCGCAACAGGAAATAGCACTGTTCAACTTACAGACGGTAGCACCACATTTGCCGTAAGAATAAATGGATCTACTAATATTGATGGAACAGCAGTTCCTACTGGACCAATGTCAATTATCGCATTAGTTGGTCAATTCAATGCGAATTACCAATTAGTTCCTAGAGATTTAAATGATATTTTCCCTTACGTTGCCCCTGCGCGCGAAATCAATGTTAAAATGGGTGGATTAACAGTACTCAATAATGGAACCTTCGTCGTTGGGAACGCAAGCACTACAACAGTTAAGGTTGAGAATACAGGATCTCAAAATTTAACAATCAGCAACACAACCATTACTGGTACGAATGCTACGGATTTTTCAATCAATTTAAGCTCGGGAATCATAGCACCAACGAGCAATCAAAATTTCACATTATTATTTACCGCAGGTGGTATAGGCTCTCGATCTGCACAATTAAATATCTTTAGCGATGATGTCGATGAAAATCCATATATCATTTACCTAAACGCTGTAGGCACAGATAACTTAGCGACAGAACCAACAGCAAATCCTAGTAACCTAACTTTCCCATTAGTAAAAGCATATACTGTAGGCGGACAATTTACTGCGGGAGTTAATGCAGAGAATTATTTGGTTTTATGGAAACAAGGCAGCCCTATTACTGGCGTGCCGCTGGATGGCTCAACCTATAAGCGAGGGGATATTGTTGGTGATGCGAAGGTTGCCTATGCAGGAAGTGGCACGAGCTTTACACCAAGACATGTAATAGCCAATCAAAACTTATATTTTGCAGTTTACGCCTTCAACGGGTCTCCGGGATTTGAGAATTATAAAACTAGTGCACCTGCCACAGGAAATGTGTCTAGCCAAGGATCTCAGGTTGGGAACTATTACAATGGAATCAATTCGAATGCAAGCACTTTTGTTTCGGACCTTTCCGCACTAATCAACCCGCATCAATTTGTATCGTATTTCAACTATAAAACTACGTTAATGAGTCAATTTGAATTACGCGATACGACAGGTGGACAATCCTATGTGGTATGTGTTTATTCTGGCGAACGAAAGGTTTTCAATGACCCGTTCGACTGGACAGCTACTGGATATTCTCGCGAGCATACGTATTCGCATTCATGGATGCCAACATTTCCTGCAGATGGTCCGCCTGAAAATCCAGAATACACAGATCAACATAACCTATATCCAACGAATCTTCAAAATGCGAATACTCCGAGAAGTAATTTGCCGTTGGATATAATAACCGGAAATACGGTATTTTCATATTTGAACTGTGCTGTAGGCTATAATGGCTCTAATCAGTTGTGTTTCACACCGCGCGCTGAGCAAAGAGGAAATGCGGCAAGAGCTATCATGTATATGGCGACATGCTACAATGGTCAATTAGGTAATAACTGGCAAATTCCCACAAACCAAAACCAGGATATTCTGAAGCAATGGCATTATGCTGATTTGCCTGATAATTATGAAATAGCAAGGCATGAGTATATTTATACATTGCAGAACAATAGAAATCCTTTCATAGATTCTACCGACTTTGTTTGTCATGTTAATTTTTCGAACATGACGTATGATGCTTGTCAAGCAGGATTACAAGAGCAATTGGAAAATAATTTCTCAGTTTTCCCTGTACCATCTAATAATAAAATATATGCCCAAGTAAATGGACTGAATATTATTTCTTACCAAGTTGTAGATGCCCAAGGGAGAACGATTCTTGATGCGAAATCTCAGAGTCTTCCGGTATTGGAACTTACGGCCGAACAATTCAAGTCAGGAATTTATATACTAAAGGTAGGCACTGAATACGGAACTGTTCAGTCTACTTTCGTCATTGAATAATGTTTAAAGTCGTCATCCTTAGTTGTGTTGGAGCAAGTCTTTTGGCTTGCTCTTCGCATTTTATCATAGAGCCGCTGCGCGTTCCCATTACCCCTCAAGAAGAATCGTCTGAAAAGACTGAACAATTCATTAAGCCATACCGCGATTCTATGTCAGCTATAATGAACGAGCTTATTGCCGTGGCAGATACTAATTTTCTCGTTCAACGTCCTTCGTCTAATTTAATGAATTGGGTTGCAGATGCGGTTTTCATACAAGAAACTCAAACAGTAAGGCTTTCCACACCAGCAATTTGTTTGTTGAATACCGGCGGAATTAGATCGGGGTTCAATAAAGGAGAACTTACATTGGGGGATTTCTATAAATTGATGCCCTTTGATAACACTGTTGTATGGATTGAGCTACCAATTGAGGTGTTAGATGATGTAGCAAAATATATAACAAGAACAGGAGGTGAACCAGTAGCTAATTGCACGGTAGAAAAAGGGAAACTGAAGTTAAATTCTATACGAGAAGGAGCAAAAACATGTATCGTGATTACCACGGACTATTTAGCCAATGCCGGCGATAAAATGGACTTCCTAAAAAAAGGTAAAATTATAAATAACACGGGTAAACTCGTTCGGGAGGTATTGATTAATCATGCGAAGCAAGAAGGGAGTTTAGTATCCAACAACGAAATTAGATTTAGACCATGAACCGAAGGAAATTTATTCAGAATTTGAGCCTTGGTTCTGGATCAGTATTACTGAGCTTTAGTAGTTTTGGACAACTTATATCTAAGGAAAAATCGAGCAAAATTACCATTCTTCATACAAATGATACCCATTCAAACATAGATCCTTTTCCAATTAATCACGCTAAATATCCAGGAATGGGGGGTGTTTCGCGACGACATGCACTCATCCAGCAAATCAGAAAAGCAGAAGAGCATGTTTTACTCCTGGATTCTGGAGATATTTTTCAAGGAACCCCGTACTTTAATATGTTTGGCGGGGAATTGGAAATGAAACTTATGACGGAAATGGGTTACGATGCCGCCACTATGGGAAATCATGATTTCGATATCGGTTTAGAGGGATTCAAAAAGGCCAAACAACATGCGAAATTTCCGTTTTTGTGCGCTAACTACGATTTTTCAGATACGATTCTTAAGGGGGAGACAAAGTCCTACGAAATTTTCCAAAAAGATGATTTAAGGATTGGTATTTTTGGGATCGGAATTGACCTAAATGGCCTAGTCTCAGAGAATAATTACCTGAACACTAAGTTTTTGAATCCGGTTTTTTGTGCTGAGAGAATTGCCAAAGAATTAAAACAAAAAGGGTGTGATTTGGTCATATGTCTATCTCATTTAGGATATGAGTATGCAGATGAGACAAAAATTTCAGACCGAAAATTGGCGCAACAAACTAGCCATATCGACCTCATTTTAGGAGGACATACCCATTCATTTTTGGAGAAACCAACTATTGAAAAAAATAAGAAAGGACAAAATGTACTTATCAATCAGGTAGGATATGCGGGGCTTTATCTTGGGAGAATTGATATTGATATGAAAAAAGGGGTGTTTTGCAGAAACTTAGACATTAAGTAAACTAAATCTCTACGTTGAACTACTTTTTGTGTAAGCTAATTTTGTACTTACTCGCCTATAAACATTGCGTACAAACCAATGCGACATTAACTCAAATACTTTAACATTATTTCCAGGAATTGTAATTGGTTGTATATTTCAAAAGTGGAACAAACTCTTAGAGATAAAACTTTATTCATCAATGTATTACGACTGAATTAAAGATGAAAAACTAATTATATTAGCCAATTTATTCTATCTTTGAATAGTTTGCACGATAATTGAATGGGGCATAATAACTTAAAAATTAACTTATGAAAAATGTACTTTTACTCTTCAGCTTTCTCCTTTTAACTCTATCGTTTGGATTGAAAGCTCAAACAACTCAAGCTTCATTCGCAGGAGTTTGGAAAATGAATCCCACTAATTTTAGCCACAAACTGTCTAAGTTAAGGATCATAGACAACGGAGCATCTATGACTATTAAACTTAAAAAATCACCTGTAAACAATTATGCTGCTAAATATGATCCAAGCGATCGTAAATTGCATGTAACCATCGATAATGTGGCTTATTTCTTCGTTTATGTTCCTGCTAATAACTCAATAATGGGATATGAAACCAATACAAATACTAAATTCTCAAACTACATTAAATAAAATCTATTGTTATGAAGACACTCTTCTTATCACTCTTGTTCGTTTCCATGTCTAGCTTATACTGGTCACAAACAGATTTATCAGTCTATGCAGGAAATTGGAAAATGACTCCTGCAAATCCTACACACTCTTTTTCATCCATGGGTATCGTAGATAATGGAATGACCGTAACTATTAAATTCAAGAAAACTCCTTTCAAAACGTATACAGCAAGGATAAATCCCCAAACCAATCGTTTGGAAACTTATATCAATCAGACGGGATACTATTTTGTACTTGGCAATAATAATACTATGGCTTTTTACCAAATCGAAGGAAATATAAAAGTTGGAGACTATAAAAAATAATTTTTTTTAAATTGTGTAAAAGGCCATTTTTCAAATGGTCTTTTTTTTTGATAAAGAATTTATTTTTTTATCCCAAAAGAAACAAAGGATATTTCTTTATTTGGAATGAAATGAAGGAAGTTCAATAAACAAATAATTTTTTTCATCTGAAACTATTGATAATTTCCCACTATGCTCAGTAATTATTTTTTTGATTAGGCTTAATTTATCAACAATAATTTTATCTGAAGTTTCCTTGATTGGGGTGATATCTAGAATATTCGATATCGTTTCATTACTTATTTCCCTTCCATTAAAGCTAAAATCTATGCACACCCAAGCGTCTCTTATTTCAGCTTTGATAAGGATATATTTCTCCGAATCCTCGTCTATATATAATTTTGATGCTAGCATAAATGCATTTTTCCATAATTGAAATAAATCAATTTCATTACCCGAGATGTCAATATCACTAGCAATATTGAAGTGAATTGAAATTGATTCAAACAGATACTTATATACAGCAAGTACAGAATTTATGTTTTCTAAGAGGTTAATCTTGGTTGTTTCAAAAGTTTTCGTGCCGACAGCAATTTTTGTGAGTTCTTTGACAATTAGTGAGGCACTGTTACTAGATTCGATAATGGTATTTGATAATAAAATCGTTTTTTGAAGGAAATAAATAATCTGAAGAATTTCCATTTGTTTTTCTTCATTCAGAATATAATTTATTTCCTCAACATCGTTTTTGGTGAATTTGGCATTCACGAAAGCTTGAGCCAATTCTGCAGATTTAGTTTCATCAATATTTTTGCTAATGAGTAACTCTTTTAAACTAGCAAAGTCTCTTCGTTTATTTCCAAATGATGCAAAGGGAACATTAATTTTTGCATTGGCAAATTTGACTGAAAAATTCAATGCATTTATTGTAATATCACCTTGAGCAACGCTGTTAATTAATTCTGTAATTGCTATATTAACTTCCTTAGCTCCATTATTTATTAATCCGAAAGGAGTATTTAACTCATGTGATATTGAAGAGGCTAGTTCGGCAAAAAGGGAAAACTTTTCGTGTTCAAGATATTTATGTGTAAGCTCAGTGATTTTCTTGGTTTGTGAATTTACTTCTTCCTCAAGTTTTTGATTAATTTCAAAAAGTTCCTTTTGAAGCTTTTCTTTTTGTACTTGTTCTTTTAACTTGTCTACACGATTCGAAAGCAAGGGTGCTATTGTCATTAAAAAACGAATATGGTTATCGTTGAAAAAGTCCTCTAAATAATGACCGCAATTAATAATTCCAATCAGGTCGTCGGCTATTTTTAGTGGAATTGTAAGTTGCGACTTCAACTCACGCGAAACCATAAACTCAGATGAATCAGAGGTTAATAAATATCCAGGGCCTCGAATAGCAGAGAATTTATCGGATGTTGTATAGGATTCTGCGAAATGACTTACAATTTGAATAAATTCTTGGGTCTCTTCATCTTTGAGGTATATAGCAGTATTGTAAAACTTAAGTTCTTCAATACACATTCTAACAAGTTCAAATAATAATTCTCGGTAATCATTTTTAGCTAATATAGCTTGCGAAAAATGATTAATTCTAGTCTCGATTTCTAAATCAATCAACCTCTTTTTTTCAGCAATCTTGTAATGAGTTACACTGCCTAAGAAAGCAATTCCTTGAAATCCGTTCTCAGTTTTGACTCGCGTTAAGGCAACTTGAAAATATTCGATATGTTTTTCGTCACACATCTCATATTTCAATGATTCAAAATTTTCAATATTGGGATCAAATAATTTTTTGATTATCTTATCCAAGCTTTTTCCGTTTTCAAAAAACAAAAGGTCACCCAAGGAGTAATCAGTTAATGGATTGGGTTTTTGAAAAAAATCAATTGTCCTTTTATTGTGTTTAATGATTTGCCCATCTGAATTTATAATTACAACCGCATCGATGGCATTTTCAATAATTAGCTTATTGTTGTTTTCTTTTATTTTGAGCTCCTCTAAAATTATTTCAAGTTCCTGTGTACGCTCCGTAACTAATTTTTCAAGTTGAGTGATCTCGTATCGTAAATGAATAGTTTCAAATTCTTTTGTATACTTCGCCGTTAAAAGGAGCTTTTCTTGAGATATAGATTTCCTAGTTGCCCAGAGAGCTTTTTGTAAATCTCCTGTCTTTTCACAAATTTCAGCATATAATTGGTAAACTTCAACCTCAATATTGATCGACGATTTCAAAATTGAGTCTTCTTCTTTGGGAAGGTAAATCAGGTCCCCACTGTCTTTCTGTTCAATTTCAAAAAGTTCAATACCTAGATTTAACGTTTCTATGGCTTTTTCATAATTTTCCTTTTCTGAATATACTTTTGACAAAAGTAAAAGGACAGTTGCCTCTACAGCGTTCGATTTGATTTTTCGGGCGTGCTCAAGACTAAGAAAGAAATATTTAATTGCTTCATCATAGTCAGAGGTCAAAAAGTTTACCTCACCGATATTACAATACACTACAGCGAACATAAAGTGATTGGTGGGTTGAATTACGGAAACACACTCTTTAAAGGAACCCAACGCTTCTTTGTAATTTCCCAACTGAATGTAGTTGTCACCCGTATTATTTAAAGACCTAATAATACCCTCAGAATCGTTTATTTCATAGGATAAAAATTTACTTTTTAAATTAACTTTAATACGATTTTCTTGGTCGTTCAAATGATCGTAAATAAATCCTAGTGTATTGTTTACATGTGCTAAATTCTTCTTATCATCAAACTCTTCAAAGATAGATAAGGCTTCATTTGCAAAATCTAATGCCTCTTGAATGAAACCTAAAGTTTGAGAAATAAAGGCTAAATTTCTTAGGGCTTCTGCCTTTCCTTTTTTATATGGGATAGTATTCGAATGATCTAAAATTACCTTGGCTTCATGAAAAGCCTGTTGAGGATTTGAGGTACTTAATTTTAATATTTTATTGTTCTGAAAATCAATTTCAACCTCACCCATAATTCTGCAGAAGTAGCGCTTTTTTCTAAATTAGAAAAAAAAGGTTATTTACGTCTTAGATTGTTATTTTTTTAGTCGATTTGTTTATAACTTCCGTTGTATACTCTCATTTTTGGAAGAATTTATATAGGACATTGTAGTAACCCGAAAGATACTGTATATGATACTTCAAAACTATTGCCACAGATAAAACAAACAGTAATTCTATGGGTGATCGACTATCAAATAGTCTTGGTGAAATACCTGATAATGGATCATACCATAGAATTTCTCCTTATTGTTAACCTAAGCTTTTTATTCAAGCTAATTAATTCACAAGGGCTTTTACTATCTTTGTGGCAAATTTAAGTTAATCAGTATGTCCACAATTATGGAAATGAGTAAGACAACCCGCATGATTGAGTTAGAAGCTCAACATGGTGCACACAATTATCATCCATTACCAGTGGTCCTGCACAGAGGCGAGGGAGTTTATGTTTGGGATATTGAAGGAAAAAGATATTACGACTTTCTTTCTGCTTATTCTGCTGTAAATCAAGGACATTGTCACCCAAAAATCACAAAAGCATTGGTGCATCAGGCAGAGCAATTGGCTTTAACCTCAAGAGCCTTTTACAACAGTGCATTGGGAGAATACGAACAATTTATCACTTCTTATTTCGGCTTTGACAAAGTTCTTCCCATGAATACAGGGGCAGAGGCCGTTGAAACCGCTATCAAATTATGCAGAAAATGGGCTTATGAAGTAAAAGGAATTGACGAAAATCAAGCACAAATTATCGTTTGTGAAGGTAATTTTCACGGAAGAACGACCACCATTGTCTCTTTTTCAAGCGACAGCGATTCGAATAAAAACTTCGGCCCTTATGCGCCCGGTTTTATTAGCATTCCCTACAACGATATTGAAGCCCTGAAAAGTGCCTTGAGTCAACCAAATGTGGCAGGATTTCTTGTAGAGCCCATACAAGGTGAAGCAGGCGTATATACCCCTGCAGACGATTTTATTCAAAAAGCACATGCTTTATGTGTATCTAAAGGAGTTTTATTTATTGCTGACGAAGTACAAACCGGGATAGCTAGAACAGGTAGCTTACTTGCTGTATGCGGAAACTGCAGCTGTGAAAATAAGTGCGAAAGACAGAATACGTATAGTAAACCTGACATATTAATTTTAGGCAAGGCATTATCAGGAGGAGTTTACCCCGTTTCGGCAGTATTAGCAGACGACGAGGTGATGATGGTGATAAAACCAGGACAACACGGTTCTACCTTCGGAGGTAATCCTATTGCAGCCCGGGTTGCTCAGGCGGCTTTGGAAGTTGTTTACGATGAAAAACTAATTCAAAATGCCAGGAAGTTAGGAGAAATTTTCAGACAGGAATTAAACCGCATCATTTCAGAAAATGACCTGTTGACATTGGTAAGAGGTAAGGGATTATTAAATGCAATAGTGGTGAATGATAGCCCAGAGAGTAAGACCGCATGGAATATTTGTGTGGCACTGAAAAACAATGGATTGTTGGCAAAACCTACACATGGAAATATCATCCGTTTTGCGCCACCGCTAGTTATGACCGAAGAGCAACTCATGGAATGTATTGCTATCATCGAAAAAACGATAACCGAATTCACAAAGTAATGGCTTTAAAGATAAAATTTGGAACAGATGGCTGGAGAGCCATTATCGCAAAAGAATTTACAGTAGAAAACGTTGCTCGCGTGGCTGAGGCTACAGGTATCTGGCTGAAAAAAAATTATCCAAATCCTTCCGTGTTCGTAGGCCACGACTGCCGATTTGGGGGAGAATTATTCATGGAAACCTGTGTAAAGATTTTTGTATTGCAAGGAATTCCTGTGAAAATGTCTAGAGGATTCGTCTCTACGCCGATGATTTCATTGGCTGCGAAAAATTATAATTGTCAAATTGGCGTTGACTTAACGGCTAGTCATAATCCAGCCTCTTACAACGGATTCAAGCTTAAAGCTGACTTCGGAGGACCCTTAGCTCCGGAACACATTGGTGAAGTTGAGGCCTTGATTCCCGATAGCTGTTCCTTGGACTTTGAGGCGGTTTCCATTGCAGACTCTATTGAAAAAGGAATTGTAGAAGTTATTGATATCGAAGCAGAATACATTGCGCATGTGAAGCAATCATTTGATTTACCAGCCATTCAACATTCTAGTCTTAGATTGGTCTACGACGCTATGTATGGCGCTGGGCAACGCGTAATTCCTCAAATACTTCCCGAGGCTACCTTACTGCATTGTGAACACAACCCTTCGTTTTATGGCCAAGCACCAGAACCGATCGCAAAGAACCTACAAGCACTTGAGAATTTCTTAAAATCAAACGCTAATTTTGATTGTGCATTGGCTACCGATGGTGATGCCGACAGGATAGGATTATACAACGGCAAGGGTGATTTTATCGATTCACATCACATTATATTATTGCTGATCCATTACATGGTAAAATACAAGCAGATGTCTGGGAAAGTTGCGATCGCTTTTAGCGTTACCCCTCGCGTTTACAAAATGTGTGAACACTACGGCTTAGAGCATACTACAACGAAAATTGGATTTAAAGAAATCGCCTCTATCATGGTGAAAGAAGACGTATTGTTGGGTGGTGAAGAATCTGGTGGTATTGCAGTGAAAGGACATATTCCCGAAAGAGATGGGATTTGGATGGGATTAATCATTTGGGAATTCATGGCAAAATCAGGCAAAAGCCTTGACGAACTAATTCAAGAAGTATACGATATCGTTGGTGAATTCAAGTTTGAGCGCAATGATTTACACATAACGGAATCACTAAAACAGAAAATAATCACCAACTGTCAGGCAAATGTCTACGATAGCTTCGGACCATACAAAGTGAAAGAAGTTCAGACTACCGACGGATTTAAGTACTTTTTCGATGAAAACCGCTGGCTAATGATTCGCCCATCGGGAACCGAACCTGTATTGAGAACTTATGCTGAGGCCCCTACCCTAGACGAGGTTCGTGAAATCCTCAAGTATACGGAACAGACAATTTGTTATTAATAGTACGTTTACACTAAAATAAACATATCATATTTTCTCCTTAACGTTATATTTTCGAAGAGTTAGCAACTTTGTCTGGTAATCTTCAAGTTTGTATATAAAACAAATTGGTTCAATTCTTCTCTCACTGCTTCTTCTTACATGCAGCAAAACAATCTCCCCCCTAATTCAATTAAAAAATGATAACAAAATTGGTTCTAACAAACGTAAAGTTCTGATAGTCGGTTGGGACGGAGTAAGAACAGATGCACTAGCTGTAGCAGATACTAAAAATCTATTTTCCCTCACGAAAGAGGCCACGTATAGTTGGAATGTTGATCGAGGACCATACACAGTAAGTGTTCCGGGATGGTCAACTTTATTGCATGGTGTTTGGCCCAACAAACACGGCCTTACAGAAAATGCTTTTGCGGGCAATCGATATGTAGATTATCCCGATATATTTAGTTTAGCCAAAGAAATCCAGCCACATTTAATCACTGCCAATATTTCAAATTGGAACCAATTTTTAGATATTACACAGCAAGAGAATATCTCCATTGAAGTAGATTCGGATTACCAACTTACCCAACAAACCTTGATGTTATTAAATTCGCAAACCCCAGACATTAGTGTCTTGCATTTCAACGATCCCGATTTCAATGGCCACGAAACAGGGTTTTCACCTGATAATCCAAACTACATCAAAGCCATACAGAAAAGCGATCTCTATTTAAAATCTTTAATGGATATTGTAAAGTACCGCGAAGCAAATTTTGACGAAGAATGGATGGTAGTGGTGACCACAGATCACGGCGGATGCGAGGGACATCACGACCAGCAAGAAGATAAGAAGGAAACACGATTCATTTGGTATGTCATTCGAACACCAAACCAAACTCCTCTAAATCTTACAACAGAAAAAACAAATTTAGTAGACATACTTCCTACCGTATTCGATTGGTTAACTATTCCCGTGAAGAAAGAATGGGGCCTAGACGGTGTCTTATTAAAACGGAAGGTCTAGGTTAAAAGGTTGAATCCAAAGCTGATTTGTCCTATCAATACCTTGATAATTTATCTTCATTTGGGCGCATTCATATACATCCTTCGCACAATTTCCTTCCATATCGAAAAGTATACTCATGTATTGCTTGCTATTATTTCCGATGAACATAAATCCATTTTTACTTTTATCACAATTCCCACAGGCACCTTGTACGGCATTCAAAAAAGTATCGCCTTTTTCTTGAAACTGCTGAAATGTACGAGAAAGTTTTTCTATGAAAACCTCTTTCCGGAAATCTTGATATGTTGGCGCATCGGTTAATAATAGATCAATCATCTCGATGTCCATCTGTTGAAAAAAGTGAACCAGAGCTTCTCGCTTTGTTGTTAATGATTTTGTTTTTGTTTTCATGAGTGTACATAAAAAAAGGAGCTGCCACAGGGACAGCTCACTAAATGATTAATCAACATTCCAATTGCGCTTATCTTTCTCAATAACCTCATCCATGTATGTTTTTTTAATATTGCCTTGACTTTTTTCAAAAGCATAGGAACGCGCAGCCTGAGATATTTCATCTTCCATTATTCCGCTAATTTGACTTCGATCGTAGGATAGAATATTTTCTCTATTGATATTCAGCCCTTGAGATACAATGGCAGCGTCTAAACCAGCACCAATAAATGTAAACGTCCATTTACCTGTTTCCTCAAGTAGTTTTATTTTTTCTGAGATTGCCGATTTAGTATAAAATTTTGAGGCATTTTCACCCCCGTCTGTGATAATGATCATTACCACAGATACCCTATCTTCATTTATGAGTTGCTCATATTTCAGCCGTATGGTATCGACCGACCTACCGATACCGTCAAAAAGCGCAGTCAGTCCGCCGGGTTTAAAATCATTCAATGTCATAAGTTTAAGACTATCCACCGGTTGAAAAATAATTAAATCCGAAACATTATCCTCGAAATAGGTTAAGCTCACTTCGAATTCTTGCGCTGGATATTCATTCTTTAATTGTTTCAAGGTATTGAATTGGCTATTGAACGATTCAATAACCATTCCTTCCAACCCTGCCATCGATCCACTTTGATCTACCACAAAATGGTAAATTGTTTTGTTGTTTTTCATTCTATTTGTTTTTGTTTGTTATACTTTAATTTTCGGCCATTAGTTTTGTTACATCCGCAATTACTTTCTTTGGCCTTCGGATACCATAAATTTTCCCCTCTTTGAACCGCAAGGTTAAGTGGAACACGATTTCTCTCAGCCGCTGGCGCGGTGGATCTTGAAAGTTCACCTCATCGTCAGGGTGCTCGAAGCGCATAAAAGCATCAAAATCGTAAAATCGAAATTCCAATGTTAACTCATTAGGGTTTGAGTCAAAGGAGACCCCTTCATTTACCTGCTCTCCAATAAATCCCTCAATAAAATTACCTGGATGATATGTGGCACAAAGTTGATTTACACACCTACCTTTATTCCATCTTCCAAAAAAAACTCCTTCGTCGTGAAGAATTTCTTTCATAAGCGCAATGTCTCGCATGGAAAAAGCTTCCTTAAACTTATCTTTTACCCTGTTATTTTCTTTTAACTCCTTCTCGGTGACAGTTTCAATGATTACCTGTTGCATAGTCCTTTAGTTTGTTGTCCTGCCTCTTTAGTCAAGGAATATGCCAAAACTTTTTTTCTATACATAAGCGTATTTATATGTATATTTAATATTACTTTTTACTTTATATATCAATTTTTAATATGAAATTACTCATATCATGGCATGCCTACCAACACGACTTTATCGATGGTCAGGTAAAAGAAAGCGGCCCTACCCTATCTTTCCACAATCACTTTTACAAGCATGACGAACATATTCTTCTTTCGGCTGAGAAGGAGGATGACTTGAGAGCATTGCATATACGCACTGCGTTACTAAAAAAATATCCGGAAAGAAAAATTAGCATTCGATATATGGATATTCACGACCCCATAAACCATGCGGAAATTCAATCAAAAACGAATCCTTTCCTTGCTGAATTGAAAGATCATGACCTAGACATTTTTGTTTCCCCGGGAACCCCAGCCATGCAAGTGGTGTGGTATCTCGCTCACATGAGTTTAAATTTAAAAACAACTCTTTACCAAACAAGACCTGCACAATACACTCCTAAAAAAGATCGTCCAGAGCTTATAAAAATCAATATGGAACGCTCGGCAATTGGCTTAACTGCATTGTATCATCAGCAAGACATCAAAAAGGGCACGAGTGAAAATTATTTTATCACCCCATCGATAGAAAAAATCTACGAGAATGCGCGAAAAGTAGCTTTGACAGACGAGGTATCGGTACTCATTTTAGGGGACTCTGGTACCGGAAAGGAAAATTTAGCACGTTATATTCATAGCAATTCCATCCGAGCAGATAAAGTATATGTTACCATAAATTGCTCCGCATTTAGCGATAATTTGTTGGAATCGCGCTTGTTTGGTTACAAAAAAGGAGCATTTACTGGCGCTGATAAAGACAGCATTGGGCTTTTTGAAGAAGCGCACGAAGGCACAATACTATTGGATGAAATTGGGGATGTTTCTCCATATATGCAACAGGCGTTGCTTCGAGTATTGCAAGAAAAAGAAATCATGCCTCTCGCTGGTAAGGCTAAAAAAATTGATGTTCGCGTTATAGCAGCTACGAATCAAAACTTGGTAAAACGTTGCGAAGAAGGAAGCTTTAGGTGGGATTTATACTACCGTTTATCTGTCGTAGAACTAGATATTCCCAACGTGATGCAAAGAGGTAAACAAGATCTTAAGGCACTGATAGACTTTTTCTTAACGCTTAAAAAGAAACAGTTAAAAAAGCAACGTAAACTCACACTTTCCAAGGATGCCTTAGAAATACTACTAAATTATCCCTACCCCGGAAACGTTCGAGAACTTGAAAATATCATCTCTAGGCTCTATGTGTTCAATGACGACCACGTAACTGCTGAAGTCCTACCGAAACGCCTAAGGCCACATCCAACTAGTCTGCCCATGAATATTGAATATATAGAAAAGGAACACATAAAAAAAACACTTATACATTTCAAAGGTAATAAGCGTCAAACAGCTCTAGCGATAGGTTGGACTATCAACACCTTAAATGCGAAAATGGAAAAATACGCGCTTTCTATACCTTGAGTCCAAGAACGAAAATTATAGGAAATGGAATCTCACTGACAATGGGAGAGGTCGTGACAAGGTAAATGTGGATAACTCTTAACTCAACAATATAAATAAAAGGGACATCTTTGTGATTAGGATAATTCGAATAATATCTTGATACTGTCAACCCCCATTTGAATACCCAGTGCTAATACAATGAAGCCCATAATTTTTGACATCGAGCGAAGGCCACCTTGCCCCATATATTTTAATACTTTTGGTGCTGCATAAAAGATCGAAAATAACAAGAAACACACCGTAACAATGGCAGAAACTATTAGAGCATTACTTTGCCAATCCTTCGAAACTATAGATAAATTTATTAATAAGGATATCGAGCCTGGACCGGCCAACAGAGGCATTGCCAATGG
>CAMDLY010000035.1 GCA_945902115.1 Lishizhenia tianjinensis | reverse complement strand
CCTTCATAATATTTTAGATAAATTGGTATAAAAAAGAAAAGGAAGATCACTCTTCCTTTTCTTTTACAGTAATAGTAGGTTATTCTATTATCAATTTGTAAATACCTGAATTGTTTTCAGCATTTACTTTAATGAAATACGTTCCGCTTTTTAAATTGCTCACGTTAATTTCAGCGTTAGTTGATTGAACCAGTTGTTTTGAAATAAACTGTCCTGCCATAGAATTAATTTCAATTGATGAAATTGTAGATTTTGCAGAGATTTTCACTATATCTTTTGCTGGATTTGGTATTACAACAACACCTAGTTCTGTTTCCTCTATCCCGCTTCCTGGACATGCCGAACAACTTGCGAAACAAACTACCGGCAAGGTATCATCAGCTGACACAACATAATAACGATTAAAGAACTCATCATTATTTGTATCAACACAAGATTCTCCTCCAACAAAGTTTTCTTGGTCATTCCATCCGTCAACAGTGAATTTATATTCAATTGGTCCTGATGAAAGTGGAACCGCCACCTCCCAAACTGATCCTGAAGTATTTGTCATAGGCGTACAATTTCCACACCAGTTATTAAAAGTGCCGTTCAAGAATACTCCTGTTCCAATTGTTGCTGTGTAATCAGCCATATCTACTCGGAAAGTAACAATTGGATCTGGTAATTGAACTATTTGTGTTTTCTCATAGATGAATCTCCACCAACCTACACCGAAATTGATATCTGCAATCATTGTATTATCATTATTTGCAAATGAAATTTGGTAGGCAACAGATGCTGGTGCGTTCGCTGGTGCTGTTAATTCACCCCCGTTATATACTTTCGCTAATCCAATATGACCACCTGTTCCATTAATGGTTAACTCTCCTCCACTGTAAGAATAAGTGAATGGTCCTATTCCATTGTGAGGGGCAACGGGTGCTCCACAAGCATCAGGTGAAGCTCCTTGCCATGCTTCTAACCACGTACTACCATCCATAAAGTGAGTCATTGTTCCGTTAGCCTCGAATTTAATTGAATCATCAAATAGACAAGCTCTTGTCGTAACATCAGCCGCACCATTTGACCACCAAGACCCATCACCAAGTGCAGGTCCAACAGCAAGAGATCCAGCGCTTGCTTTTAACTTCCATGTTCCGATTAACTGGGTTGCATTACTTGGGCAAGGGGAACAACTGTTAAAACAAACTGCCGGCAATACCACATCTCCTGTAATTTGAAGGTATCTATTGAAGAAATTATCACCCATATTCGGGTCAATACATGCGTCATTCGCCGTAAAGTTTTCTTGATCATTCCAGCCATCAACTGTGAATTTGTATTCGATGTTACTTGTTGGAATTGGAAGAGTTACCTGCCACATACCGTTACCCATATCAGTCATAGGATTACAGTTTCCGCACCATCCGTTGAATGACCCGTTTACAAAAACACCAGTTGTAATTGTTCCTGTGTAATTTGACATATTTACTCGAAATGTTACGTTAGGATCTGGCATTGTAACGGTTGCTGTTCTTTGATAAACAAACCTCCACCAACCTCCACCAATACTAATATCCAGGGTTAGAGTGTTATTATTGTTCGAGAAAGTAGTCAGGTAAGTGATACTAGCTGCAGCATTTGCAGGGCTGGAAATTTCAGCGCCATTAATTACTTTTGCCAAGCCTAAATGTGCTCCAATACCATTAACAGTTAATTGCCCAGTAGTTGAATTGTAGGCATACGTGTAAGGGGCGTTCGTGGTTCCGTCATGTGGTGCAACTGGAGTATTACATCCGTCTCCAGTAGCTCCTTGCCATCCTTCAACCCATGTGCTTCCATCCATATAATGTGTCATTGTTCCGTTGGCTTCAAATTTGACTGAGTCATCAAATAAACAAGATCTAACAGATACATCTCCGGGAGAATTAGACCACCAAGAAATATCTCCTTGGTTAGGCCCAACACCTATGGAACCCGCTGCTGGCGCTAAACGCCACGTCCCTTCAATTTGCGCAAATGTATTCAGTGCAAGAAACACAATTGCTGAGAATAAGTAATTTTTTTTCATAGTCAGTTTCTATTTTACGTAAATATTATATTTGGGTAAATATAGTATAAAATACCATAAGTATAAACTTATAAGTGTAAAAATTACATTTTGAAAGAATACTCTTGTCTTGCTAACAAATCTTTATATCTTTTTTGATCAAAGGAGAAGAGTTTCGCCGGGCGATGTTTCACATTAATTTGTTTCTCATCGTGTGAGATGAATGGTATGTGTTTTATCTTTTTTCTAAAATTTGCTTTGTTTAGGTCTGAATTGAAAGCATACTCATAGAGTTGTTGAAGTTCATTAAGGGTAAATTTCTCAGGTAAAAGGTCAAAACACAAGGGTTCATTGGACAATTTTATTTTCAATATCTCGAAGGTAGATGATAAAATTTCGTTGTGATCAAACGCTAATTGTTTGACCTTGTGTAACGGAATCCACTTAACTTCTGTCGCCCACGAGGAAGCAACTGCATTGACCTCCTCCATCTTTGTCAGCGCAAAATAAGCGCAGGTTATAACCCTGCCCTGGGGATGTCTCTTGGGTTTGCCGAACGTTTGCGATTGATGTAAACGTATGCCCTCTAAATTTGTTAAATCATGTAAAATTCTTTTTCCTGCATCATCTAAATCTTCATCAGGATATACTAAGTCTCCCGGAATTGCCCACTCACCTTTATGAGGGTCCATATTTCGTTTGATTAGGAGCAAGTGTATTTGCCCATTTTCAAAGCCAAATATCAAGCAATCTAAAGAAAAGGAATAAGAAAAAAACTTGTCAAATTCAATCTTGTAATTCATACAACCTTATTAAGCATAACGTATTATAAAACTTGGTTTACGAAAATACACTTTTATTGAAATATACGAACATAATCAACATACATAGTTTGTGGGAAAACCGTACTTGCATCCGGATTACCTGGCCAATTTCCGCCAACAGCCACATTCATAATAAGAAAAAATTTCTCTTGAAATTCACTCAATTCCGCAGGCGTAATATTCAATGTATTATATACCACATCGTCCATTAACCAAGTAATGCTGTTTTGGTTCCATATAATTGAGAAGACGTGAAACTCATCTGCAAATCTTCCATTCGGCAAAACTGTACTATTCCCGAATTGCGCATGTGATCCATTGCTGCTCCAATGAGCCGTTCCATGTGCCGTACGATCGTTAGCACCGGCACCACCAATCATTTCCATAATATCAATTTCGCCACATGCTGGCCAACCAGCCGTTGTAATATTGTCTCCCAACATCCATATTGCTGGCCAAATACCTTGTCCATAGGGTAGGGCTGCTCTCACATCTACCCTCCCATATTTCCAAGATTTCAACCCTTGCGTTTTGATTCTGGTGGAAGTATAATTTTGAGAATTAAAAATTTCCGATTTGGCAGTAATTTTTAAAATACCATCGATTAATTGAATGTTTTGATTCGTGTAATATTGTAATTCGTTATTCCCCCATCCCCAACTTCCTGTACCAATATCGAAAGTCCAATCTGAAGAAAGAGAAGAACCTTCAAATTCATCGTTCCATACCAGTGTCATTCCAGAATAAGATAAAGGTGTTGAATAACCAATGGCCGGAGCGCCAGAAGTTCCAGATGATGAAGAATCTACCAAAACTGTTACCTCATCTACACGTTCTACATAATTGTACTGAGTGATATGAGCCTTGGTTTTTATGGCATAAGTTCCACTCTGACTGAAGGTATAGTTTGCCTCCCCGGATTGTGTTTCGATGATAGTAGAGTCAAGCCCTTCATAAAAAATTACCGTGAAAAAGTTTGCGTTATCAGCGCTTGCAGCAACCATTACCTCACCAGACTCGTGCGTGATTACTGTTTGTAAATTACTCGGTAATACTAATTCTGGATCCTTATTCTTTTTACATGAAAAACTCAATAAGATCGAAGCTGAAAAGAGGATGTAGGATATCTGTTTTCTCATGATTTATTCTGTTGAAAGTTTTAAGTACCATTGTAGTCCGCCCGCATGGTGTTTGTATTGAAGTTGCATAGTAGAGTCTGTTAACTCCAAAATACGGTAATCGTTGACTCCTGAATAGAATCCAATGAACGAATTTACAGAAAGTGAGATCATAGGTTGTTCGCCATCTGTTAATAACCAGGACCCTTGGAGCTGATCAGTGTATGGCGCGGTGAAGTCTCCTAAATTCTGGAAAGAACCTGGGAACTGCGCCGCAAGTGAATTATGAATATACACGTCGCCATTATTCACCATATCAAACTTAAATCCGTTGAGGTAAAATACATAACGGTCGTCGTACAATCCACAGCCAGGTTTTTCATTTGCCCCGGCCGCCCACCATTCTGGAATAGGACCAAGTGCACTCTCAGGATCTGGCCCAACACCCATGTGGCCTGCAGAAATAGAGTCAATATGCCAAACTTTAAACCCTGGACCAGCCGCGCCACCGGTAAGCTTTGAGTAAATAGGGTTATTCAATAAACTTAAATCGTCCTGAGCAATAACAATTTGTTGTGTTGAACTTTTGCTTCCTCCGCTATTAAATACGGTTAACTTGACGGTGTATGTACCAGCATATGGGTATGAAGCCGAAACATTATTTCCCTCTTTTTTGATCCCGTTACCAAGGTCCCACTGACATAAAATATTGGGGTTATTTGATGTTAAAGCAATCACATTCTCATTAGTGTCTGTTTCGGCATAGGAAAATTGCGCGTCCTCAAAAGACGGGGCCAAGCCTAACTGTGGGTCTTTGTGGCAAGAGGCCAATGCTAAGATCCCTAGAAATAGTATTATATTTTTCATATTCATGTATTTAGTACCCTGGATTTTGATTCCAATTCCCCCCCGTTAAGTCTATTTCCACTTGCGGAATAGGGAACAACTCGTTTTTACCAACTGTAAAACCCTCTATATATTGTGCCGCTTGCCCTGTTCTTACCAAGTCAAAAAAGCGATGGCCCTCACCTGAAAGCTCCAACCGACGTTCTTTATAAATATCATTTATTGACTGAACTGAGATTCCTGGAATCCCCGCTCTTACACGAATTTGATTTAGCAACTGCTGAGCGAGAGAAGTATTCCCTAGTTTATAATGAGCCTCAGCGGCCATAAGTAGCACGTCCGCATAGCGAATAACCCTATAGTTAACGGGGCTTGTAAGGTCGTTGTCTGGCAACCCTATTTCTCCTTGACGCTTTATATACTTATTGTTATAATATCCCGTGTGACCACCAGCTCCTATGGCATAAGAAATGGAAGCGGGATCTGTTTGCGCGGCGATGAAGGCTTCAATATCTAATACCGTATGCCCTCTTCGCTGGTCTATTGCTGAAAACGCACTGTACAAAGCTGCAGTCGGAAGGTTATAACTATTACCATCCCCGTATACTGGACCATTGTATTGCCTAATTCCCTGAAAACCCGGTGCTGCATTTCCTTCCAAACAGATTAAGCACCCGTATGACCCCCCCTCTAAACCACTGTATTGAATGTCAAAAACAGTTTCGGAATTATTTTCATTTGATGCTGAAAAAAGATCAGCATAATTTGGTATTAAGCTGTAAAGACCGCTATTTCTTATTTCATCAAATATTGCCGCCGCCTCCGTATATTTTTCTTGGTATAAATAAACCTTCCCAAGCAATGCCTGTGCAGCACCCTGTGTTGCTCTGCCTTTTTGGGAGGCAACTGGATTCAACACTGCTGCAGCATTTACTAAATCTGATTCAATTTGAGCATACACTTCCGCTTTAGAGGTGCGTGGTAATTGCCGGGCTTCCTCAATACCGATACGCTTATCCACAATCAAGGGAATATCACCAAAAAACTTGACCAATTCAAAATAATAATAGGCTCTTAAAAAACGAGCCTCAGCGATAATATGATCCTTACCGGGAAAATCAATGTTCTCTTTGTTTTCCATGATATAATTTACACGTGTAATCCCCGTATAATTCCACCTCATTATATTTCTCAATTCGATATTTACCCCGCCGTGCGTCATGTTGTCAATTTGGTGTAGCCCTTGTGAGTCATTAACACTTTCTCCTCCCGCAATGGCATTATCCGAGGCGATTTCCCCAATCCAAAAAGAAACAAAAGAACCTTGGAGCATGTCATAAGCACCTGTAAGCGCTCGGTCGTAATCGTCAGGTGTTTGAAAATAATTCTCTGCGTCTTGTGCATACGGAGGGTCAACGCTTAAGAACTTTTTACAACCAGCGTGTAAAAAGGAAACGGCAACTACAATTACTATTACTATATTCTTTTTCATACCTAAAATGTTACTTGTATTCCACCCATTACTGACTTTGCTTGAGGATACATACCAAAGTCAACCCCAGCACTCAATGCATTTGGTGAGCCTAAATCAGGGTCATATCCCATGTAGCGCGTTAAGGTGAGTAAATTATTTGCGGCCACATAAAGCCTTAAAGACTCCACCTTAGCTTTTTTCATCCAATTCTTGGGAAACGTATAGCCTATTTGAATATTTTTTAACCTAATAAAAGAACCATCCTCTACAAAATAAGAGGAGAAGACATTGTTTCGTGTTTCCCCAGTTGTGAGGCGTGGGTGCTCATCTGATGTTCCTGGTCCAACCCAACGATCTATGACGTAGCCTAATTGATTGGCATAAGGTTGTTGTCTTTCATAGTTTCGTATGATTTCATTCCCTACTGCTGAGAAAATATTCGCAGAAAAATCAAAGCCATGTAGCTTAACATTCACATTGAAGCCCCAAGTAAAATCGGGAATAGGAGACCCTAAGTAGGTTTTGTCTGTATCATCTGAAAAACTAATTTTTCCATCTTCATTTTGATCTTTGAAAATCAAATCGCCCGGCTGAGCACCTTCCTGAATTATCCCAGAAGCATCGATTTCTTCTTGAGTTTGATAGATGCCCTCCGTTTCATATCCAAAGAAATACCCAATGGCGTAACCCTCTTCAAATCTGGTAGCAACATCACCCCCTACACTGAATGCCGCACCTGGTATATAATCAACCCCTTCTGGTACACTTGTTACCTTATTTACTATACGCGAAATATTAAAATTAATGTCTGAAACCAACTTCTTTTTTGGATCGGAGTGATAACCTAATTCAAGTTCTATTCCTTTATTCGACACATCTCCAGCATTAATTATTGGAGGGTATCCACCAGGCCCATAAGAACCTAAAATAGCCGTAACCTCTGGTTGGAACAATAAGTCTTGCGTGTTTTTAACGAAGTAATTTGTTGTTAAATCTAGTTTCTTCCAAAACGTTAAATCCATACCAATATTTAACTGCCCCGTAGTTTCCCATTTTAAATCAGGATTAGAAGGTCTCCCAATGGCAACACCTTGTGTCAATACGTCGTCAAAAACATATACGCCCTCTCCGTTAAGAAGAGCGCGGTATGAAAAATTAGGTATTTGATCGTTTCCTGAAACCCCATAACTCAGTCTTAACTTCCAATAATCCAACCATTTCACCTTAAAAAAGGGTTCTTCTGATATCAACCAGGCCCCAGAAAACGTAGGAAAAAAACCATATCGGTTGTTCGGACCAAATTTACTTGACCCGTCACGACGCAGAATAAAAGAAGCAAAGTATTTATCTTGAAAAGCATACTCTGCTCTTACAAATGCTGACACTAGACGCTCTGTGAATTCCCATGAATATACGTTGTTCAAGAACCCTCCTGCAGCAAGATTTGCAGAAATATCGGCATACTCCACAGAATTGTTCGGTATATTAAATGCATAACCCCCGAGGGCCTCACCGTGGCGCTGAAAAACAGAAACACCAGCCGTTGCTTTTATTCGATGTGTTGAATCGAGCGTTTTATCGTAATTCAAATAACTCTCAAACGTTTGATCGGTATATCCCGCGCGTTCCTCATTTACCGATGCCCCCCTTTCAATAAAAACGTCAGGCGCAATCTCTACAAGCGGAGATTCTAGTGCGGCATTCAAGGCTGTATTTGCATATTTGCCAGGGCCAAACCACGCTAAAGGTGAAAACACCTTACTTTGTACTTGGGAATAGTTGTAATTATATCGATTCGTAAAGCTTAAGTTTTCATTGAATTCATAGACCAATTCTTCCTTCCCAACGAACTTATCCGCCCAACTCCAATTGTATTGATTTGCAATTTGAGCCAAAGGGTTGATAATATCACTGACCTCGTCTAAATAAGAATAGTTGCCGTCGGGCGTATTGATAGGTTCATTAGGAAAGGCATTGATAGTATTGTATAAAACTGACCCTATTCCATTCTCAGGTAACGTATTGCGGTAATCGTTTGAAAATAGAAATACAGAATTAAGTTTTAACTTTTTACTTAAATCTGTGCTGAGGTTTAACCTTGCATTGTAACGAGAAAAGTGAGATTTCGGTCCCCCAACAATTCCATCTTGTGTAAAGTAACCGACTCCAAGAGAGTATCTCGTATTGGCGGTGCCTCCGCTAAGACTAAGATTATGGCTTTGTACAGGAGAATTTTGAAACACGCTATCTTGCCAATTTGTCCCCACTCCTAGGGCGGTGTTATTAAATGGCATGTTTTGGCCACCAAATGCAAACATTTCATTTTTTATTACTGCATATTCAGTAGCGTTAAGCAAATCCAACTTGCGGCTGGCTGATTGAAAGCCATAATATGAATTTAGTTCAATTTTTGGTTTAGCATTCAACCTGCCTTGCTTGGTTTCTACCAATATCACTCCATTTGCCGCTCGAACGCCATAAATACCTGCCGTAGCATCTTTCAATACATTTATTGACTTAATATCTGACGGGTTAAGTGCGTTAAGCCCCTCAGAATCGTAAACTACGCCATCAACTAATATTAACGGGTCATTATCGCCAAATGTGGAAAGTCCGCGAATTCTAATACTTGAAGCCCCGCCCGGAGAACCCGAATTGGTCGATATGTTTACCCCTGATACCTGCCCCTGGAGAGCTTGGTCCATTCTCGATAAATTTAATTTTTCTAATTCTTCTCCGCCGATCTTTGAAATTGCCCCAGTAAGTTCCTTTTTACTGGCACTACCGTATCCCACCAACACCATTTCATTCAATGATTTTGATACTTGCACCATGGTAACCAAAAGCGGGTCTGCTCCTTTCACTAAAACCTCTTGTTTTTCGTAACCAACGGATGAAAATATCAACGACACATTACCTGTGTCAGGAATTGATATTTTAAATTCTCCTAGTATTGTGGTTTTCACCCCTTTTGAAGTGCCTTTGATCGTTACAGAGGCAAAAGGTATCGGTTCTTTCTTCTCGTTTTGGAGAAGTCCTGATGCCGTTTTCTGTCCGAATACAGAGGTGACTAGAGAACATATAATCAATAGGAGAAACTTTTTCATCGATGACATTTTGGGTAAAAATAATTAATTATTTTACATAGTACTATAAGTCATTTGTAAAATTATCGACTAAACGAACTTTATAAGAGTTATTTAGTGCCCCGTTGGAGAAACTTCGCTTTCCAAATCCACCCCTTGCTTCATTAAAATATTTCTTACTAAAAAAGCGAATAACACTAAATAGGAAAAACATAGTACGGCTATGATGTAAGAGGACTGGATACCAATAAGGTCTGCTAATTTCCCTTGAATTGGGGGGATAATCCCTCCACCTAATATCATCATAATGAGAAATGCAGAACCTTGAGAAGTAAATTTACCTAGGCCCGCTATTGAGAGAGAGAAAATGCATGGCCACAATATTGAGCAGCACAAACCTCCGCTTAAGAAAGCATAAACAGCAATTTGTCCAGTACTCAAAATCCCAATCAACATTGCTAAAATACCAAAAGAACCAAAGATTATCAACGATTTGATTGGGTTTTCACCAACATAAAAGAAGGCACCAATTTGCACAAAAACACATAACACATACCAATATATTCCAGACACATCTTTTTGTGCTAATAAATTTGCGGCAAGGATGAGGTAAAAGGCAACTATAGGAACAACTACAATTAGTAGAGCCTTCGTTGATTTTTTCAGATTAAATGCACTGACTGCACCTGCCCATCTACCAATCATTAAACTTCCCCAATACATAGATATATAGGGTGCAATGGCGGAGGCCTCTAAACCACCAAAATCTTTCTGTTTGAGTAATTCTCCAAGGTTTGAGCCAATAGCCACCTCAACACCCACATAAATAAAAATAGCCAACATACCCAAAACCAGTTGAGGATAGCGCATAGCTCCCCACCCATCTGAACTCTTTATTGCCGATCTATTTGCATACAATAGCATTCCTATTACCGAAATCAAAGCTCCAGTAAGCCAAACCATCCGTTCTTGCTCAAGAGGTTTCTTCATTTCTTTAACCTTATCACTAATAACTATATAGCTCAAACTCTCCCCTTGTTCTTTTTTTATTTCTGCCAATGTTGATTCATACCTCGCAATTGCATTTGCTTTCGGCGAATTATAGCTACTAAAAACTGGTGTGAACATGACAATCAACAATCCGGTCATTATTAAAAGTGTTCGTAGCGCTTTATTTGCAGACTCGACGGGCTCAGAGTGAATACCCGCGGGAACTGACTTTGAAAGACCAAAAATTGTAGCGGCTAAAATAAACAGAATACCAACAACTAAGTACAACACGATTACCTTGACCAAATCTAGTTCTGCAATCATATCGTCTGTCACGGCGGCAGAGGAGCCGAATAAGGCAAATGCTACGATAAGCGGTCCTATCATAGTGCCGAAAGAATTGATTCCCCCTGTAAAATTCACCCTTGTCGCGCCCGTAGCGGGGTTTCCTAATGAAATCGCAAAGGGATTGGCAGCGGTTTGTTGTAATGAAAAACCCAATGCCACTAAAAAGAATCCTATTAACATCCCTGAAAAGGTATTTCCGTATACTGCAACTATCATTGCAGCAGCGCCAAGAGCAGAAAAGAGAAGTCCGTATACGATACTTTTTTTATAGCCCCAATTCCCCACAAGATCTCTTCCATTAAGACCGCTTGCAATGAATAAAATTAAGGCTCCGATATAATATGCCCCATAAAAAGCGTAATCTACTAATTGACTTTGAAATTGGTCGAGGTGAAAGTAATTCTTGCAAAATGGGATAAAAATACTATTCCCTGCTGCAATAAATCCCCAAAAGAAAAATACAATGGTTAGAACTCCTAATGCGCTAAAATTTGTTTTTTGATTATTCATAAAAGTTTAAATTATAGTCCAAATTACTATAATTTAAACTTTATCCGAGTTTTCGTGGAGTATTTTTACTCAACTCTTTTAAAGAAAGTGCTTTTTTTACTGCCTGAGCAATGGCGTGAGCATCAAAACCACAATCGGCCCAAAGCTCTTCTTGCGTGCCATGATGAATGTATTCATCAGGGATTCCAAGACGAGAAACTTGTGAATGGTAGCCTTGGTCAGCCATAAATTCAATAACTGCAGATCCGAAACCTCCCATTATACATCCGTCTTCAACAGTGATTACATGCTTGAACTTGGTAAACACCTCGTGAAGCATCACCTGATCTATGGGTTTCACAAATCTCATGTCGTAATGCGCGACAGAAACATCATGCGGCAATAATTCAGAAATAGCCTCTTGGACAAAATTTCCTGGATGACCAATGGTTAATATGGCAATGTCTTCCCCGCTAATTACTTTTCTGCCCGTTCCTATCTTTATTTCTTTTAAAGGGGTTTTCCACTCCGTCATTACACCATTACCTCTTGGGTACCTGATGGAAAAAGGCCCCTTATCTGGTAGTTGAGCGGTAAACATTAGGTTTCGAAGTTCTTCCTCATTCATTGGTGCAGAAACAACCATATTAGGAATACAGCGCATATAGGATAAGTCGTAAGCTCCATGGTGAGTGGCCCCATCAGCACCAACTAATCCGCCTCTATCTAAACAGAAAACGACATTGAGATTCTGTATAGCAACGTCATGCAGCACTTGATCAAATGCTCGCTGCATAAAAGTAGAATATATATTACAAAAAGGAACCAATCCTTGAGTGGCCAAACCGGCACTAAATGTCACCGCATGCTGCTCGGCAATACCCACATCAAAACTTCTTTCTGGCATTGCTGCCATCATGATGTTTAATGAGCATCCTGAAGGCATTGCTGGTGTAACACCCATTATTTTGGAGTTTTCCTCTGCTAATTCCACAATTGTGTGCCCAAAAACATCCTGATATTTCGGCGGCTGTGGTGATTTTGGGATAATTTTTACTATTTCTCCCGTCTCTTTATTAAAAACTCCTGGGGCATGCCATTTCGTAGGATTTCCCTCCTCTGAGAATTTATATCCCGCTCCCTTTTTAGTTATACAATGTAGGATTTTAGGGCCTGGAATATCTTTTAAATCACTTAATATTCTAGCGAGTCCCACTACATCATGGCCATCAACTGGGCCAAAATACCTAAAATTGAAAGATTCAAATAAATTACTTTGTTTTAATAAGCTGCCTTTCAAAGCATGTGAAACCTTTGACGCTATGGTTTGCGCATCTGGGCCAAACTTTGAAATTTTCCCCAATAACTTCCAAACCTCGTCTTTGACCTTATTATAGGTATGTGAGGTGGTAATGTCTGTCAGATATTCTTTCAGTGCCCCAACATTTGGGTCAATGGACATACAGTTATCGTTCAAAACAACCAAAAGATTTGCATCCTTTTCAAATCCCGCATGATTCATGCCTTCGAATGCCAAACCCGCTGTCATTGCGCCATCACCTATCACAGCAATCTGCTGGCGGTGTTTATGTCCCAAATACCTGTTTGCAACTGCCATTCCTAAGGCTGCAGAGATTGATGTTGAAGAGTGCCCTACACCAAAAGTATCATACTCACTTTCGGAACGTTTTGGAAACCCAGAAATCCCCCCCTTAATACGATTCGTATGAAAATTTTCTCTTCTTCCTGTTAATATTTTATGCCCATACGCCTGGTGCCCTACATCCCAAACCAATTGATCTTCCGGCGTGTTAAATACATAGTGTAAAGCAACGGTAAGTTCCACAACACCAAGGCTAGCGCCAAAGTGACTATTTCCGATTTCAGAAATTACGTCTACAATATATTGTCTTAACTCATCAGATACTTGAGGCAGGTCCTCAAAATCGAACCTTTCCCTTAAATCATTTGGGAAATTGATTTTAGATAGATAAGGGCCCGCTTGATATGATTTGCTCATTGTGTTAGGACAAAATTACGTGTAATTGCGTTAAAGAACAATTATCTTAAAAATTAGTTCGATTAAAAAATTACTAAGCATTTCTATTTACAAAGTGTAACGCGTTTCTTTCCAAAATAAAAACCATGGCCAAATAGAAAAATAGTAATAAATTATGAAATATCAATCTTGCAATGGTTCCTTGAATGGATAGGTATTCTGCGAGAGCGAATATCCCGAGAGCAACAATAAGATATAGGGCGAACTTTCTCAAGTTATAGGGTATAGGGTAATGCTTTTGGCCCAAAAAGTAACTCAACACCATTTGAAATGCATAAACAATTAATGTGGCCCAGGCACTTGCCATGAAGCCATAGGTTGGAATAAATACCCAATTGATTGAAATGGTTATTGCCGCACCAAGGATAGCAATGTATGCACCGAATTTTGTTTTTCCGCTTAGCTTATACCAGATGCTTTGGTTGTAATAAATTCCTAAAAACACATTGGCTAACAATAAAATAGGGACGACCTTCAAGCCTACCCAATAAGCTTCATTTCTGATAAAGTGTTTAAAAACATCAATGTTTAAAGAAACCAATAAAAAAACGAAGCAAACAGTAGCTACAAACAAATTCATTACCCGCACATATACTATATTACGGTCTTCATTTTTAAATTGATTAAAAAAGAATGGCTCTGCCGCGTACCGATAGGCTTGCAACAAAATAGTAACAAGCATCGCAAGTTTGTAACATGCACTGTAAATCCCTACCTGAGCTTCGGCATACCTCAGAGATGACGGATCAGATGGATCAAAAAGCAATTGCTTTAATAGGATTCTATCCAAGGTTTCATTAATGATCCCTGCAAAACCAGCTATTACAAGCGGGAATGCATATATTAACATTTTCTTAGTTGTATCTTTATCAATACCCAAACGCAATAAAGAATAACTCTCAAATAACATGACGGGCTTTACAAGCGACGATAACAAATTGGCAATCAAAATAAAAAGTACACCTTCCTCAGGACGCATTTTATCAAATAGAAACAGCATGAACAACACATTGAGACAGATATTTACTCCTATTGACAAGAGCTGAATGGTGGCAAAACGCTTGGCTTTATCCTCAGCGCGCAATTCCGCCAGAGGTAGAGCAGATGTGGCGTCTATACAAACTATCGCCCCCATCAAAACAATATATTCGTTGTGCCCCTCAAACAGCATTGCTTCCGCAATATCATTGTTAAACTGCAATAGAAGAAGATAAAAAACCACATTAACGATGAGAACAACCCAAAGGGCATTCGACATAACTTTCTTCCGGTCCGTGGCATCTTGAATAAATCGAAAAAATGCCGTTTCCATTCCAAATGTTAGAAAAACGACCAAAAATGCCACCCAAGCATACAACTCTGAGACAACACCATAATCTGCAGGGTCAGCAAATACGGCAGTATATAAAGGAACAAGTAAATAATTCAATAATCTACCTACAATAGAAGATAAGCCATAGACGGCTGTTTGACTAAGAAGTTTCTTTATAGGATTGGACATTTAATGCCTAAAATTTGGTTTTCGTTTTTCAATAAATGCGGTGGTTCCTTCATTAAATTCAGCATTACCAAAGCACTTCCCAAACTCTTCTATTTCAATGTGAAAGCCATTTTTAGCCTCAGAAAAACCAGCATTAACCGCTTTAATTGCAGACCGAATAGCATTTGGGGAGTGCTTAATTATTTTCTCAGCTATTGATTCACACGTTGAAAGTAAATCTGTTTGATCTACTACATGATTCACTAGACCCCAAACAAGGGCTTCTTCTGAGGTAATCATGCCCGCGGTAAAAATTAATTCATTCGCCTTCCCTCTGCCCACCAGTTGAGGTAAACGTTGAGTCCCTCCATAACCTGGAATAACTCCAAGTGAAACCTCTGGAAGTCCCATTTTAGCATTTTTAGAAGCAACACGCATATGACAAGCCATAGCTAATTCTAATCCCCCTCCCAATGCGAAACCATTCACCGCTGCAATGACAGGCTTGTTCATGTTTTCTATAAAATCAAATAAAAGATTTTGGCCATTTTGAGCGAGAGAGCCTCCTTCTGAAATAGAAAAGTGAGCAAACTCTTTTATATCTGCCCCTGCCACAAAAGATTTCTCTCCTTGACCGGTTAAAATAACCACCCCAATCTGTTGATTGTCATTTAAGCCACTCAATGCATGATTTAACTCCTCTATTGTTAGCTTGTTTAAAGCATTTAGTTGGTCTGGTCGATTAATGGTTAAAATAGCGACATGTGATTTTTCTTCGAGAATTATATTTTGATACATAAGCAAGTAATAGTTTGGCACTAAAGATACAGAGTTTCTTCTAACCTACTCTACATTTTAAGATACAATTAGGTTTATGAAGTGTGTTATAATCCATACGTTTTAATTCGTAATTTTGCACCGATGTCAGAAATTGCAATACAAAAACCTGCTGCTTGGAAAATTTATTTGATTTTTACCAAGTTTAGATTAAGTTTTTTGGTCATCCTTTCTGCATTGTCCGGTTACCTTTTTGCCGGGGGAAATGACTACTTAGAAATCACCTACCTAATGCTAGGGGGCACTCTAGTTACAGCCGCTTCGAATGGTGCAAATCAGATTTGGGAGAAGAACTTAGATGTTTTGATGAGTCGGACCAAGAATAGGCCTCTTCCTCAAGGCTGGATGACGCTAAAGGAGGCTTACTTAGTGTGCATATTCTCCTTGATTACAGGAACAATTCTTTTGCTCCAACTAAATATGTATAGTGCTATTTTGGGTCTTTTTGCTTTTTTTACCTATGTTTTTATCTACACTCCCCTTAAATTAAAAACGCCGTGGGCGGTATTTGTTGGCGCCTTCCCGGGAGCTATTCCGCCTATGCTCGGCTACATTGCCGAAACCAATGATTTCAACCTGCAATCTGGAGTGCTTTTCTTTGTTCAGTTTACTTGGCAGTTCCCTCATTTTTGGGCAATCGCCTGGGTATTGTATGACGATTATAAAAAAGCGGGGTTTGCCTTGTTGCCTGCATCCTCAGGAAGAGGGAAACAAAGTGCCTTTCAAATTATGGTTTACTCACTCTTTTTAATCCCTTTCAGTCTCTTGCCCTGGGCGCTAGATTGGGTTGGGTTAACAACGCTAATTGTGGCAACATTCTTAGGGGTTGTTTTCTTTGTTTATGCATACCGACTGTATTTATATTGTGAAACTCAGTATGCGCGAAAACTAATGTTTGCCTCGTTTGTTTATTTACCAGTAATTCAATTTGTTTACGTTTTAGATAAAATTTAAAATATGGAACCTCAATTCGATCCTCAAGTAAGGGAAAAAATGAAAAAAAACTTGGTCTATGTAAGTATTTTCAGCGTCGTCATGCTATTCGCTGGACTTACCTCGGCCTACATTGTATTGATGGGTGATTCATTCTGGGTGAAACACCCACTGCCAAACTTCTTTTGGCTGAGTACGGCAACTGTCGGGCTGAGTAGTATAACATTCGTCCTTGCAATACGTGCCGCAAAACAAAACCAATCTTCAATGCTTAAGTCAATGATGGTGCTGACAACATTATTGGGTGTTTTGTTTATATTTTTTCAGTTTAAAGGTTACGGTGAATTAACTACCAAAGGGTTCCACGCAGCGAACAATCACATCATGGTGGTTGACGGTAGATATGGGGATTACTTCGAAGTAACAATGAATGGAAAGCCTGTAAGCGTACACGGTAATGATTTCTTGGTAAATGGTAAAAAAATGACAGGCCAGGAATTTAAGTCACTACAAGATTTTACTTCTCAATTTTTAGACTACGAGAGAGGGAAAACAATGAAAGTTACTAAACCGAATCCTTCGATTGTTCTCTTAATGAATAAAAGACCTATTACTTTAAATAATCAAGAGGTTTACAGTCCGGAAAATGTTAAGTTTAGCCATCTCGATGGACTTAGATTGAGATATTTTGCAGAAAACATCCGTGACGAAAGAGGTGACTTTTACGCTAGAGGGAAAATAGGAGAAGACTTTCATATTTATTACAAAGGGGAAGAAATCGGTTATAACGAAAAGCGAAAATTAACCTATCAAGGAAAAGAATTAAATGCAGGTCTTGAAACAAAAGCTATAGAATCTGCAGACTCTGCGTCTTCTTTCTTATATATCATAACATTTGTGCACCTTCTTCATATAATTGTGGCTATGATTTATTTAATTAAAATCACAATCCATTCATTATCAGGAAGATTTAATTCGGAAAATAACCTCGCACTGCGCACTGGGGCAATATTTTGGCACTTTTTAGGGTTTTTGTGGGTTTATTTACTTCTATTTTTGATTTATATTCATTAAACTTGCAGAAAATTCTTGAATAATGGGAGGACATTCTGTAGAATTAGATTCAAAAACATTGTGGGGGGGTAAGGAATCCCCTTTTCAAACTAGTTATGGAAAACTCATGATGTGGTTTTTCCTTGTCTCTGATGCATTATCGTTTGGGGGGTTATTGGTTGCTTACGGCTTCACGAGACATGACGTGAGTGTTTCCGGAACAGAGTCTTGGCCAATTGGTGAAGAAACATTCAATTCTTTACCTTTTCTGGGCCACGGATACCCACTAATTTATGTTGCCTTAATGACGTTTATATTAATCGTCTCTTCCGTTACGATGGTGTTAGCCGTGGAGGCTGGGCATAGAATGGATAGAAAAGGAGTTGTAAAATGGATGATTGCCACCATTATTGGTGGGTTTTTCTTTTTGGGTTCTCAAGCTTGGGAATGGTATCACTTCACACATGGTTCTGAATTTGGAAAGGTAGAGCTTTCTGACGGATCACAAGCCATTGTTCAAGGACACTTTGGAGAAATAGAAAAGTTTACCGTAACAAAAGGAGGAACTGAACATAAAGTTGGTGAAGAAATAACCGATGACCTCATGCACCATTTTCAACATGCCGCTATGAATGGTCACCTGCACATGCACGGTAAAGTAATGCAAATTCATCTAGAAGACGGATCTCTTGCTAATGTAACTAAAAAAGCCGACGACCATTTGTCGTTAATTGTTAAAAAAGATGCAAATGCAGGAAATGTAGGTAAGAGAATTGAAGGGGTAGAGGCGGAAAAACTATATTATGAAGCCCTAACTTCTGGGGTTAAAAACAGGGTTATTTATGGAGCTAAGTTTTTTGGGGATGACCAATTCGGGCTCAATGAATACGGCCCTCAGCAGTATGCCCAATTCTTTTACTTTATAACTGGATTTCACGGATTTCACGTTTTCTCAGGCGTAATGATAAACATTATTATCCTCATCGGGGTTCTAAGGGGTACTTATCACAAAAGAGGTCACTATGAAATGGTAGAAAAGACAGGTCTTTATTGGCATTTTGTAGATTTAGTGTGGGTATTTGTATTCACCTTCTTTTATCTTGTCTAACTAAATTTATTTACTCATGGAAAGAGATGACCTAATAGAATATTCCTTACACGCTCATCACGACGAAGAAAAAGGAAAGAAAATAAGAAAGAAAATAATGCAGGTTACCGTATTATTAACACTAGTGACGGTTGTGGAAGTAGCCTTGGGTGCATACATCAAACAAAGTTCTAGTATTTGGCCAATTATAAAGTGGTCTTTTATAATAATGACTCTATTGAAAGCTGGTTATATCGTAATGGTTTTTATGCACCTTGGTGACGAAAAGAAATGGTTGAGAAATGTGGTTTTAGTGCCCTACTTTTTATTCATGTTGTACTTAATCTTCATCGCTCTTTGGGAAGCCGTTGCTGTTGGTGAAGCATGGACCACTTACGGGGGGGCATAGTCGTTATGGAGAATAAGGCAAAGAAAGGGAAACTAAAAGTTCTAATCGCCTTTTTACTAGTTTTTGGTCCCGCGTTAACATTAGTCTTTATAAGTACTAGAGGTTGTAAGCATAATTTCAAAGAATTAGAAGACTTTGGAAAGCTGCCTAATTTGTCTTTTTCTGTTTACTCTCCTGAAAGCCAATCATTTAGTAATAAAACACTAAAAGATTTCCAAGGAGATATTTTATTTGTTTCAACTATTCAAACTTCCTGTCCATCAAATTGCCAGATTTCGCTATTTAATTTCCGCGAGTTGATTTACAATCACGTTTACGAAAATAAGCGGAAAAAAATGAAGCAGGTGCGCATTATCTCTTTCATTACCGATAAGGATGGTAATGCCGTGAAAGATCCTGCGGCTTTTGCTATTATGACAGAGATTCTCAAAGACAATATCCCAAATTATGATCCTACATTATGGACATTAGCAACCGGGGATGTAAAAGCATTTTATAACGTAGAAAATAACGGTAAAAATCTACTAAAAAGTAGTGAACAAGAATACGGTAAAGGAGCCTACCAAAAATATTTATTATTGCTTGATAAAAATGCTCACCTGAGAATGGTGCTACCAGCGAACAAAGAAGGCGAAATCCGTGTTATGTTTGAAGATCTTGCATTGCTTCAAAAAGAATACGATAAAAAGAGAAGTGAATAAATTAACTATTTTATTGCTACTTGTGCTATCCTTTGGATGCGAGGAAAAACAAGAGGCTTCTTCTGAAAAAATTCCTGAGCCACTGCCGTACCTTGGAGATATGGGAATAGATCATTCAATTCCTCCATTTAAATTCCTCAACCAAGATTCTATATGGAAAACAAATGACGACTTTAAAAACAAAGTATGGGTTGTAGAGTTTTTTTTTACTACTTGTGCTTCAATTTGCCCAATAATGAAAAAGCAAATGCATCGTTTGCAAAAGGAAACGCTTAATTGGAAAAACCAGTTACAACTTCTCTCGTTTACCATTAATCCCTCTAATGATAGCCCTTCCGTATTGAAAAAATACGCCGTAAAGAATAAAATTTCCACAAATAATTGGGTATTCTTAACAGGCGTTGCTGAAGCAAAAGTTCACGAACTTGGTATAAAATCCTTCTTAGTTCATGCTGGAAAAGATGAAGCGGAAGCTGGGGGATATGCCCATTCAGGTGGCTTTACGCTTGTGGACAAGTCTGGTCATGTTAGAGGGGTGTATCAAATAACAACTCCGGACGGAGAGGCAGATGAAAAAGAATACCAACGCTTAAAATTAGATTTAAATAATCTTTTAAACTATGAGTACAACATTAGCTCCGGGGGAAATTAAACAAGCGCGAATTGCCATAATATCCTTGTCTATTGCAATTCCCTTAATTGTAGCTGTTCTTTTTAAAGTGCAGTTAACTGGATACGACCTAAGTTTTCTTCCGCCCATTTACGCCACAATTAACGGTCTTACCGCGTTTTTCTTAGTCGCCGCGCTCTATGCTATCAAAAGTCACAACATGTCACTTCACCGAAGATTAATTCGAGTTTGTTTAGTGCTTTCCTTGCTGTTTTTAGCAGGATATGTGGCTTACCATATGACCTCAAAACCTACAGTGTATGGAGATAGTAATCATGACGATGTGCGCGATGCCACAGAATCTATTGCGGTGGGGAGCATGGTTGGATTTTACTATTTTCTATTGGTTTCACATGTTATTTTGAGTATTGTCATAGTTCCATTGGTATTGTTCTCCTACTTGTTCGCCTGGCAAGGCAATTACGTAAGGCATAAAAAATGGACAAGAATCTCTTTTCCTATTTGGCTTTATGTCGCTGTTTCAGGCGTTATTGTATATGCCATGATCAGCCCCTATTATGGGTAAAGAAAAAGTGTTGTTCGGTATCGACAAACTTCTGAGGCTAACCCCAGATTGGAAGGGACAACGCATAGGATTACTGACAAATGACGGTGCGCATACCATAACCGGTCAACAAAGCCGCACTTCACTCGTAGAAAATGGATTTAATATAGTGAGACTTTTTTCGCCTGAACATGGAATAAAGACAACAGGTGTAGATGGAGCCTGGATACCACATCAATTAGACGACTTTACGCATTTACCCGTTATAAGCCTGTATCAAGACGATCAATCTGTCGATAATAAATACATTGAAGACCTTGATGTTTTGCTCGTTGATTTACCCGATGTTGGCGCAAGGTTTTACACGTATGTTTGGACAATGACCTTTTTTTTAGAGGCGGCCGCTCGTACTAAAACAAAAATAATAGTATTAGATCGCCCAAACCCAATGGGGGGTAATACCCTATGGAGTGAAGGCCCTGCATTGCACTCAAGTTGTGAAAGTTTTATTGGGCGATTCAATATTCCTGTAACACACCACTGCACGCTGGGAGAATTAGCACTTTACTTCAATCATAAAGAACAATGGGGGGCGGAATTATCTGTTGTTTCCTGTCAATGGGACAGACATTTAACCTATACGGACTGGAATGTTTCTTGGGTAAAACCTTCGCCTGCTATGATCAACTTTGATGCTGTTAAACTTTATCCAGGACTTTGCTTGCTCGAAGGGACAAATTTTTTGGTTGGAAGAAACACCCCCTATTCTTTTCAATGGATTGGTAATCCCAACATCGATTTAAAAGATTTTAAATTTGATTTTCCCCATGTATTATCAACAAATAGAACGGCCACGTGTGACGGAGAAAAAATTCATGGAGTACAATTTATTCCTAGTGTTTCCTTTCACTCGCCAGTGGAGTTTGGTTTAATGCTTATTTATGAGTTGCGGATTCAGTATGCAGAATATTTTTCATGGGGGCCATATCCTACACAAGCAAACCCCTCGGGAAGTAATCATCTTGACTTATTGACGGGTATTCCGAATAGTCAAGAACTTTTTTCCCTAGAAAGAAGTGGTTTTATAAATCGTATAAAACGTTTGTTAAAAACAAAATGGCCAGAAACTATCCAGCCATTTTTATTGTATCACTAAACTGCCCTTTCAACACCTATTTTTTCACCATTCAAGAATATAGGACGCTTTATAAATGTGTATTCAGCTAGTATAAGTCTTCGGTAATCTTTGTCCCCTTTGATTTCTGACTTAATTTTTTCATCTTTAAATTTGATTGCTCGTTTGTTGAACAAGGACTCGTAGCTGCCCATGGACAGGTACAGTTTGTCCAAAACTGCTTCACTTATAGGATGCTGTTTAATATCAATCAGTTCATACGTATCGATGTCTTCTACTTCGGATAAAATCCTTTTACATTTATCGCAGGTGGACAAATAAAAAACTCTTTTCATCCACAGTACTCATCGTAAGCAGCTTGTAAATTTGCTGCTATCATTTGAGCGCTGCCGCCTTCTACATGATGTCTTTCTAAAAAATGAACTAAAGCTCCATCTTTAAACAGGGCGATAGACGGTGAAGATGGTGGGTATGGTAAAAAATACTTTCTCGCTTGCGCAACAGCTTCGGCATCAACTCCCGCAAAAACGGTAGTTAAGCGGCTTGGTGTCTTGCCATTCTGCAAGGATAATTTTACCCCTGGACGCATATTTCCTGCTGCACAACCACAAACAGAATTAACCACTACTAATAGAGTGCCTTTGGTGTTTTCTATTGCCTCATCTACTTCTGAAGGGGTTAACATCTCCTCGAATCCCACTTGCGTGAGGTCCTCTTTCATGGGTTTTACTAATTCTAATGGATACATATTTTTCTTTCAAAGTTAAGGTATATAGAGGTTGCTCTCTTTTAATTTTATTTAAAATTTTCTTTTTTTAGCAATTGTAGTAATTTATCCTCTGTAAGCATGTAAAATTTCAGCCCATTTGATATTCCATTTTTGTCCGGGTATGGATAATCTCCTCGGCCTGGTATAAAATTTTCTCTATAATAATGTTCATCCCAATAACTTATAAATTCATTTGCATTTCCTAAGTTTCTTGCTTGATCTACTATTGCCATGCTCTTTCGATCAGCATATACCCCAAAAGCTTTGAGGTTTGTTGTTTTAGAAAGTTCTCTTTTTGGATTAGAATTAAGCGATTTATTGGTTGAATAAGTTGAGTTCTTGAGTAATAGAAATTGTTCGTTGCGCATTGAATCATTCGGCTGGAAATACTCAACTTGATTTTTTATAAATTGATCTCTAATATTTTGGCTTTTTTGTTCGTTTAGTCCTGATAAATAATAAGATAGATGTACGTCAAACAAATCCCATGTTTCCTTGTCGGGAGATGCCCATAAAAAGCCTGCGCCCAATTGATCATAGACTTCGGGTAATGAGGTGCTGTCGCGTTCAAATGAAAAATAATATGGGTCGAGCCCTGAAACAAACCACTGTCTTTGTTGGAAAGTCTTTAGATTATTTGCGTATTTCGCCAAGTAACTATCCGATAAAACATGGAATCCCACTCCTTGCAGCTCAAGAACGGACGATAAACTTCCTAACATTACTAAATCAAATTGAGTGTTGACCTTAAATTTTTGGATGTGACTCTTTATTTTTTCGGGAGGCATAGATATTATTCGAATATGAATCCCCGTAGATTTAGAAAATTCCAAAAACAAAGAGGTGTCTTGTGGTTTTAAATAATCCGAAGCGATGATAAGTTCTTGTTTTTCCATGGGAGAAGCCTCCTCTATCGCGCAGCCAATGAGCGATAACGCAACCATAAAACAAATTGTGGCGGTGATTTTCATGTTATTTAACTCTTATTGAAACCTCCATATCAAATTCAGCCACAACATCTCCAGCGACATTTTTTGCTGTAACAGGGAGAGAGAAATTTACTCTTTCGCCATTCTGAGAGGCCTCGTAAATCTTCTCGCGAATGAAGTTTCCTTTTGCACAATGAAAAAATACATGGGACTCAGGTCTTTTTAAAAAATCCGCCTTAGAACTTTTGAAAGCAAGGGTAACATTTCTACTCATTCTTTCACCTAAATAATAAACAAATAATCCTGCGGCTAAATCTGCGCCTATATTAAGTGCTCCAAAATACATAGAGTTTAAATGGTTTTTTGTTCGTCTGCGAAAGGGGATTTTAATCTGCATTTCCTCGTCGTTACAAAAAATTAATTTCGGACGTACGTAATGAATCATTGGTATTTTTAATACCCCTAACAAAAACAACCTCCACCTCATCTTAGTAAGACTTACCTCATTCATCCGCCAGTCAGTTTTTTAATATCATTGAGTTTCATCAAGGCCTCGACAGGAGTTAAGGTATTAATATCAATTCCTATAAGTTCCTCGTGGATTTGTTCTAGGATAGGGTCGTTCAATTGAAAAAAGCTTAATTGCATGTTTTGATGGTCTTTCGACTTCTTTTTTGTATTGACCTTTTCATTGGTAAACGTTGTATGCGTTTGCTCTAAATCTCCAAGCACCTCTTCGGCCCTTTTCACCACTAGGGTTGGCATTCCTGCCATTTTTGCCACGTGAATACCAAAGGAATGATGTGAGCCTCCTGGCTGCAGCTTTCTTAAAAACAACACGCTAGTTGCGGTTTCTTTGACGGAGACATTATAATTTCGAATACGTTCAAAATGCTTAGTCATCTCATTAAGCTCATGGTAGTGAGTGGCAAATAACGTTTTACATTTTGCCTTAGGAAATTCATGTAAGTACTCAGCGATGGCCCAAGCAATTGAAATTCCGTCGTAGGTACTGGTTCCTCTTCCAATTTCATCTAGTAAAATCAAACTTCTAGGCGACATATTGTTTAATATACTCGCAGTTTCATTCATTTCAACCATGAATGTCGACTCACCAGATGAAATGTTGTCTGAAGCACCAACTCGCGTAAATACTTTGTCCGTCATTCCTAGAACGGCAGAATCGGCGGGAACGAAAGATCCCATTTGAGCCATCAACACAATCAAAGCTGTCTGTCTCAAAATAGCACTTTTCCCACTCATGTTCGGTCCAGTTATCATAATGATTTGCTGAGACTCATTATCTAAAAAAACATCATTTGGAATATACTCTTGTCCCTCAGGAAGTCTCTTCTCAATAACAGGATGTCTTCCGTTTTTTATATCTATTACATAACCATCATTTAATTGAGGTTTACAATAATTATTTGAAGTGGCGACGGCCGCGAATGAAAGCAAACAGTCAAGCCTTGCAATTGCCCGAGCGTTTTGTTGAATAATCAGCACATAGGACGCCATTTCAAGGACTAACTGCTGAAATAAAGAACTTTCAATACTCAATATTTTTTCTTCTGCACCTAAAATTTTAACCTCGTACTCTTTTAACTCTTCTGTGATATATCTCTCCGCATTAACCAAGGTTTGCTTGCGTATCCAATCTTGTGGAACTTTATCTTTGTGAGTATTTCTAACCTCTATGTAGTATCCAAATACGTTATTGAATGAAATTTTCAAACTAGGGATTCCTGTTCTTTCGGCCTCTCCATTCTGTAGCTTTTCCAAATGTTCCTTGCCGTTGAATGCTATATCTCTAAGCTCATCCAGTTGCTCATTTAATCCATTGCAAATCACTCTTCCTTTACCTAATTGGATGGCAGGCTCTTCAATAATATATTTTTCAATAAGTTCTATAAGCGGAGTACATGCGTCAAGTTGCCCATTGAGCGTTGAAATTGCAGCATGCTCTTTAGTGTCTAGAAGGGTTTTTAAGAGGGGTATTTGCAATAATGTGCGCTTCAAGTGTGCTATTTCTCGAGGGTTGATTTTTCCAACAGCAACCTTAGAGATTAATCGCTCTAAATCTCCTATTTCCCTCAATCGCTGGGTAAGTTCAAATTGAATTTGGTTTTGGCTACACAAATAATCCACTATTTCAAGGCGATCTTCTACTGCCTTTCTATCCTTTAAAGGCAGAACCAACCACCTTCTTAACAACCTCCCCCCCATTGGGGTAGAGGTTTGATCTAGAATCTGTGCTAAGGTAACAGCATGATCATTTGTAGAGTAAACCAACTCGAGATTCCGCACAGTAAATTTGTCAAGCCAAACGTATTTTTCCTCCTCAATTCTAGAAAGTGCCGTAATATGGCCAAGTTTGTGGTGTTGGTTTTCATTTAAGTAATGTAATATCGCTCCTGCAGCGATTATCCCTTCATTGAGACCCTCAACCCCATAGCCTTTTAAAGATTTCGTGTTGAATTGCTTGTTTAAAATTTCTTCGGCAAAATCGCTTGTAAACACCCAATCTTCGAGCCGAAATGTATAAAATTGATCTCCAAAAAGAGTCTTGAACTCTTGCGCTTTATTTTTTGGATAGATAATCTCCGTTGGCTCGAAGCCGCTGATGAGTTTTTCCAAGTATTCTTGATCCCCTTGTGCTACCAAAAATTCTCCTGTTGATATATCTATGAAAGAAATTCCATGGGTTCTTTTACCAAAATAAAGGGCGCATAAAAAGTTGTTCTTGGACTGTTCTAAAACTTGATCATTAAACGAAACCCCCGGTGTTACTAATTCCGTAACGCCCCTTTTGACAATTGTTTTAGTCATTTTTGGGTCTTCCAATTGATCACAAATTGCCACGCGTTGCCCGGCACGAACAAGTTTGGGTAAATAGGTATCTATTGAATGGTGCGGGAATCCTGCCAATTCAATTTCCGATGCAGAACCATTTTTTCTTTTCGTTAGTATGATTCCAAGTATTTTGGATGTTTTCACGGCATCAGCTCCGAATGTTTCATAAAAATCCCCCACCCTAAAGAGTAACAATGCATCAGGGTGTCTCGCCTTGATTGCGTTGTATTGTTTCATCAAGGGTGTTTCAACATGTTTTGAATCTAAATTATTTTTTATCAAACGAAACGGATTTTACATTCTAAAGATACGCATTTCTGTTGGGTCTCACCCCTCTTTTTTTTGCTTAAACTTGCTTTATTCAAATTAGCCTGTTGAAAGCTTTGAATGGATGAAAAGGACAAGTGTTTGTTTCTACATAACTTTACAGTTGTGAAGTTCATAGGAATCATATTAAGTCTGAGTTTTCCCCTCTTCATACTGGGTCAAGCCGCAAATTCTATTGTCATGGAAGAGGCTGAAAAACACTCAGGTGGAGGGTATACTTGGTCGAGTACGGGCGTGTACAAAAACCTAATGGTTGGGGATGAAGTATTTTTAGAAAAAAGCATAAGTGGAACTTATTGTTCAGGATTCACCTTTAGTGTTGCCTTTGAAACAGTAAAGAGACTATCTGTACTTCCAGATACTATTGGTCCGAAACTAAAGCGCTTTCAGCGTGTTTGGTACGGAATCCCTCCGGAAAGTATCGAGAGACAATGTGTTTTAGCTCTCGAAGAGATGCAATGGGGCTGCGCAAAAGATTTGCCTGAGGCTATACCCGGCGACTTTGTCCAGTTTTGGCGGAATAACAATTCGGGGCATGCCGTAATTTTTATGAACTGGGTAAAAAACGAAAAAGAACAAATAGTCGGCATCAACTACAGAAGTTCACAAAAACAAACTAATGGTATAGGGTCGAGAACAGAGACCATTGGTAGTGGGCCCAAGGACATTAATATTAACAGAATATACATTGGCAGAATAGAGCTATGACGATGCGTTTAAAAAACCGGAAGCTAAAACTGTGGGAACTTGAGCGGGTCTCAGAAGAGGAGTTTAGACGTCAAAAAAAATTTCCTATTGTTGTCGTTTTGGACGATATCCGTTCGCTAAATAACATAGGTTCTTTTTTTCGGACAGCAGATGCTTTCAACGTTGAAAAAATTTATCTATGTGGCATAACGGCCTGTCCGCCACACAAAGATATACACAAAACAGCCTTGGGTTCAACAGAATCAGTTGATTGGGAGCATGTACAATCTGCGCTTGAGCTCTGCCGAAAATTAAGAAATGATGGCTATACGATTTGTAGTATTGAACAAGCTGAAAACACCTCTAAACTTGACGATCTTTCATTTAACAAAGGCCAGCCGGTTGCATTATTTTTTGGTAATGAAGTAAATGGTGTTCAACAAGAGGTGGTAGACGCCTCAGACATTGTACTTGAAATACCACAATTTGGAACAAAACACAGTTTAAATGTGTCTGTATGCGGTGGAGTTATACTTTGGGAGTTCTTCAAGCTTAACAAAACGTCAAATTAAATTCATAAATTTGAATATGAAAATTCTTGCTATTCCTTTTGTTCTTTTTGCCCTAGGTGTTAATGGGCAGAGTAATATATTCATTCATATAGACCCGGTTTTTTCAGGGGCAGCCCTAAATATGAGTTCGCCATACACCGCTCAGGATAATTCTCTGTTGAAGCTAGATCATTTTGACTATTATGTTTCCAATTTTATTATCACTCATGATGGGGGCCAACAAACATCATTTGACTACGAAGTGCATTTGATTGAGCCTTCGAATCACGTTATTAACCTTGGCTATCTCCCTATCCAACAGGTAGAGAAAATTAATTTTTTAGTTGGGGTGCCAAAAGAACTCAACACACAATCTGGGATTTTCGCGCAAGACATTTCGACACGCCTAGAATCAGACCCATTAAGTTTTCAAAGCCCTTCTATGTATTGGGGGTGGCAAGCCGGCTACATGCACATGATCATTGGTGGAAATAACGATTTGAATAATAATAACAATATTGAGGGAAATGAGGGTTATTTTGAATTTCATAATTTAGGAGATCAAAACCAACAGCCAGTTGAAATATCCCCTGTAATTCAAACAAATACCACCTCTGATCAAACTGACATCTTTATATCTTGCCACGTTGACCGTTGGATACAAGGTATTCCATTAGGTCAAACCGGTGTGGCTCATGGTTCTACTGGCATCAATCAAACTATCTTAAATAATGTGGTAGACGAAAACGTATTTGAACTGTCTTCAACAGCACAAATACCAGAAGCGTCAGCACAAGATATGATCTGTATTGTGTCCAAAGGAGAACTGACAATACAGTGGTTAACCGGAGTTCCACCCAAAGGGGCCCAGGTTGTTACTTCCGAAGGAAAAATAATTTATCAGCAAAATCTTATTGAAAATTGCGAAAAAATAGAGCTCAAAGGCCTGGA
>CAMDLY010000034.1 GCA_945902115.1 Lishizhenia tianjinensis | reverse complement strand
AATCTTGGGCCTTGAATTTCTTGGTTTTAGCTACTGAACTGAAACTGTTAATTTTTAAAATTTCTGCAAGAACATTTTTATAAAATTTCAGTTTCAGAAAGGAGTTAAAATTGTTCGCTACGAGTTTTAAATACATGTTTAACAATAACTTACGAACAAAAATAAATTCAGCGCCTTGATTTTTTAGCTTCGCTGCTACTTCGTGGTGATTCTTTTTCATCAAGGAAAAAGAATGGCAAATGAAAATATTAACTCAATTTGGGATTTTCATTAGGATTAGAATTTTAACTATTGGTGGTAAGAAAGCGCACACTCAATAAAACAATTCAAAAAAATAGTTATAACTGAATGATCTTCAATCTTTTTTGATTTTCGGGGAACATAATTTCAAGTAAATAATTTCCTTTTTTAAGTTCCGATAAATCGATGTAGGTATTAGGCTCAAAAATTAGTGATTTAACAACTTTTCCAAACATGTCTAACACATTAACTTGCACCTGAGTAGAAACATTTTGAATGGTGAAAGGACCATTAGTTGGATTCGGATATAAAACAAGTTCTCGAGGATCCTTGTTTTCAGAAAGTGAAAGGGAATTATCCTGGGTAATAGCTCCTGCATTATTGATTACCCAGTTGTTGGGATCGATAATTGCAGTCGCACTCGTACTCAATGTTCCGAAATTTGGCAAGAAGAACGTTTCTTGATTTGAAGAAATAGGAAATCTCACAACAGAATCTTGAAGCGGTGTACGATTAAATTTAATTTCTATAGCATTTGTAAAAGTTGGTGTTACTCCCGGTTTAGAGGCAGTATGATTCACTTGAACAATTACATCATTTCCTTCTTGCTTCCATTTCACAGAATAGGTAGGGAAACCTTCACCAAAATACCACTCTTCAAACATTTGAGTAAAATCTTGGCCAGTATGCTCATTCAATTTGTCTTTAAAATCAATTCCATGAGCGACACTGTCTTTGAACGATTGCTGAAAATCTCTCATTATTGCGAAAAACAAGCTGTCATTGTTGACCATAAACCGCATGGTATGAATTATTGCGGCACCTTTATCATAGGTCAATCTGCCGCTAAATAGCCGGGATTCATTTAAACTATCTAAGACCCATGTGCTACCGCCGTTTTGTGATTTTACGTTATCGTGGACATCGAACATGTGTTGATTTTTTTCCGCAGGATATAAATTTTCGAGCATTAGATATTCGCTGTATGAGGCAAATCCTTCATTTACCCAAATATCTGCCCAAGACGCACAAGTGACGCTATTACCCCACCATTGATGCCCAAGCTCGTGAGCAGTTAGTGTCTTGTTGAAAAAGCCCTGAGTCGTCATTGTTTGATGTTCCATACCACCGGAAATCGGTGCCATGCAATGGCCATATTTTTCATCCTCAAAAGGGTAGGGACCAAACAATTCGTAATACAGCTCGATAAAATCTGCTGTTTCATTGATCTCGTCGATAAAATTTGGTAGGGTTGCTGGGTTATTGTAAATATAGTTTTGAATCAAAATTGGTTGTGGGGCTCCTACTGGATTCGCAAACAAGGAATAATCCACATATTTCGCAACGGATACTGAGATCAAATAATAATCTATGGGGTGTCTGTGTTCCCAATTAAACTTCAAATAACCATTTCCGAGATTATCGATACTCGCCAGAATACCATTGGAGCCTGCCTTCAAGGTGTCGGGGACCGTAATGGAAAAAAATGAACTATCTGCTTTATCTTTTAAACTTTGTTTACATGGAAACCATTCCATGGCAGAAAATGGCTCAGAAAGTGTCCAAACAACTTTATTCCCCCAACTCTGTGAGGATCCAGCGGTGATCCCACTTCCTCCTAGAGGATTAGTTTGTGCGGATGGGGGATTACCAGAGTAATCAATTTCGAGCGAGAATGATTGCCCTAAGCTTACATTGACAAATGCTTTTACGGCGGTTTGTGATCTAGAGAATGCTGTAGGAATTCCATTCAACCTAATCTGTGAGATTACAAGTGTTGGAAATAATTCAAAAAGTGCAGAATCGATGGGTTGTTTTGCCGTTGCATCCATTCTTACGGTTCCAGACAAATAAGTAGATGTATTTGTCATAGTTAAATCCAAGTGATAAAAATTAACGTCGTATTTTTCTGTTTCCGCAATTTGAGAGACAGTTAGCGCATTACTTTTGACTTGGTGATTTTTATATTTATTCCTTTTTGAGCATTGGGTCGCGTTTTCTTGTGCGGCAATTTCAAAGGAAATCAGTAGGAAAAGAAGAAGAAATTTTTTCATCGCATTGTTTGTGATAAAATTAAGAAAATTAATGAACCCTTCATCAGATATTACTTAGTAAGAATTGGAAAATACTCATGCTAGATTCCTGATAATGATTAGGCAAAAGCTTAACCAAAAAGGGAGATGTAATAGATTATTTACCCTGTTCTTTCAGAACTAAATCTATGGTTAGTGCTGCAGATAGGACAAGCATACGCGCTTTTACATCTTTTATATTTTGGTCAATATCCACAATATATTTATCCGCGGTTGTGAAAAATTCCTTTGCTATGCCCGCCCATTTTTTTGAGACTTGACCCATAGTATTTCCTTGAGCATCAGTAATATCGAATTGCCAATGAGACCAATTGCCTTTAATGGAACCTATTAAATGATTTGTCTTGTCGTAAATGTCGAATTTCGGTTTAATGAGTTTAAATCGTTGATGAATCACTCCTATGTTCTCCCCATCCATTATCAACTGAATCTTTGGCAACCAAAATGTCCAACCTTTTTTTATTTGAGCAATTACTTCATCGCGATCGTTTCTTATTTCATAAGAGAAAGGGGTGATTTTCTGACTGAGGAGAAGGGATCTAACTTTTTCCCAAGTGCTAAGAATTTGATGAATGGCTCCAATAACCTCACCTTTTTCGTTGTAAAGCGAATATTCGTTTTTAAATTTAAACGCCTTTACTTTTTCATCAACAAAAATCTGATTTTCAAAAATTGGACTTGACATATATGTTGGGATTTATTTCTGTTAAAGTTTTTATGAATAGCAACTCGTCATCAGGCGAGATCAATAATTCATCATATTTATTATAGGTAATAACGATACATTTCCATGCAGTATTCATTTTCCATCCGACAAATAAGCCATTACTGTCTTGAATAGATTTAATTTTGTCAATGGCAATTCTTTTTTTAAAAAGAATTGTTCTACAAATAAGGGTGTTATCCTGGCCTATGTGGTAAAATGTAGTTTTCTGAATAGCAAACAAAAGAAGGCATAACAAAAGAAATACGCCTCCCAACCCATAAATAGCCTCTCGATCATCTTCTAAAAACCAAATAAATAGTGCAATGCTCGTGTAAAGTACCGCAACGAAGAGAAGAATAATTGGAAAAAACTGGTCTCTTTTTGACTTAAAAGTCATTTACCAGGTAAATAATGGACGATGAGACATCAAGTCGTTCACTTTTCCTCGAACGTGATGTAAAGCATCTTGGTCATTTCGATTCATTAAGGCTTCATCGATTAAACCTGCAATAACTTGTATCTCGTTGTCTTTTATTCCTCTTGAAGTGATTGCTGGCGTACCTATTCGAATTCCAGAGGTTACGAATGGAGACTCTGAGTCGTAAGGCACCATATTTTTATTGACGGTTATATCTGCGAGAACTAATGTGTTTTCGGCATCCTTTCCGCTAATACCTTTAGATCTTAAATCTATCAACATACTATGGTTATCGGTTCCCCCAGAAACAATATGATAACCCATCTTGATAAATTCTTCTGCCATTACAGATGCATTCTTTTTTACTTGCTCCATGTACGTTCGAAAGGCTGGAGTAAGCGCTTCTCCGAAAGCCACTGCTTTTGAGGCAATTACGTGTTCTAGAGGGCCACCTTGCGTCCCTGGAAAAACAGCCGCGTCTAATAGGGCAGCCATTGAACGTAAGTTACCGTTGTTCCATTTTATACCAAATGGGTTGTCAAAATTATGACGCATCATAATTATTCCGCCCCTTGGTCCCCTTAATGTTTTGTGGGTTGTACTTGTAACAATATGACAATATTCCATTGGATCATTCAAAAGTTTGGCAGCGATTAATCCGGATGGATGTGAGATATCAGCCAAAACCAAAGCACCGATTTCATCTGCTACTTTTCGAATTCTAGCATAGTCCCAATCTCTAGAATATGCTGATGCACCACATATAATCATTTTAGGCTTTTCTCTTTTGGCAGTTTCCTCCATGAGATCGTAGTCAATGAGCCCCGTTTCTTTCGAAACACCATAGAAAAATGGCACATAAAATTTTCCCGAAAAATTGACAGGAGAACCGTGTGTAAGGTGTCCACCATGAGACAAGTCAAAACCTAATATTTTATCACCGGGATTTAAGCAAGCAAGAAAAACAGCCGCATTTGCCTGTGCTCCAGAATGAGGTTGTACGTTTGCCCAGGTCGCTCCAAAAAGTTCACACAATCTGTCTATTGCTAGCTGTTCAACTTTGTCAACCACTTGGCAACCTCCGTAATATCGTTTACCCGGAAGTCCCTCGGCGTATTTATTTGTAAGTACACTACCCATGGCATCCATCACCTGCTGACTGACAAAGTTTTCAGAAGCGATTAATTCGATACCATGTAGCTGTCTGTTTTTTTCTTCTTCTATTAATTGAAAAATAACTTCGTCTCTCATTTATGCGTTTACTTTTTCTGCGTAATTTATTTGATAGATTTGCTCTAAACCTGATTTAAGCGTTGTAAGGGGTTTGTAGTTTGTTAGTTCGAACAGCTTTTTAGAACTTCCCACTCTACGTTCTACTTCGTAATCGTAGCGTTTCTTCGGCGCTTCTATATAGGTTAAATCCGAGGTGGATCCTGTAGTAAGTTTGATTTCGTTAGCGAGATCAGTAATACACCATTCTGCCTCATTGGCAATATTAACGATGTGACATCCATCCAAACACATTAAACGGTAACAGGCCTCAACGGTATCGTCGATGTAAGTGAAGTCTCGTGTTTGCTTTCCTGTACCAAAAATTGTTATATCTTTATTTTCAAGACATTGTTCGAAAAATCTCGGCACAACCATTCTATTGTCTTGGTTCCATCCGTAAACGTTGAAGAAACGCAAGGAAACAACATTTAAATTTCTTTCTTCATGGTGCGAAGCTAAGTAAATTTCGTTGTATCTCTTAGCCATGGCATAAGACGTTCTTGGGTCTACTAATACTTCTTCAGTTAGCGCATTTTTTACTATCGCCGAATGACTATATATCCCACTCGTTGAAGCATATAAGATATACTTCACATTATTTTTTTCTGCCGCCTCAACCACATTTCTTGTTCCGATAACTTCGACATCCATTGTGTCAACAGGGTTGTCTGCCACGATATCTACTCCGAGAACAGCTGCGAAATGGTAAATAACATCACAACCTTCAGAACATTCGTCAACAAGTTTTCTACTCCGAACATCTCCTTTAACAAATTTGATTTTGGAATAAGTCCATTTGTCCAATTTGTTTCCTCGTAATAATGAGTCCAAAACAACAACAGAATGCCCTTCTTTTACTAGTCTTTTAGCAAGGTTACTTCCTATAAATCCTGCTCCTCCTGTGATTAAAATTTTCATATGCAAAAATAGTTTTTACTAAAAGTACAAATTTACGAGAAAAGGTCTTAAAAGGTTTATTATTCCTCGTAAATATTTGAGAATTCCATGCGGAAAACTAAATATTGTGCTTTTATTTCATAGGTGAGTTTTGCATTGTGAACCTCTAAAATTGATTTCAGAATGCTTAAACGGACGCGGAGTGAATGATTTACACCGGCATAGGAATTGAAGTCTGTTGAATAATTAAAGAAATTTTTATCGACCGTAGTAGTAGGAATTTCCACTTTAAGCACCGTATTCTTATCTTTCAAGTAAGTATAAAAACAAACAGGAACCTCTTGATTCACTGTACTAAATTCGTCTACAACTTTCCATATTCCATTCCAAAGTTGAGTCAATTTCTCAGGTTCACCTTTAATTAGGATAGATTGATCTTCGTTTTTGCATAAAGTCTCATGAAAATTTTGTTTCAGGTTTCTGAAAACTAAATCATGTAAATAAATTTCTTCCTTTTTATTCGCTGTCTCCAAGGATTTCAATGATTTGACCTCTTCAACAACACGCGAAATATCATTTACACCTGATTTTAATATTGTGACAAATGTGGAGATGCTCTTTTCATAACAGGCCGTCTTTAGCAATTGCTGAACACCTTCGATTTCATCAAGAAGTATCAAAATACGTTCTTCCGCAAGATTTACTCTTATTATTTCTGGTATTGATTCAGTTAAATTTAATAAGCCCCTCTTTTCAATGATCTCCCTAACGAGTTGTTGTTCTTTTAAAGAATTTTTTGTAGATAAAAGGCGCGTAGGTTCATTAATGCGTTGTTTTAGTGTATCTTCAAGTTCAATTTTAAGGGATTCATTTGTTGCAACTGAGAGATTTTTAATCGTCGAATGTTCCTTAATAGTTTCGTGTAAAGCACTCGCTGAATTTTGAATATTTGCTAGAGGAGTATTTAATTCATGTGCTAGAAGCGATGACATTTCTGCCATTAAAAAACTTTTTTCTTTTTCAGCAATTTCTTTATTTAATTGAATGTTTTCCTTTGTTTTCTGTAATACTTGTCTTTCAAGAGAATCATTCATTTGCACGATTTCCTTCTGTAAACGTTCTTTATCTTCTTGTTCTTTGAGTTTATCAATTCGGTTTGCTACCAATTTAGAGATCGTGGTTAATATGCGCAAATGACGATCCGTGTAAAAGTCTTTTTCGGGGTGTTCGGAGTCAATAACACCAATTACCTTGTCGCCCAATTTAATCGGTACAGCAATTTCGGATAAGCGCATGTCGTCGTCCAAAATATACCGTTCATCTAGGGATGTATCTGAAATGATCTCCGCTATCCCAGATTTTGCTACTGAACCGACAATTCCATTACCTAAAGGGATGGTAATTGGTTTGTGAATATCAAAGTCAATAGGATTTTTTGGTCCATGGGCGGCCTTTTGAACGAGTAATTTTGACGCTTCATCGATTATATAGATGACACAATCTACAAATTCTAGTCTTGAAATACAATCTTTCGCCAAACCCCAAAGCACCTCATCCACAGAATTGGCTTTAAACAGCGATTGTGCAAAATAATTAATAGTGATTTCAGTTTCTAATTCCTTCTTTCGATCCTTATCCGCAAGTACTTGAATGGTAATGTCATTTATAAAAGAAATCCCCTTTTTTTTATTGTTGTCTTCAACTTGAGTAAATGATACATCAAGAATTAATTCATTTCCTGCTCTCGTATGATACATTTCAAATTCAAACTTCAGTTGATCACTTGTTTCAGGTGAAAATAAATGTGATAACACCTGTTGAAAAACGAAATGATCTTTAAAGAATAAATAATCGGAGATGTTTGTGCCGAGCTTCGCTTCAAGTAATTTACCGGCCGAAGGATTAAAATCGCTAATGACACCTTCCTCATTAAATACGATTATTGCATTTCTTGCAGAATTTAGAGTTTTGCGATTTAATAATTCTTGTGCGCTCAGTTCTTTTAAGGTATTTTCCAATTTAGAAGTTCTTTCGCGTACTAGTACTTCTAGGGAATTTTTCTGTGATTGAAGTTCGTTGATTTCTACTGCATGCTGAATGTTTTTTATTTCTTTTTGTTGCTTTGCTGTTTTTATCGCTTGCTCTAAATGATAAAATTCCTGGAAGTGGTATATTGCTTCTTTAAAGTTCTCTGTTTGCTTAAAGTAATTCCCCAATTGCTTGTGTAATTGTGCTCTTTCTTCATTGGCATCAACAAGCTGTATGACGGTTTTTTCAGCTTCTTCAAAAAAAAGCTTAGCATTTGGAAAATCATTGATTTTTAAATAAATCATTCCGATAAATAGTTGGCAATTAAAAGTTATCGGATGAAATGCGATGGAGTCACTCAATTTTAAACATATATCAAAGTGTTTTCGTGATGAGGAGAATTCATTCAAATGGTACAATGCTTCTCCTATGTTTGAATTTGCTACACAGTGCATACGTAAATTTTCTTCTGGTGTTTTAGAAAGACATTCGGTTAAAAACGGTAATGCTTTTTCATATTCTCCGAGCTGTATATAGGTGTCACCGGTGTTATTTAACGATCGGGAATATCCATCAATATCGCCCGTTTTCTTTCGTAATTCCAAGCTTTTAATATTTACTTCCAATCTACTCTGATGATCGTCAAAATAATTATAAATAAACCCTAAAGTATTCAGCACGTAGCCAATATGATACTCGGCTTTTTCATTTTCAAAATAAACCAAACAGTCATGTGCTAATTGATAGGATAGGGAATATAGACCAAGAAATTGTCCAGCATGAGCCATGACCATTTTGGCTTCATTCAATGAAAATAAATCATCTATTTGTGAATATTCTTGATAAATTTCCTCGGCTTTTTTATATGCTACGTTGGGTTTTGAGGCGCATATATCAATGGCGTATTGCAGATTCTTTCTCATAAAAATTAAAATAAACGTTTGATACTAGCTAGCGAATGAGTGAGCGTTTCAAAGTCTTCGTTCCAAATTCCCTCTTGTGTTAATTTGTCGATTCTAACTCTTCCCGAAGCATGAATGATCTTGCCATGTTGGTTTAAAATTCCTACATGAATTATTTTACCGTCATTATTCGAGAAAAATGCAATATCATCAGTTTTGATGTTACCGAATTCGACATCATCTCCCATTTCTTGCTGCTGGAAGGCATCTCTGGGTATGTTTATGGATTTCAATCTAAGAACTGTTTGAACCAAACCCGAACAATCAATACCATAAATAGATTTACCTCCCCATAAATAGGGAGTGTTTAAAAATTTTTGGGCAATCTCAAAGGTACTTGAAACATCACGCATCGCTAGTTCTGGGGTAGAAAATGAAAAGTCCCCAATAGAAAAGTTGCTTTCAATTCCTATAAAACTTCCTGGTGTTAAAAGCTGATTACCCCATTGTGTTAAAATGCTCATATTCGAAAATTGTGAATATTGTAGTTCATTTAGCCATTTACGCATTTCTTTTTCCGAAATCGCCAAAACATGTTTTCTGTCCATCCAACCTGAATATCCATCGAAATAGGTTTCAACCTCAATCCAATTTTCTTGTATTTGTTTTACATGAATAGGCTCTCCAAATAGAAGCTGAGAAACCATTTCTGCACTATCCTTGGCTTCACTCCTCAACGGTGAGGTAGCAACCATGCAAAAAGCGAATTTTTGCTCTGATGAAATAATTTTTAGTTTGTTCATATATTGATTACAAATCTAAGTATTACGCTGAATAAATTAATTAAATTTGACGAGCATGGAACAACAAAAATTGATTTTAATTACCAACGACGATAGCGTTCACGCAAAAGGGTTACATTCCTTAGTTACTGTTGCAAAAAAGTTAGGCAGGGTGGTAGTTGTTGCTCCCGACAAGCCACAATCAGGAATGGGGCATGCGATTACAATACATCATCCATTAAGATTGAAGAAAAGTAATTTATTTGACGACGTTGAGGCGTACTCATGTTCAGGAACTCCTGTAGATTGCGTAAAATTAGGAATATATGAAGTCCTTCATTCTCGTCCAGATCTTATTCTATCCGGTATTAACCATGGCGAAAACTCATCTACAAATGTATTGTATTCAGGTACGATGTCAGCGGCGATTGAAGGAGCGATGGAGGGCATTTGCTCAATAGGGTTTTCATTGGCAGATTTTGATGCCAACGCTGATTTTTCTGCAACGATGTTCTATGCTGAAAAAATAATTCGGTTCGTATTGACAGGTCAATTGTCTAATCATGTATGTTTGAATGTTAATGTGCCGAAAAGAGAATTGGAACAGATTAAAGGTATGAAAATATGTTCTCAAGCTCATGCTTATTGGGCAGATCGATTCGAGAAAAGGATGGATCAATTTGGTGAACCTTATTATTGGCTAACAGGTGAGTTTTCTGATCAAGACCAACGCACTGAAACGGATTTGTTTGCGTTGAAAAATGACTATGTTAGTGTGGTGCCAACGCAATTTGATTTAACAGCATATACTCATATACCTTTATTAAAATCACTTGAAAATGCGTAGTTTTTTTTCCAAAGAGACACTTTTAGGTTTAACGATAGGGTTGATATCTCCGTTGGTATTTTTACCAGTTGTCTGGTTTATTCTAGGCCAGGCCCAAAATGTATCTATCCAATACGCTTGGTTACAGTTCGAGGCCAATGACATGATAAAAAGTAAGCATTTATCCATAGCCTTAATTTCAAACTTGATTTGGTTCTATTATTTCTTGAACAAGGAAAAATACATGATAACAAGAGGGCTAATATTAGGGATGTTGGCTTATGCACCTTACATGTTATACGTTTTCCTCTCTAACTACGAATTTCAGTAGGATGTCTCCAAACAGAATTTTTATTCTCGCTGGTGAAGCTTCAGGTGACTTACATGCATCGAACCTAGTTAAGGAGTTGCTGAAAATAAATTCTGAATTGTCGATTTTTGGATGGGGTGGCGATAAAATGAAGGATGCCGGGGTAGAGGTATTGAAAGAATTGAAAGATTTATCTTTTATGGGGTTTCTCGAAGTTTTACTAAACATCAATAAAATCAAAAAAAACTTCCACGATTGCAAAGAACAGTTGATTTCTTACAACATCGATACAATCCTTTTAGTTGATTATCCTGGATTCAATCTTAGAATGGCTAAATGGGCAAAATTGCGTGGTATACATGTAGTATATTACATCTCACCGCAGATATGGGCATGGAAGAAAAATAGAGTTTTTACTATTCGAAAATATGTAGATGCCATGTTTTGTATATTGCCTTTTGAAGTAGAATTTTATAATAAATATCACTATAAGGCTCATTATTTTGGCCACCCTTTGCTCGATGAAATCAGTACATTTAAGAATGATAAGGAGAGTGAGTGGTTAATTAAGTCAAGGCCAATTGTTGCTATTTTACCGGGAAGTAGGAAACAGGAGGTAGAAAGAAAGTTACCTTTAATGATTGCCGCTGCGAAAAAACTTGAGGGTTATAAAATTGTTGTAGCCTGTGCTCCGAATCTCCCTTTATCTTTCTACACACAATATCAAAGTGAAGCAATTGAATTCGCCCAACATCGGACCTATGAATTATTATGTCACGCCACAGTAGCAATTGTTACATCAGGAACGGCAACATTAGAAACAGCCTTATTCAAGGTTCCTCAGGTGGTGTGTTATAAAAGCTCATTTTTATCCTATTTTATTGCTAAGCAATTAGTTAAAATCAAGTACATATCTCTAGTGAATCTAATTTTAGATAGACCAGTTCTCACAGAATTGATTCAACAAGATTGTACGAGTCAAAGAATTTATAATGAGCTATTGAAAATAGTACCGGACGGTCTTGAAACCAAAAGGGTATATTCAGAGTATGAATTATTGGTTCAATTATTGGGTGACTCTGGAGCCAGTGAAAGGATTGCGACCCAGATACTGAGTTAGTTCATTTATGAAAAAAATTGTTTTTTTACTGCTTATTTTTGCGGAGCATGGATTGTCTCAAAAAATCAATGTGGGTTTATATTTCGAACACGTTGTAAAAAAGATTAATTTTTCATCCAATACAGGATCATATATGATTTATTGTGACTCTTCTTTCATCGGAGAGTGTAAACTAGATGAATCAATACTAATTACAGCTCAAGAAAATGGCATGAAACTTTCAATGGGTGATCGTATAATCCTCACCAAGAAGGCCGTGTTTATTCCTAATAAATATCAAGATTATTTTCAAATAAAACCGCTCATTCCGGAATTGAAATCTAGAGTTTATGAAGGTGAATTACATATTGAGACTACAAAAAATAACAACCTAAAAATAGTCAATTACATACCACTGAACGATTACTTAGAGGGAGTTGTTGAGAGTGAAGCTGGGGTGGGGCAAACTTTCGAGTACTACAAAGTTCAGTCTATAATTTCAAGAACTTATGCACTTAAAAACTGGCAACGTCATGAAAAAGAGGGATTTAATTTGTGTGATCTAGTACATTGTCAAGCATATCTTCACAAAAGAAATGCCGCTAAGAATCTTGTAGATTCTGCGGTACTTACCACAAATAATAAAGTATTAGTTCATCAAGATACAAGCTATGCACCGACATTTTTTCATGCCAATTGTGGTGGTGAAATTTCAAACCCTGAAATGGTGTGGAATACTTCGATTGAGGGTTTAAGTAGTTTTAAAGACCCGTTTTGCACTCACACAAAGCAAGCAACTTGGAAAAAAACTATTCCATTGGAAAAATGGTCATCTTTTTTTTCTAAAACATATAATTTCCCCATTCAAGACTCGACACACTTTTATTGGATGACGAATTTTAGTCAGGAGTCAAGACTTTCATTTTTTATACACCCAATTTTCGGCATTCCTCTTAGGGATATTCGGGAGGAATTTAGATTGAAGTCAACTTTTTTTTCAGTAAGTTTAATCGAAAATAATATTGTTTTATCCGGAAGGGGATTTGGGCATGGAGTAGGGCTTTGCCAAGAAGGGGCGATGAATATGACAAAACAAGGATATAGAGCAGAAGATATTCTTAATTATTATTTTCCCAGTTCTCGATTAGAATCAGTTTCGTTTATTCGCGAGTAATAATAAAGATATCTTCGTCATCTTTTTTGAAGAACTTAACAGAACGTGCATAATTAACCACATTTTCCATGCTGCGCAGATCGTTTAAAGTTTCTTTTGTGATTAGTAAATTTTGATCTACTTTTTCCTTTTTTTCAATGATTACTGACAATCGCTTTTTTTGATTTAAGAGGGTGAAGATATCGTAATCATCGAGAAATAAGGCGTATGTAACGAACAATATCGAGACAACGATATATTTGTTTTTGACTATTGAAATTAAATTTTTCTCGAACACTCAACAAATTTGTATAAAAAAAGAGAGCCGCTGGGACTCTCTTTTTAAAGTTTTCATCAGTAAAATGTTGATTTACTCTTTACAATTATTGTATACCTTCTCAAGGAATTGTGAAAAATCTTTTTGCTCTCCAAACCAATTATTTGCTTTCAGTAGTATTTCGCAAGCCTTAGTATTGTTTTGATCTCTTACCGTCATTACTTGAGCAGATAGCATGATACCAGTTTTAAGTATTTTTTTATCGGTTTCAGTTAGTTTATCAATATTTTCAAGTTTCATTAATCGAGGAATTTCTTCCGAATAAATGGTATTTGCTGTTTTGAAATCACGTGCATTATATTTAATGGCCGCATCTATCCAGCGAGCTACATAGGGATTTTTGGATATGGAAGAATAAACTTCAAGTCCTGCAGTCAGCTCATCTTTCATTTGATTCTTTTTTTCAATATCCTTTCCGATATAAAAAGAAGGGTAACCCTCTGAGTCTTCCAAATTAATGAATATAGCGTTGGTGCTTATCTCTTTTTGGAATTTATCTAGCCACATTTTGTGAATACTGACATTATAAAGTCCGTTTAAGTCCATTTCAATGGCTGATGCAGTGGCAGCTATCGCCTCTTCGTAAGGTTCTGGAATTTGGGGGTCTTTAAGTCCTTTCAGGTACATCCCATAATAGCCTTTCGCGAGGAAAATATTTGGCGTGGGATCAGTGGCGTACTTTGGCATTACTTTTTTGTCTTCTGCTTTTTTTACCAATTTGACAAAACTTTCATCGGCAAATAGCTGCTGAAGATCGTCAAGGTTATTGGAAACGGTTATAAAAGCTTCTTTTTCCTCTGTAACCTCATCCTCTTGTTCCTCGCCTTTTTTATCGGAAAAGGAGTATCCTACAGTTGCGCTGACGTCATACGTACCTATTTTTTTAAACTTTACTTGAATTGATCGGTCTGTTTCTTTACCGCTCACGAATTCCCAATCTTTTCCTTTGTCTCCACTAATAGCCCACAGGATATTTTTTTCTTTCGTGCCTGCCGCTATAAAGGCTATATCTAGTTGTATTATTTTGGCGGCTGCTCCCTCTTTTGTGTCGTCAAGAATTAGGACATTTTTGTTCGCTTTAATGGTAACAGAGGGTTTTTGACTACATACTGATGTTACGATCAAGAACATCATAGCTAAAGAGCAAATTATTTTCATTGTGATTTTTTTATTGGGTCGTTTTCAATTATTGTGCCGAATATACCAAATATTATTGATGACTTTTAATCAATAGGTTCAAAATTTCTTGGGCCGCTGTTGCAATCTTCGTTCCCGGTCCATATATACCAAAAACTCCGGCATCGTATAAGAAGTCATAATCTTGTTGAGGAATTACGCCTCCAGCAATTACCATTATATCACTTCGGTCTATTTTTTTTAACTCTTCAATTACTTTAGGAACGAGAGTTTTGTGCCCTGCCGCTAGAGAGGACACCCCTAAAACATGTACATCATTTTCTGCAGCTTGTTTAGCCGCTTCTTCTGGTGTTTGAAATAATGGCCCCATATCTACGTCAAATCCGATGTCAGCAAAAGAGGTAGCAATCACCTTAGCCCCTCTATCATGGCCATCTTGTCCCATTTTGGCAATCATTACTCTTGGTCTTCTACCTTCAAGTTGGGTGAAATGTTCTACGAGCCTTTTGGCTTCTATAAAGTCTTTATCTTGCATAACTTCTTTAGAATAAACTCCACTTATTGTTTTAATGGAAGCGGTATATCTACCATATACTTTTTCCAGAGCAGATGAAATTTCGCCTAATGTGCATCTTGCCTTCGCACAGCTTACGGCAATTTCCAATAAATTTTTAGACTTATCCCGTGCGATTTTTTCAAGTTCTTCGAGGCATTTTAGTACCTCTTTGTTGTCTCTATTTTCTTTTAATATACGGATTCGTTTTAATTGATTTTCTCTCACTTTAGTATTATCAACCTCCAATATATCGAAACTAATTTGATCCTCAGTTTTGTATCGATTTACTCCAACAATTATATCTATTCCAGCGTCTATTCTTGCCTGTTTTTTAGCTGCTGCCTCTTCAATTTTTAATTTTGGTAATCCAGTTTCTATGGCCTTAGCCATCCCGCCAAGAGATTCTATTTCGTCAATCAAAACCATGGCTTCCTCTGCTAGTTGATCGGTTAGTTTTTCAATGAAATAACTTCCAGCATAAGGATCGATAAAATCAGTTATTCCTGTCTCTTTTTGAATAAATAGTTGTGTATTTCGAGCTATTCTTGCGGAAAAATCAGTAGGTAAGGCAATGGCTTCATCTAAAGCATTTGTGTGCAATGATTGCGTTCCACCAAGTGCAGCTGCCATTGCTTCGATACAAGTTCTTGCTAGGTTATTGTAAGGGTCCTGTTCCGTAAGGGACCATCCGGAAGTTTGACAATGGGTACGCAAGGCCAGTGACTTAGGATTTTTAGGATTGAATTGCTTCAATAATTTTGCCCATAATAGTCTGGCGGCTCGCATTTTTGCAATTTCCATATGGTAATTCATACCTATTGCCCAAAAAAAGCTCAATCGAGGTGCAAAATCATCAATTTCTAGGCCTGCTTTTAAACCTGTTCTAACATATTCTACGCCGTCGGCAATCGTGTAAGCCAGTTCAATTACAGCCGTGGCTCCTGCTTCTTGCATGTGGTAACCAGAAATACTTATAGAATTGAACTTAGGCATTTGCTTGGAGGTGTACTCAAAAATTGATGAAATGATTTCCATCGAAGGAGTAGGTGGGTAGATGTAGGTATTCCTCACCATGAATTCTTTCAATATATCATTTTGAATTGTTCCCATTAAAGCGGACTTATCTACCCCTTGTTCCTCGGCAGCTGCGATATAAAAAGCAAGGATAGGAAGCACCGCACCGTTCATAGTCATCGAAACAGACATTTGATCCAATGGAATTTGGTCAAAGAGAATTTTCATATCTTCGATAGAGTCAATTGCAACTCCAGCTTTTCCGACATCACCTACAACACGCTCATGATCACTATCATATCCTCTATGGGTAGCTAAATCAAATGCCACAGACAATCCTTTTTGCCCTGAAGCTAAATTTCTCCTGTAGAAGGCATTCGAATCTTCTGCAGTGGAAAAACCTGCATATTGCCGAATCGTCCAAGGTTTGGATGCATACATAGAAGCGTATGGTCCACCCAAATATGGAGGGAATCCTGAAACATAGTTTAGGTGACCAATTTTGTGGAGATCTTGTTTGTCATATTTTTCTTTCCACGCAATTCCCTCAGCAGTCATAAATGAAGTTGGCTCATCCGAAGTAGAACTAACTGGTGGCTTTTTAATATCCTTAAATTGAATTCTTTTCATGCTACAATTCCTTTTCAAAAATGAGGTATGGGAATCCTAAGAAGCTTGGAATTTCACCCCAGAAATGATCGTTCTTTGTTTGGGTTAGTTTAAACGCATTGATTCCAATTTTTGTAATTTCATTAGAAACGAATTTTCTTATTTTTATCTCCCTGGCGGAAGATATTTCATTTTTTGTTAGTTCTAAGAAATCGAATTCGTTTTTTTCTTGATGGGCAGTAAAAAAAGCCCAAGATTTATCAATCAGTCCATCTACCAACTGTGCGAAAATATGGGATCCATCCAGTGGGTTTTTCACTCTGTCAAAATAACTTTCTTCTTTTAACAAATTGATTACATTTAATGACAGTCGCCAATCTTTTAATTCGGTATTATTGGTGCTCAATTTAGTGCTGGGATTATTAAAAATAGCATCTACGTTTCCTGCATAGGCAGCCATTATCTCAGTTGTTTGTCTCAGTAAATTAGTATCTATATCCTCTAAGGATTTATTCGTCCAACCTGAATGGGCATGAAATTCTATTTTTTTTGGTTTAACGGCATATGAATCTAGCAATTGAGTAATCAAAAACTTCAACGCGCGAATTTTTGCTAAATCCATGAAATAATTACCGCTCATACCACAGGTAAATATCAATGAATCTTCTTCTATTTTCGATCGTTCAGAATCAATAATATAATTGTTCAGAGAATACAATAAATAAGATAATTCAATAAATACGGGAGATCCAATTTGTTGCATTTCAAATCCAGGAAAAACCATACGGTGATTATTTTCGGACATCACTACTACTGTAGCATGCTCGAGAGCTGCTCTATCTAAAACGCTATTTAATGATTTTTCTTGTTCTGTAGATTCTAGTAAAAACCACGACTGAATATAAATCAGTTCAATATTTTTCAAAACAATACTCCAATCTATGATCTGCTTTTTGGCGTGGAAGAATAGGGCGTCAGCTCCATAGTTTAGGCAATATAAAGCCAATTCATTTGCTTCTTTTTCGTTGGTAACATCTATAGATACCGCATTTTTAGTACTGATATTACCATATTCAATTTCTTCCGAATGGTATTTTTCTTGGTAATTTTTCTCTGCAATACTTATTTCAAATCCTTCAATTTCATCATAATACGACAACCCACCTTGCTTATTATTAAGTTCTCCGTTGATTTTATCTCTCCAAGTCGAAAGATCTACAGGACTAAATTCCCAATTTCTCATTTTGTCTTAATATGGTCATCAAATATACAACTCTTGTTCTTGTTATGAAGATAAGAAGGGAAAATTAAAAATTCATTTATGAGATTAATCTTGGCTTTTTATAGTTAAATTAGAGGCAAATTTACTGAATGAAAATAGTCATATTATTAGCTATTATTTTTCAATTAAAAGATGCTCTCACTCAGGGTGTTTACACCTCTGGAGCTAGGAATGTAGCTTTGTCAAATGCCACTGTAGCTATTTCGGATGAATGGTCGTACTTCAATAATCCGGGGGCGATTTCGGTGAATCAGAAAGTTGCATTCGGAGTAAGCTATGAAAATAGATTTTTACTTAAGGAAATGCAAAGCCAGAGTTTTGTAGGGGTAATTCCTTTGAAGAAGGGCGTATTATCCATAGGAGGTCAACTTTACGGATTTTCTCAGCTTCGTTCGTTTAAATCTGGGGTAGGTTATGCAATGCCTTTAGCAGAATTTGTAAGTGCCGGAGTACAACTAAATTTTCAAGGGGTTAGACTCAATCAAAATTATGGTAGCTCAAACACGATGACTGCTGAATTAGGTGTTTTGACGAGGTTGAATAAAAAATTATCTATTGGATTTAGTGTTTTTAACCTGGGTAGTGCTTTACTCGACGATTATCAAAATGATAGATATACTACTGTAATACGTCTCGGAGCTCACTACAAACTTTCTGACAAAGTTTTATTTCTTGCCGAATTGGAAAAGAATAGTGAATACCCTCTAAATTTAAAGTTTTCATCTGAATACCTGCCTGCTAAGAACATGTACCTTCGTGGTGGATATAGTCTCCAACCTGTTTCATTTTCCTTCGGTTTTGGATACGTATTTGTGGAGTCCATTAGCTTGGATTTTGGCACAGCTTATCATCAACAATTAGGTTGGTCTCCTGCGGTTTCCTGTTTATACAAATTCCCATAGATGCGCATTGGGACTTTAATATTATTCCTATTAAATTATTTGTTTTTACTCGGGCAACAAGAGCAAAGAAGTGAATTGATTCAACAACGCATTGAATTTATCTCTGAACAGTTGCAGAGTGAAAATCTGGATTTAACGAATATTGTGGAACAGTTGAATTACTATTTCGATAATCCGATAAACCTGAATCAGGCCAATTCTGAAGAATTGAATGACCTATTTATCCTTTCCTCTATTCAAATTCAGGATCTCCTTATCCACAGACAGTCATTCGGTAATTTTATTTCTATTTATGAATTACAAAGCTTAAAGTATTGGGATTTATCCACTATTCAATTAGTATTGCCTTTTGTAAAAATAGATGATCGATTGGACAACATACACATAACTTTAAAGGAGGCTTTAAAAGAAGGGAAGTACGAATTATTCTTGCGTTATCAGCCAACTGTAGAGAAAAAGCTAGGATATGAAATTCTTAATGACTCTTTAGGTCCTGTTCCCAACAAAAACTATTTGGGTAATTCAGATCGCTATTATACGAGATTTAGGTACACCTATAAGAATAACATTAGCATTGGATTTACTGCTGAAAAAGATCCCGGTGAACAATTTTTTGCTGGTGCACAGCCTTATGGTTTTGATTTTTATTCAGGTCATGTTTTTTTTAAAGGGGGGAAGTACTTTAAGTCTTTCGCTATAGGAGACTACCAAATACAAATAGGTCAAGGCCTTGGAATGTGGTCGAGTTATGCGTTTGGAAAAACCGGTGATATAACAACCATGAAACGAAATGCTATACCTATTAGGCCTTATACATCGGTTGATGAATCGCGGTTCCTGAGAGGCGCAGCGGTTCAATTTGGCTATAAGAATTTTAATGGCTTAGCTTTCGCCTCTTCGAAAATGATTGATGCGGGTACAAACATAGATTCAACATACGAAGATTTAGAATTTATTTCCACGATTGATTTGTCGGGTTTACATAGAACCGATAAAGAGGTTGCGAGAAAGAATGGTTTCAGAGAAAATCAATTCGGTTTAAACTTGAATTATGATATTGGAGGTTTTCGGATAGGTGGTGCTGCAGTTTATCAAGGATATGATAAAGCTTTATTGAAAGATATTAGACCATACAATCAATTTGATTTTAGAGGAAAACACAATGTTGTGTCTAGTATGGATTACTCTTTTGTATATAGAAATTGGAATGTTTTTGGTGAATTTTCCAGGAATTTTAACCCATTTCAGGATACCTTGAGGGGTGGTATGGCTCAGGTTCATGGCTTTTTTTTATCTCTTGACCCTAATGCCAGTATAGGAATATTGTATCGAAATTATGGCAAAGAGTATTTTTCTTTCTACAATGCGGGATTCTCTGAAGGAAGTAACACGCAAAACGAGGAAGGTGTTTATGTCGGCACTAAATTAAAACTTAGTAAACAATGGACGTTGAATTCCTATTTGGATATTTTTTCTTTTCCTTGGATGAAATATTTAGTTGATGCGCCATCTAAAGGGCATGAATGGTTAACACAGTTAACTTACAGGCCGTCAAAAACCCTAGAAATGTATTGTCGTTATCGATTACAGCTTAGGCAGAAGAATTCTCGAGATACAGACTTCACAGTTACTGAAATAGAAAACGTGTTACAGCAAAACTTACGTTTTAATTTATCATATACGCTAAACGAATTTTTTACTTTTAAAAGTAGAATCGAGTTTGTCCAAATAGATAGACAAAGTAACCAAAAAGAAAATGGAATGATTTTCACGCAAGATTTTATTTACAAACCAAAAAGTCTTCCGGTTGATGTGGCTTTGAGATATGCTTTGTTTGATACGGATAGTTATGATACACGCATGTATTCATTTGAGAATAATGCCTTATATGCTTTTGCTGTCCCTGCTTATTATTATCAAGGTAAAAGAGCATACATTTTATTGAGATATTCTATGCGTAGGGCCGATATTTGGCTCAGGTACGGAATTTTTTTATACAACAATCGTAGTACGATAAGCTCTGGATTAGAGGAGATTAATGGCCCCATTAAATCTGATCTTATCCTTCAAATCAGATTCTCCTTTTAATTTTTTTCTAAAAAAGTGTTACATAATTCATTTTAGTGCGTTATTGATTTCGAATTGATTCTGCAAGGTCAATTTTCTCCATTATCAAACTAAAAAACCAAAAGCTATGGCAATGAATTTATTGTACCATCAGAGTCCAATTCGTCTGGAAGAGGAACTGAGAATTATTGAAAAAGCAAAGATAAACCCTGTTCATTTTGGGCCTCTTTACTCTCGTTATCATGAAACTATTTTTAGGTATATTTTCCGACGAATAGATGATATTGAGGCGGCATACGACATAACGTCTCAAGTATTTGTGAAAGCAATAGGCGCTCTACCAAAATTCGAATATCGAGGTGTTCCCTTTTCATCCTGGTTGTTCAGAATTGCGAAAAGCGAACTCTACCAGTTTTTTCGTGACTCAAAAGCGAGAAGGACAGTAAGTATTGATTCTGTAAGAATAGCTGAAGTAATGGATGAGTTTTTGGATGACCATTCAGAAAATGACAGAGAAAGGTTATTAAAAGTTTTACCCCTTTTGAAAGAAGACCAACTTCAATTGATTGAAATGCGTTTTTTTGAAAAACGTTCTTTTCGTGAAATAGGAGAAATTACTGGTCTTACTGAAAATAATGCTAAAGTAAAAACATTTAGGGCGTTGATAAAATTGAAACAACTTTTTAATAAAAAATAATATGATAAAAATTTTAGTAGACCGACAAGAACCAAATGCAGAAATTATTAGAAGTCGACAAGATTTCAAAGGCGTTTTAAAAAGTTACGAACAGCAACGAAAATTATTCCACAATCCCTGGTTTTTTGGGGTTGTGGGATTTTCTTGTTTGATCCTGTCACTTCTCGTGTTATTGCCAATTTAGCAACAAGCCGTGATGTTTTACTATATATTGGTCCTTGAGAGGATATAAATATTTACGTTTACTAAATTTTGAAATCTGTAGTTGAATGAATCACCTAAGTTTAGTGGGTTGTTTTTCTATATTAGTTTGTTTACTTAGTATTGTCGTTCTATTAAATTTTGGCTTTAAGTGGGAGCTGACAACGTAATTTATTTTTTTGCTGAAATCACCGTATTAGTTAATTTTTTTAGGTTTTTAAGGGTCAAAAATTAAGTCTCATTACCAAGATTAATAAAATAAGAAATGCAGTCTGAATTAATGAATAAGTATATTTAACTTTCAGTTTTCTATTTTTGAATTTTTATTTTATCTTTGTGCATATTCATTACAAAAAATGGAGAACAGACTTTTAATTTTTTTCTTTCTATCGTGTACGTTTCTTCGTTCACAGCACGCTAATTTCAATTCTCAAAGAAATTGGTCATTGCACAAGAAAGAACTTCAAATTGGTATTGGTGCTACTCAGTTTAACGGAGATTTGGGTGGTTCGAATTCAGTGGGACAGGACTACAGTCTCAGGGACTTGGATTGGCCAGCGACCGGTTTAGCGGCTTGGTTGGGATACAGACAAAGATTTCACCCTTACTTTGCGACTACTACAAGTTTGTGTTTATTTAATTTACGTGCCGATGATTCTTTCAGCGAAGAGGCAACACGAAACGAAAGAAGTTTAAATTTTAGAAGTTTTAATATTGAAGTTCAACAGCGCATTGAGTTTATATTCGCGGCTAACGAAAAATTCGGATCCACTTTTAATTTATCAGGTAACTACTCTAAAAAAAATAGAAGTCAACAGTACTATGTATTTACAGGTTTGGGGTTAATTTATTTCAATAATCAAGGATACTACGACGACCCCAATGTGGCCGTTGAAAATCATAAATGGGTTAATTTACGTCCTCTACAAACAGAGGGTAATTCATACATGCCATTGACTATGACAGTACCAACCGGTGTAGGCTTTAGGATTGGTATGTCCAGAATGTGGAGAGTGGGAATGGAGTTAGCCTACGTGAAAACGTTTTCTGACTATATTGATGACGTCAGCACTGTCTACGCAAATCCTAGTTCTTTCTCTGATCCAATAGCCGCATATATGTCAAATCCTGCGGTTGGAAATCCTACCTTTGCACCTGGAAATCAACGTGGGGATTCAGATCAAAAAGATGCTTACTATCACGTAAACTTAATTATCACTAAAAATCTAACCTACAAAGATTATGGTCGTCAGCGCAAACGTTATAATATAAAAGGAGTTGGTCGATACAAGGTTTAACTCAATTAAAAAATATTGAAAAAGCGAGTCCCTTGGGCTCGCTTTTCTTTTTTAACTTTGTACATGTATAAATTTATAAGAGCATTTTTATTTTTGGTGGATGCAGAAAAAGTTCACTATATGGCAATGGGCCTTTTGCGAATTACACTTAAATTCTCTTTTGTAAAAGCTATTTTTAAGAAAACGTTTGTAATAGAAGATGCTCGTTTGGAAAAAAAGTTATTCGGTATTACATTCAAAAACCCGGTAGGTCTTGCAGCTGGTTTCGATAAAAATGCAACAAGCTTTAACGACTTAGCTTACTGTGGATTTGGATTTATTGAGGTCGGAACTCTAACACCTGTAGCTCAGCCTGGAAACGATAAACCTCGTTTATTTCGCTTAAAAAAAGACAATGCTATAATTAATCGGTTGGGTTTCAATAATGATGGAGTTACCAATGCGAAAGTACATCTCCAGATTAGAAAACATAAAGATCTAGTGATAGGTGGTAATATAGGTAAAAATAAGTTGACTCCGAATGACCAAGCTGTAGACGACTACATCAAGGCATTTCACGCTCTTTTTGAATGTGTGGACTATTTTGTTGTGAACGTTTCGTCTCCGAATACTCCGAATTTACGAGATTTACAAGAAAAGGAGCCATTGACCGAGCTCTTGCAAAAACTCCAAAATGAAAATGCAACGAAGCAAAAGAGAAAACCTATATTGTTAAAAATAGCTCCCGATTTATCGAACAAGCAGTTGGACGACATTATTGATATCGTCGCTACAACAAAAATTGATGGCATCATTGCCACGAATACCACGTCAGGGAGAGCTGATCTCAAAGAGAGTGCTGAAAAAGTACATAATATTGGGGCTGGTGGTTTATCAGGTCGTCCACTATCAAAGAGATCAACAGAAGTCATTCGTTATTTATCACAAAAATCGAATAAAGCGTTTCCCATTATTGGAGTAGGGGGTATTCATGACGAAAAAGATGCACTTGAAAAACTGGAGGCAGGTGCTGATCTACTTCAACTTTACACTGGTTTTATTTATGAAGGTCCTTCTTTGATAAAACGTATTAATAAAGCCATATTATCTAACGCATGAGTGAACTACAATTGGTTGAATGTCCTCGTGACGCTATGCAAGGATTGCGGGAATGGGTGCCTACTGAATTGAAAGTAGCATATATCAATCATTTGTTAGCATGTGGTTTTCACACCATCGATTTTGGAAGTTTTGTATCTCCTAAGGCAATACCACAGATGCGAGATACAGCAGATGTTTTGAGCGGATTAAAATTGAATGGCCAAACTAAATTGTTATCGATTGTTGCGAACTTAAGAGGAGCAAATGATGCTGTTTCATTTTCAGAAATTGATTACCTAGGATACCCATTTTCAATATCAGAAGAATTTCAACGCAGGAACACCAATTCTACTATTTCTGAATCAATAAAACTTGTTGAAGAAATACAAAATTTGTGCATAAATAGAGGAAAAAAGTTAGTAATATACTTGTCCATGGGGTTTGGAAATCCATATGGTGAAGAATGGAATCCAGGTATTGTAATGGCCTGGAGTAAGAAATTACAAGATGCTCTCGGAATAGAAATAATAGCACTTTCAGATACAATAGGGTGTGCAACTGAACAGGATGTTTCAAACTTATTTTCGCTACTCACGAGTGAATTAAAACAAGTAACTGTTGGCGCACATTTTCACACGAAACCAAATTCCTCTGCCCGAATTATTAAGGCTGCATTTGATGCTGGATGTCGACGTTTTGACAGTGCAATAAGGGGTTTTGGTGGTTGTCCAATGGCAAAAGATGATTTAACAGGAAATTTACCAACGGAAGAGTTAATTGATTATTTCAATAAGAATAAAATCAATCATAATATCATAAATGAGTCTTTTGATCTAGCTTATTCATTCTCATCTAAAATTTTCAGTTCATGAATAAATCATTTTATGCAATGCTGATTATGGCATTTTGTTTCTCTTGTGGCGACAAAACAAAAGAGAATCCGAGTAGTGATGAAAAAAATCAATTGCAAAACGAGAGCAAAATAGTTGAAATTGATTTTCATAAAAATCAATTCGTAAGTAATGAGAGGCAATTACTTAATGAATTGGATTCATTACAATTTTTTAATTCATTACCTCAGAGAATATTTATCGAAATTCCACCGGAAAAGAGGAATCAATTATTGTCAGAGAAGTATTTCAATTTTATACCCTTATTTCTAAATAAACCGATTTCAGAAGGTTTTATCATGACAGTTAGTGGTGAGTTATTTTTGGATAGAAAATTTTCTACAATGACAAATCGCTCTTTCGTCTTCGAAAGAGTTAATTCTTCGTTGGTATTGGTGAATTCTTTCAAGGGATTCATTAAGGAGTTGAGAACTAATGGCCCCAGTATTCCTTCAGACTTAGTACTTGAATTTAACTCGGAAAAAGAAAACGCTTATTTTTATTGCTTGTACAATTGGCAGGATGGAAAATATCAATTTAATAAATGTATAGGATTAAGCGAGGATAAAGGAAATACTGTATTTAAATACACCGATTTGCAAAGTATTGAATATAGCTCTGACATAAAATTGATCATAGAAAAAGAGAATTTTGCGTTTTAGTATCTTCATAGTACTTTCATTAGCGCTGAGTTCATGTTTTCATGGGAATAGGTTAGATGAAGTAGATTATACCAGATTATTTCATGGAGGACAAAGTAGGTTATGGGTTGTTAATACCTCTCAAATTGGTTTGGAAGATGAGCAAAAAACCGATAGATTTAAAAATGAGGTTTTGGTTTTTTATGATGATGGAACAGTTGTTTTGTCTGATTTAGCTAAATTATATCAAGGTCAGGGAAAGAAAGGAACTTATAGCGTTTATTCTTCAAATAAGGAGATAGATATTCGTTTTGGTAACGAACGTTGGTTCTATACATTTGAAATTAAAGACGAGCATTATTTGGTGCTTTCACCGAATGAGGGGAGTAGTACTTCTTTTATGATTTACCTGTCTACTATTCCTGAACTTTAATTTTTGTTTTAGAACTTCTCGAAAGCTCCCAATCCAAACAAGGCAAAATCAAATTTAGCTGGATCATTTGCATCGATTTCGATTAATACAGATTTTAATTCTTCGTTGGTCAGCCAATCATTTTGTGTTCGATTTATTAAGCCAAGTTTTCTTGCTACATTCCCTGTGTGAACATCAAGGGGAACGTATAATTCGCTTGTTGAGAAGGTATGCCAGATTCCAAAGTCTACACCTTTTTTGTTTGAGCGTACCATCCATCTGAGAAACATAACCAATCTTTTGGCTGCAGAACCTTTTTCTGGATTGGAAACATGTTTTGTGGAACGTGTTTGTGGATTCAAGGAAAAGAAGAAATTTCTAAATGAAACGATTCTATTTTTAAGTCCTGCTTCATCCGCTTGAAATTGGTTTTCAAGACCTCCATTTAAATAGCAATGGTGAAGAGCACAGAAAAAATAGTGTAAATCTATGTCATTAAAAGTCCGATGAATGAAAGGATACTTTTTTTTTGGCTTGAAATCCATGATGAAATCGTAGGGGGCCTCTCCCATAATTCCCATTAATTTTTCTCCACTTTTAATAATGGATTGCCGATTTCCCCAGGCAATAGTGGCAACTAAAAATGCAGCTATTTCGATATCCTCCTTTCGTGTAAATCGTTTTGGTATTTGTATTGGGTCGTGCTGGATAAAATCGGGATGTTCGTATTGTTCACTTTTAAAAAGCAAGAACTCTTTTATCTCAGTATTCATGTTAAATGAATATACCGTCTTTCATCGTTAGTTTTCTATCGGCCATTGCAGCGAGGTCTTCGTTGTGCGTTACAATCACGAAGGTTTGTTGAAATTCTTCCCTTAGTTGAAAAAAAAGTTCATGAAGCTCTGTAGCATTTCTTGTATCTAAATTTCCTGACGGTTCATCAGCTAAAACAACACTTGGCTCATTGATCAATGCTCTGCAAACGGCAATACGTTGTTGTTCACCGCCAGATAATTCATTCGGTTTGTGGTCTTTTCTGTGATTTACGGACAATCTTTCCAGCAGGAATTCCCCTCTATCTTTTAAATCCTTTTTATTTTTTCCCGCTATCATACCAGGTATCATCACGTTTTCAAGTGCGGTGAATTCAGGTAGTAATTGATGAAATTGAAAAATGAATCCTATGTGCTGATTTCTGAATGCGGCAAGGGCTTTTTCATTCAATGAAAAAGGTGAAATTCCATTCACAATTAATTCTCCGTTATCAGGCTTATCAAGTGTTCCAAGAATTTGTAATAAGGTTGTTTTACCTGCACCTGAAGACCCAACAATTGACACAATTTCACTTTTGGCGATCTCTAGGTTTACTCCTTTCAATATGGATAAGTCTCCATATGCTTTAAGTATATTTTTTGCTGTGAGCATTAAGGGTTTAATTTCAAATTGTGTCCAAATTTATCCCTTTTCACTTTTAAATAGGATGCATTATGCTCATTACTTTCTATTTCTAAAGGTATATTTTCTACTATTTCTAAACCATATCCGATCAATCCAGTTCTTTTTTTCGGATTGTTCGACATCAAGCGCATTTTTCTTACACCAAGGTCACGAAGCATTTGAGCACCCACTCCATAGTCTCTTTCATCGGGTTTGAATCCGAGTTTTACATTCGCTTCATAAGTATCAAAACCTTCTTCCTGTAATTTATAAGCCTTTAGTTTATTTACTAATCCTATTCCACGGCCTTCTTGGTTCATATATACAATAACGCCTTTACCCTCCTTTTCAATCATTTCCATTGCTTTGTGAAGCTGAGGTCCACAGTCGCAGCGGCAAGAGCTAAAAATGTCTCCAGTTAAGCAGGAGGAATGCACGCGCACTAAAATAGGCTCATCTTCTTTCCATTCTCCTTTCACCAGGACTAAATGATCCATATCGGTATTTCTGTCTTTGTAGGCGAATAATTGGAAGTTACCCAAGTCGGTGGGTAAATTAACGTCTACGACACGTTCGATGTGTGTTTCGTTGGTGATTCGATATTTAATTAGGTCTTCAATTGAAATTATTTTCAAATCGAATTTCTTGGCGATTTCTATGAGTTGCGGTAGTCTCGCCATAGATCCGTCCTCGTTTAATATTTCTACAATAACACCGGCCTCTTCATAACCTGCCATTCTAGACAAGTCAGTAGCTGCTTCCGTATGTCCTGCTCTTCTTAGAACACCACCTTTTCTTGCTCTTAGTGGAAAGATATGCCCCGGTTTTCCCAACTCCTCAGGTCTCGTTTCAGGATTAATTAAGGCTAAAATTGTTTTTGATCGATCGGTGGCACTTATACCTGTAGTGCAGCCATGACCTATGAGATCAATACTTACCGTAAATGGAGTCTCATAGGCGGCGGAATTATTCCGTACCATCATTTCGAGACCCAATTGATCACATCGCTCTTCGCTCAAAGGAGCGCAAATTAACCCGCGTCCGTGCGTAGCCATGAAATTGATTATTTCCGGACTCGCATTTCTTGCAGCAGTTAAAAAGTCGCCTTCATTTTCACGGTCTTCATCATCAACTACAATGATAACCCTTCCGTTTCTTAATTCTTCAATCGCCTCTTCTATTGTATTTAATCTGAATTCCATGAGTTAAAGGTACTATAAATTAAAAGTTTATACTATTTAAGCGGTATTCTAGACAGGGTTGTAAGGTAGTAACCCCAAAATTTTTGAACTGAACTGATTTGAACTTTTTCGTCGGGAGAATGCGCCGCTCTGATGTTTGGTCCAAAGGAGATCATATCAACCCCCGGCAAGTGTTTTCCAAGAATACCACATTCTAAACCAGCATGGCACGCTTTTACTTTCGGGGCATCTTGAAATAGTTCTAGATATAGCGCCTCCATTACTTTTAGAATATCTGAGGATGGATTTGGTTTCCAACCTGGATAATCGCCACTTTGTTCTACTGTTGAGCCTGCATTTTCAAAAGCACAGCGGATAGCCATGGAAACCTCTGCTTTCGTAGAATCAACACTGCTTCGTTGCAGCGACTGTGTGGTAAAAACACCATTATTGATAATAACTCGCGCTAAACTCGATGATGCCTCAACTAATCCTTCAATATCAGGACTCATGCGATAAACACCATTCTGAACAGAGTTTAATACATTGATTATTTTTTTGAAATCGCCTCCGCTCATGGCACTTTCACTGTATGACACAGGATGAAATTCTATGTTTGCGTGTGGTTCGACTCGCTGGTATTCTTCTTTAATTGTTTGAATAATTCTTTTTAGATGATTTTCACAATCGGTCAAAGCATTTTTATTGAGAGCAATTTTCGCACTTGCCTCCCTAGGAATGGCGTTTCGGAGACTTCCACCGTCGAAACTTATCAACTGAATAGCTGTAGACTGAGCCAACTCCCAAATAATTCTTGACATCCA
>CAMDLY010000033.1 GCA_945902115.1 Lishizhenia tianjinensis | reverse complement strand
TGAAGTACTAATGGTGTTACTCTTCAAATCGAAGTATACAGGGGTGAATTCATCATTGATGTAAAGAAAATATTCGCCGATCTCCGATTGCTGATCTGAAATTTTCCATTTAAGTGTTTTTTGAGAACAAGTCGTATCGTTAGAATTATAACTCAATGCTGCAATCTTAGGTGCTAATGTATCCCATGTGAGTGAAGGAATTCCTAGTGTTTTTGTTTCCGTAATAAGCTTTCCACTTTCAATGCGTGATTTCGAATATTTCTCTCCAATTTTAATATATGACTTTTCTGGATCTTGATCTGGTAAGGGAACTATAACAAATGCCGCTTTGCTCAGAGGGATTTTTGAATTGAGTAAATTATTCTTTTTTACGGGTTGCATCAAGGTAAACGGCTCTAATTGAAACTGGAAGTTTTTATACTTACTGAAGATGTTATTTTTTGGGAGAAAATAACTCAAGGTATCAAATAACACCTGTTGATGATCGATGGGGAATGTTAATAACCAAAAACAATACGTGCTCGAAAAATTATTTTTGTCTGAAACAACTAATTTGACAAGTGTTTTTTTTGTGGAAAAACTAACAATTGATTCTTGTATTTTATTTACCTTATATATCGATAGTGGATTGCCTTCCGAGTGAAATAATTTGTGCCATTTAGTTTTTCCTGAGGAGTATGCCTTGTAATCGCAATAATCATTTACATAGCGGGTATGATCGAAAGATATTGAATCCATAACGCTTTGAAAAACCAAAGTGCTGTCAAAGAAAACTTGTGTTTTATAAAAATCAAATTTATTTCCATTTATTTTCATGCGGTCGCCCCCGCGTATCATAATCCCAAAACCATTGGTATTCGAAAAATCAAGTGTCGAAAGGGAAATTTGTGGAGCTAGTTGACCGCTAGTGGAACCAAGTAAGCTAGGAGTCACTGCAATACTTGAACTGCCAATTTCAAAGCCCTCTTGACTAATCGGCACCAATTTGATTGATTCAATAATTGGTGGTGTATCATCAATCAAAGTGAAACCATGGTCCAGGGGATTAAGGGCAATCTCGGTAGCAGTTTCCCGTATTTCAAAATGTAAATGTGGACCAGTAGAACTGCCAGAATTTCCTGAAAAAGCAATGAGTTCTCCTCTAGCTATTGGAATGCCTTCAGAAGAAAGTAATGTATCTATTTCGTTCTGTTCGCGGTTAATCAACCAACTTGTCACCATCGAATCTATTTCTTTAGAAAATATAGAGCAATGAGCGTATACTGAGGTTTGGCCATTCGCATGATTAGCATACAGCACTCTACCATAACCACCTCGAGAAATTCTTATCCTTGAAATATATCCCTCTCGAATGGAATAAATCGGAATTCCTTCTACACCATTCGTTCTGAAATCCAAGCCCATGTGCAGGTGATTGGGGCAAATATCACCAAACAGTGTACTCAAATTCAGCGGAATCCCCAGGGGGGTATGTATGTTCTCTGCTACTAAGGCCTTTTGAGCGAAATTAAAAAAAGGTAAAAAGGCAAGAATTATTATGATTTTAAACATGTACAAATGTAGTAATTCAAAAAAAATGTAAAATACATTTTGAAAATTGATTGAAATGTTCCTTTCATTGTTAACTTTGTTGAAAGTCTTGATTGATGACTGAAAAAACGAAGGAACTATTACTCGAGATACAAAACCTATCTGATACACTGCGCCACAAAATAGGTGTTGTTGAGCAGGAAAAGATAGCATTTAGTAATACTAACGATACCCTTCAAACCCAACTTTCAAATTCTGAGCAGCTGGTAGAGCAGCTGAAAGAAGAGGTGAAAGTGTTAAATGCAGCTTTAGTCAAGACAGAAACTAATTTGGTCACGAAAGGCAATGGTGGAAGAAATAATGAAACCATAGACGAATTGGTGAAGGAAATTGATAATTACGTAGAAAATTTGAAAAAATAGTATGAGTAAGATTGCCATTAAAATTTCAATAGCGGGCAGAACATATCCTTTAAATGTCTCGGAAGACGAAAAGGATGCTGTGATGAATGCCGCAGACGAAATTAACAAGGCAGTTGATTACCTTCGGAAGCATTATTCGGTGAATGATGCTCAAGATTTACTCGCTATGTCTTCATTACAATTGTTAGCAAAGCAATCGAAAAAATCCGTTAAAGGAGATAAAGAAAAAGTCGATGATACAGAACTCAACAAACAACTAGAGTCGCTAAAAAGTAATTTACAATCTCTTCTCTAATTCTTGCATTTTTAGGCCCTAAAATATAAGGGAAATGGATGTTTTAATGTACGCTGTAATCGGTTTAATTTCCGGTGGTGGAGTCACCTTCGTGGCGCAACAATCGTTGCTGAAAACGAAAAGTCAAAAACTCATTAATGATGCTGAGCAGGAAGCTGAGCGAATCAAAAAAGAGAAAATGCTTCAGGCAAAAGAGAATTTCTTGAAGTTGAAAGAAGAGAATGAAGTAGCTATCAAAGAAAGGGAGCGAAGACTCCAGTCAAACGAAGATCGTGCCCGTTCAAAAGAGAAAAACATTGATCAGAAGATGGAGGAAATAGGCAGGAAAGAAGGGGAGATGAAGAAAATACAATCCGATTTTGATGCGAAATTTCAGGCAATGGAATTGCGCCTCCTAGAGATCGATAAAATTCAACAAAAAAGAGTAGCTGAATTATCAAAAATTAGCAACCTTTCTGCTGAAGATGCAAAAGCACAGTTGATGGATGCCCTCAAAGATGAAGCAAGAACATCAGCTATGGCCTCTATCAAAGAAATTACTGAGGAAGCTAAGTTGAATGCGAATCGAGAGGCACGCAAAATTGTGATTCAATCCATACAACGTGTCGCAACTGAACAAGCTGTTGAGAATGCAGTTTCCGTATTCAATATTGAATCCGATGAGGTTAAAGGTAGAATTATTGGTAGAGAAGGTAGAAATATTCGCGCCTTAGAAGCAGCTACAGGAGTTGAAATTATCGTTGACGACACACCTGAAGCAATTATATTGTCTTGTTTTGATCCTGTAAGAAGAGAAATTGCTCGACTGGCTCTTCACCAATTGGTAACAGATGGACGAATTCACCCTGCAAGAATTGAGGAGGTAGTAAGTAAAACTAAAAAACAGCTTGAAGAAGAAATTGCAGAAACAGGTCGGAGAACCTGTATTGACTTAGGAATTCATGGGTTACATGCAGAACTGACACGCATGGTAGGAAGAATGAAATACAGGTCTTCTTATGGTCAAAATTTACTTCAGCACTCACGCGAAGTTGCCAACCTTTGTGCGATCATGGCCGCGGAATTAGGATTGAATGTTAAACTGGCTAAACGCGCTGGACTATTGCATGATATAGGTAAAGTTCCGGATGAAGAGCCTGAATTACCACATGCAATACTTGGAATGAAAATCGCTGAAAAGTTTGGAGAAAAAGGAGAAGTGTTAAATGCCATTGGCGCTCACCACGATGAAATAGAAATGACAACCTTAATCTCTCCAATCGTACAAGTTTGTGATGCTATTTCTGGCGCAAGACCAGGTGCACGAAGAGAAATTGTAGAAGCCTATATCAAAAGGATTAAGGAGCTCGAGTCTTTAGCGCTTTCATACGAGGGTGTTTCAAGTGCTTATGCGATTCAAGCTGGTCGTGAGTTACGTGTATTGGTAGAGGCAGAAAAGGTTACGGATCAAAGATCGGAAGAATTATCTTTTACCATTTCTCAGCGTATTCAAACGGAAATGACTTATCCAGGACAAGTAAAAGTTACTGTCATAAGAGAAAAAAGATCAGTAAACATCGCCAAATAACAACTTTATAGGGCATTGATTTGTTCGTTGAGGTATGGACCAACCACTATATATTGCCGGGCCTTGTAGCGCTGAATCATTAGATCAACTCATCGCTGCCGCGCACGAATTAAACGGAATTCCTTTTAAGTATTTCCGTGCAGGAGTTTGGAAACCCAGAACACGCCCTGGTTCTTTTGAAGGTCATGGGATCAAGGCGCTTCCATGGCTGAACGAAATACAACAAAAATTCGGTTATAAGATTGCTATTGAAGTGGCCTCGGCCTTACATGTTGAGCAAGCTTTGAAAGCTGGTATAGATGCTTTTTGGATCGGAGCACGATCAGTGACGAACCCTTTTACCGTTCAGGAAATAGCCGATTCCCTGAGAGGAGTGAATATCCCATTATTTATTAAAAATCCCGTTAACCCAGATTTGAAATTATGGATAGGAGCGGTAGAACGTATTGAACATGCCTCAAAGGCTCAAATTCATGCAATACATCGTGGATTTTCTGTTTATGAAAAATTACGCTATCGAAATGACCCAAATTGGCAAATTGCTTTGGATTTTAAGATTGAGCGACCAGATTTACCTCTGATTTGTGACCCTTCTCACATGGGAGGAAATAGAGACGTTCTTTTGGAGTTGAGTCAAATAGCTATGGATTTACATTTTGACGGTTTGCATCTAGAGGTGCATCATCATCCGCAATCGGCATTAACTGATGCGGAACAGCAATTGACAGGTAAAGAACTCAATCAGTTGTTAAGCAATCTACGTCTTCGAAATAGAGTTGATTTAAGCAATCAAGAAATATTAGATTTAAGAATAAAAATTGATTCCTTAGATAGTCAAGTTTTACAAATTTTGGCGGAACGCATGAAAATTGCCGATCAGATAGGTCAAATCAAAGCTGAACATAATACTACAATTTATCAGGCCAAGCGCTGGAAAGAACTCAAGGAAAAAAATGTGCGAATAGCAGAGACCTTAGGTTTATCTGAGGAAATGGTATCTCAATTATTAAAACTTATCCATCAGGAAGCCATTCGTATTCAGGCATCATACTTATAATTAGCTAAAGATGATGGCATTTCCTCCCATAAAATCTATTGAAGGCCACATCAATATTCCCTCATCCAAAAGTGAGGCACAAAGAGCTTTATTAATTGCAGCGATTAGTGAGCATCCTATAAAGATACATCTTCAAGAACCGTCTGACGATATATTAGCGGTCATAGATCTCCTTAGTGCAATTGGTTTTGGAATTAGGAAGGATACCGATAATGTAGAAATTTACTTTTTCCCCGCAAAACAAGCAAAATTAACGATTAGTGCTAGAGAATCTGGTTTTGCTCTAAGATCATTGTCAAGCGTCGCAATGCATTGGACGGATGAACTCATTTTGACAGGGGAAAACACCCTTCAACGAAGAAATTTCAACGAATTAATTAATCATCTTTCGATGATAGGTATGGAAGTTCAACAGACAGAGGAAAAACTACCGCTCCAAATTTCGGGTCATTTGACTTCTGGTAATTTCAGTTTTTCTGCGTCAGATAGTTCACAGAGTATTTCAGGGATATTGATAGCCCTCTCTAAATTAACAACTGATTCCAAAATCTCGTTAGAGAAGATAGTCAGTTTTCCTTATGTTCAACTTACCATAGATATATTGCGAAAATTTGGATATTCCATTGAACAAAATGGTCAGGATATTCAAATAAAAGGAAATTCTTCCAAAGGTATACCAAACTTTGAGGTTGGAGGAGACTGGAGCAGTGCAGCTGTATGGATTGCAGCAGGAGCATTAAAGGGTGAAATACGATTATCGGGATTATCTTTGCAGTCGTCTCAATCAGATAGATGTATTATAGAAATCATTAAAAAATCAGGTGCACATGTCTTCCCTACAGATAAAGATATTCGGGTAACTAAAACGCTCAAAAAGCTAAAGCCTATAGATGTTGATTTAACTGATTGCCCCGATCTTTTTCCTGTACTAGCGATATATTCATGTGGCATAAATGGTATGTCGACTTTTAGGTCAATTAATCGCCTAAAAAATAAGGAATCGAATAGGTTAGAGGCTATTTGTGAGATGCTGCGCGTATTTGAAGTAGCGTTTGTGATAGAAAATGAAATCCTTTTTATCTATGGAGAAGGTTTTATAAAAGGAGGATTCGTAGATATATATGAAGACCATAGATTAGTTATGGCTGCTGCCTTAGCCTCTTGTATTAGTGAATATCCTATCGAAATTAATAATGAAAAAGTAATAGGAAAGTCTTACAAAAACTTTATTTCACATTGGAAATCTTGTTCTACTTTTTGATTGCAGGTCTTTGATTGACTTTTGTGCTGTAAGTGATTACATCAAGGTGTATGAATTTTAATCTTGTTTTTATTTCCGTTTTTTCATTTTCTGGTAATGTTTCACTAGACAAAAGAAGTTTTAGGTATTCACTAACTTTTTCAGGGTTTCGTGGTTTTATAGAAATATCGTAAGTCGTTGCAATACTTTGTAGAATTAGGTCTCGGTCTTTAAATTCCGGAAAACGTTTTAGAAGTGTGTCGCCAAAGGCTATCGATTCTTTGAAGCCTTTCATCTCGCCGTATTTCATATGTAATTTGAATAAGCATGAGGCAGTTTCTACTTCTTTGGGAAAATTGTTTGTCACATCTTTTAATCGGTTAATTAAGTCCAAAAAAACAAAAGAACTGATCGGTTTACTCGGATTTTTATTTACCTCTTGCATAATGGAATCTTCCAATTCTTTTACCCGTTTGAGAAGGGTAGGTAAGTCCTTTTTCGAAGGTAAATTGTTTGTTTTTATCTCACCTGTAGTTGAGACATCCTCTTGTTTGCTATTCGTGCAAGAGAATAAAATGGAAAATAAAAGCAAATAGAAAATTCTAAACATATTATTTTTTATTGGGGAATTTCATTTTGTAATCGATACTGATTTCACCGTTGGAAATATTAACTAGTCTTTTATGCAGTAATTTCTTTTTCAATGGATTTAAGTGGTCAGTGAATAAAACACCTTCAATATGATCGTATTCGTGTTGAATTATCCGCGCAGCATAACCATCATATACTTCCTCGTGAAAGTTCCATTTTTCATCGAAATAGGTTAGGGTAATTTTTTCATTCCTAATTACATTTTCTCTTATTTTCGGAATGCTCAAACAGCCTTCTTGAAAAGACCATTTTGGACCGCTTTCTTCTTCGATTATAGGGTTTATAAATACTTTTTTAAAATGTTCGATTCCATTTGCTTTTGGGTCAGGTTCTTCACCTTCCTCATCTGCAAACGGTGAACCGTCGACAATAAAAAGTCGAATACTTTTTCCTATTTGAGGAGCTGCTAGTCCTACACCTTTGGCCTGATACATCGTTTCGAACATGTCTGAAATCAACTGTTGTAGATCAGGATAGGACTCCTCAATTTCTTCTGCCCCTTTTTTTAAAACTGGATCTCCGAAAGCAATAATTGGTAGTATCATGATTAAATTTCGAAGTACAAAGTTAGTTAATCTATTACCTTACGAGTTTTTTCTATTCAAAAAATCTTGCAAAATAAGCGTGGCACTGACTTGATCAATTAAGTTTTTGTTTTTCCTCTGCTTATTGGTGCCAATTTTGGAAATCGTCTGAGAGGCAATTTTACTTGTAAATCGCTCATCTTGAAAATATACCTGAATTCCGTTAAAGTTTTTTTCTATGGCCTCCTTCAATAGGCGAACATTTTGGGTGATATCCGAGTCAGATCCATCCATTCTTGTCGGAAAACCCAAAACAATTTCTCTGATATTTTTTGATTTGAAAAGAAAGGAAATTTCATCCATTAAATCCTTAGAGTCTAAAGTTTTATAAGGCGTTGCGATTATTCGGAGGCTATCAGAAATAGCTAAACCTGTTCTTTTAAGTCCGAAATCTATTCCAATAATCTCTGGCATTTGCCAAATTTACAATTCTAAAAGAGTAAAATGATCAATTTTAACCAATTATAACGATTAAAAGAAGGCCATATGTTGCTTAGAGTGTGAAAATTTTATCTTTGTATCCGCACATGAGATTTAGGAACACGTACTTAAAAATCACTACCTGTACATTTATTGTTCTTGTTTTCCTTACTTCTTGTAAACAAGAAAGTGAGAATACCGTAAAAGAGCCGCCTAAAACACCTCTTAAGCAAATCAACAGCGGTTTTAAGGAGGAGGAACTGTTTCATAAATATATTGACGATATTGATAATAATAAAGATCTTACGTCTGGACCTACTTTAAAATATTTAGGCGATAATGAAATTCATGTAAGTGCATTGGTGTTCTTTGATAGCGAAAAAAGTATAAAAAAAATAATATCTGAAGAAGTCCGTGGTGAAGGCAGTTCAGAAGTTTGTTCATATTATTTCCGAGGAGGCGGATTGTTTTTTCATACTTCTGAAAAGACAGAAATAAACGATGATTCTTTTGTTTTTTCGGTAACAAAGGTCTACCTCGATTCTGCTGAAAATATTGTTTTCGCATGTTCTAAACGCCATAGGGATTTCGATTCCTTAGAGTTTTTGGAATTTCAACCGATAGAGAAGAAAAATATTGACAAGTCAAAAATTCTAGCTTTAGTAAATCAAGAAGGCCAATTTCAAACTTTATTTAGAGGTTTTAGTGATTTTAACGGGTTGAAATTTTTAGTGGTGGGTACGGATGACTATACCTCAACCCTCGAAATAGACAAAAACTCATCAGGTGATTTAGCTAAACTTTTGAAAAATCCTGCAGGTTACATGAGCAAGAAATTAAATTTATCGTTCTCTAATTATACCAAAGACGATAAGATAGAATATCAAAAATTACTTCGCCTGAAAATATTAGAGGATTAAACAATTTTTGCCAATATTCGTTAAGTGTAATATTAAAATAATTATGAAAAAATTCTCTCCACTATATTTTATTTTCTTTCTAATATTCTCCTCCCATGCTCAACAAATGAAAGTTACGGGTAGTGTTTTCGATACCTCGGGGACAAAACCCTTGGAAAACGCAGGAGTAATGGCTGTAAGGATGAAAGACTCAGTCCTTATTAAATATACACGAACAAATACCAAAGGGGAATTTATATTGTCAGGTTTCCCGGTAGATACTTTCACCTTATACGTTGAGCATCCATCTTTTGACACCAAAAGTTATTTTATTTTTGGAAGTAAGACCAACGATGAAATCGATATTCCTATTGTTGCGTTGAATGGTAAATCCAAGCAATTGAAAGAGGTTATTGTCTACGCCAATAAAAATCCAATATATTTCAAAGGCGATACGTTGGTCTATATTGCGGATTCTTTCAAAGTGGGTGAAAATGCCGTAGTGGAAGACTTGTTAAAGAAATTACCCGGAATAAAAGTTGATGAGAATGGCACGATTACTTCCCAAGGTCTACAAATCAGTCAAGTCCTGGTAGATGGTGATGAATTTTTTGGTTCGGACCCAACCATTGCGACACGTAATTTGGGAGCCAAAGGAGTTGAGTCAGTTCAAGTATACGAAAAAGAAAGAGATAACGCGAAAGCTGGGGAAGATGACAAGATTCAAGTCTTGGATTTGAAACTTAAAGAAAATGCTAAAAAGGGTTATTTTGGTAAGATAACTGCGGCCTCAGATTTTGGTTTGTTCGAAGATAATCCCTTTTTGGAAACTGAAATTTTAGCAAATAAATTTCAAGGTAAACAAAAAATATCTGTTTTTTTACTGGGTTCTAACACACCAAAATCTAATTTCAAGTTCGGTGATATGAATAAATTTGGTCTCGAAAACGAGCGTGATAATTCAGGTATGTCTAACTGGAATCAAGGAAGTACGGATAATGCTAGTGGTATCCCTCGCACGATCAAAGCAGGAATCTATTACACGGATAAAATAGGTAAATCGGGAAAAATTGGTTTCAACTATGCCTATTACGATACTCGTCTAGACGCCCTTGGTTCGAGCTATTCTCAGTATTTTTTACAAGATACTACATACTTTACCAAAGATTCTGCGAATAATAAGTCTACCAGCACTTCTCACCGAATCAATTTGAATTTTTCTGTGAATTTAGACTCGTTAACCTTCCTAGAGGTGAAGCCTAATTTTCATTTTGATGGGGCTACAACGGATGACAGGAATATTTCCGAATTTATTGGGGAATCACAAGCTAGGTCTTTATATACAGACATTCAGAATACCAATGAATCGTCGGGAGTTACAAGTAATTCTCAAGCGCTCTTGCGGAGAAGATTCATGAAGCCTAAGCGTGAATTAGAACTTAAATATATTTTAAGCTACAGTAATAATCAGACTGATGGTAAATTGACAAATACCACGAAGTATGAGAATGTTTTAGACTCTTTGGTAACTTTCAGTCAAGAAAAGAAAAATGATAATTCGTCAGCGAATCATTACACTGTACTAACGTATACCGAACCACTCACCAAGCGCGTGAAAGTACAAGCTGAGTATTTGTATGAATTTGGAGATCAGTTGCAAAATAAAAGAACTTATGACCTAGACATTTCAACGAATTTATACACTATAGAGAATGGTATATTTTCCAATAACTTTGATAACAGTAGGCAGCAACACAAGGGAACACTATTGGGTATTTATGAAGACCGAAAACATACGGTTACAGGGGGCTTTGGCTTTCGGAACATAGACATCGATAACAGAAATTTGATTACAGATTCAGTAATTCCACAGAACATCAGCAATTTTCTCCCGCAACTGAGTTATCAGTTTAAGCCAAGTATCAGCAAACGATTTGGGTTATTCTACACCACCAATTCTCAACAACCTAGTATCAATGATTTACAGCCGGTGCAAGATAATACCAATCCGAACAGAATTCAACAGGGTAATCCTGATTTACAACCTAATTATGTACACAACATCCGAATGAATTTCAACACATGGTCAGCGCTCAGTGGGAGGTATATTTGGAGTGGATTCAATGCTTCATTAACCAATAATGCTTTTGCGAATTCCACAAGTTTTGATCAGTATGGGCGTACTATCTCGCAAACTAAGAATGTTGATGGAAATATTTTCTCCAATTTATTTGCTGGAGTTGGATTACCTCTTTTTAACAGAAAGTTTGAGATCAATCCCAATGTGAATGCCTCTTACATGCGTTATACTAACTTTATCAATGAGCAGGAGAATATTACACAGAATCGAAGTATTTCAGGTGGAACGGATTTCGAACTTAAGTTGGATTCTCTTGAAGTTACATTAGGAGGTGAATACAGCTACACAAGTCCAAACAGTTCCTTGACGACATCATCCAATACTCCTTTTGTCATGCAAACTTACAATGCAGAGATAGAATGGCAACTTCCTAGGAGATTCAAAATAAAGTCGAATGCGAAATATGTAATCAACTCACAAAGAACGGCTGGTTTTAATAGAAATATTTTAGTAATTAATGCGGAGGTCAGTCGGACATTCCTCCCTACGGAAAATTTAATTATCACGTTGACAGGTAACGACTTATTAAATCAAAACTTAAACTTACAACGTCAAATTAATGGCAATGTTGTGACCGATAATTACACCAAAATTATTTCTCGTTATTTTCTGTTGCGTCTCACCTATAAGTTCAATAATAACAAGACGAAAGAAGAAGAGTGGAAAGGATGGCGATAACAGCTAAAAAAATATAAGTATGAAGTATGTAGTTAGTCTATTAATCTTATTGTGTTGTAGCCAATTTATTGCGCAACACCACAGTTATGGTAAAATTACCTTTGAACGAAGGACCAACCTAGAGAAACGTTACACGGATCAGCGTATGAAAAGAATGATCAATGAAAGCAATAAAATCAGAAATGAAGAATTTGCTTTTTACTTTAATGATACAGTTTCTGCTTTCGTTCCAATTCAAGATAACAATCCGAGTGACGTCAGTTGGATGACGTCAAAAAATTCTTACTATCAAAATTTAAAGTCCAATGAGCAATTAACTGTTCTTTCATTGTTTGGACAATTTTTATATGTCAGAGATAGCCTCCCGCAACGCAGTTGGAAAATCACAGAGAACACACGAAACATAGCAGGTTATGATTGTAGAAAAGCTATTTATCAGAAAAATGACAGTACAAGAATTTATGCATGGTATGCCACGAGGTTGTTGCCCTCCATTGGTCCAGAAGGTTTTTGTGGACTGCCTGGAACCATTCTAGGTGTCGCAACCGAAGATGGTGGGATTATATACTTCGCTAAAAAGGTAGAATTTATTCAACCGAAAAGCGATCAATTGGTTTCTACGGCAGCAAAAAATAAAGCCGTTACATTGAAAGAATTAAAGGCTGATATTGAAAAGAAATACGGCAGCCAACCGTGGGGACGAAGAATGTTCGATGACCTTTTTCGTTGGCTTTAAAGGAATTTTAACGATTTAAGAGGAAATTATTAACTTTGTCGCCTGATTTATCAAACCGAACTACATGTGGCAGTGGATTGCTAATTTTATTTTAAGAAACCGATTTATAATTCTCGGAGCAATCACCTTGATCACCGTTTTTCTTGGTTATCATGCCTATACTTCCTTAAACTTAGATAATAAATACGGCCTGGCGCTTCCAAAAGACTCCCCAACAACCGAGAATTACAATAAATTTAAAAAGATATTCGGGGAGGATGGAGGCACCTTAATTGTTGCTTTAGAAGCAGACTCTTTATACACTCCAAAAAATTTGAAGTTGTGGCAAGAAATGGGGTCCGAGATTTTAGCCAAATCATTGGGGGTTAATTCTGTTATATCGGAAGCCTCATTAGTCACCCTCAAAAATGACAAAGTAAAACGCCAATTTGAGTATCCTCCGACGCCTATTGTAACTGTGGAGAAGTTAAAAACGAAAAAGGGTGTCGAAAAAATCAAAGTTGAAATCAGGAATAATCCTTTTTTCAAAGACATCCTTTACAATAAAAAAGAGAACGTTTCTTTGATGCTTATCGGATTAGAGGAGAACTATTTAACGGATAAGGATAGTTGTAAAATTGTTTTAGAAATTGAGCAAATAGCCAGAAAATATGAAGATAAATTAGGTAAGATGCACTTTTCAGGATTACCTTATATTCGGGTAGTTCTGGCAAAAAGAATTCAAGGTGAAATGTATCTTTTCATTGGATTCTCAATTTTAGTTACTTCAATTTTACTCTACATCTTTTTTAGGTCTTTTAGAGTTGTTTTAATCTGTCTCACCGTTGTCGGTATTGCAGTAATTTGGTCAATGGGTAGTATTGGTTTCATTGGCTGGAGGTTGTCGTTCTTGATGGCATTGATTCCGCCTTTAATGATTGTCATAGGAATTCCAAATTGTGTTTTCTTGATGACGAAATTTCACCAAGAGGTAAAAGAACACGGTAACAAAACTAAAGCACTTTCGCAAGTAATTCAAAAGATTGGAACTGCAACCTTTCTCACGAATTTTACTACGGCCCTAGGATTTTTGACTTTTATTTTCACCAATTCTGACAAGTTGATAGAATTTGGTCTTGCTGCGAGTATGAATATCATGCTGGTATTTATACTATCTCTCTGTATTTTACCGATTTTATCTTCCTTTTTTAAACCGCCAAAAAAACGACACTTAAAGCATCTTGATAGAAAATTTGCTACCGGGATGATTAATTTTGTTTTGTTTATAACTCAAAAAAGAAGAACTGTTATATATGTCGTTGCTGCTGGTATTTGTGCGATAAGTATTTACGGGATGTCAAAAATTGAGGCAACAGGAAATCTTACCGGGGATCTGCCAAAGAACGATAATATCTATCAAGACGTTAAATTCTTAGAATCTAATTTTGGGGGTTCAATTCCCTTTGAGATCATGGTGTATTACCCTTCAACATCCTGGTGGAAAAGAGAGAACTTAGATAAAATAAATAATATTCAGTTGGCTCTTTCTCGGGATACTATGTTTTCGAAGTCGGTTTCCGCGGTAGATATCATCAAGTGGATCAATATGTGTTACTACGATAATGACTCAACACAATATAAATTATACAACAACAGTAATAAGTTAGTTCAGCGAGATCTGCTCCGATATATCAAAGACTTTAGCAAACGAGCTGATAACGGGAAATATTCTATAAAGGAATTGATAGATACCACTAACCGAGTGATAAGAATTAGGTGCCAAATTAAAGATATTGGATCTTATGAGGTGTCTGATAAAGTTGCCGCAATTAGTGATACATTGAATTTGATCTTGAATCCCGACAAAAAACAGTTGGAATACTTTTACAGTAAATTATCTTCAAATGTTAATTACATAGATAGTTTTTATAACGTTTTTCCTGTTGTTTATAATAATTTTCGAGACTTATATTTTGGAGATAACGATGAGTTAAAATTGAAGTTCGAAGAAGATCCTGTATTCGCACACAAGTTAATTCTAAAAGATGATGCTAAAGAAAAACTACGAAAAGCAATAGACCAAGAATATTATACTTTTGATATTACTGGAACCTCAGTTGTGGCCTCTGAAGGAACGAGGTACTTGGTAAATAACTTAATTTCTAGTCTGCTATTTGCTATTGGATTTATAGCCTTTCTTATGGCACTACTTTTTCGATCTTGGAGAATAATTTTTATCGCTATGATTCCAAATATTATCCCACTCCTAATTACTGGTGGAGTGATGGGTTTTCTTGGCATTCCATTAAAACCATCAACGCTTTTGGTGTTTAGTATTGCCTTTGGTATTTCAGTCGATGACACCATTCACTATTTAGCAAAATATAGACAAGAGTTGAAATTGAAAAAATGGGATACCAGAGAATGTGTATTGATTGCAATAAAAGAATCTGGCTTAGGAATGTTTTACACGTCAATTGTCTTGTTTTTTGGTTTTTCGGTATTCTGTTTTTCGCAATTCGGTGGTACGCAGGCATTGGGATACCTGATTTCGTTGACATTATTATCGGCAATGATTTGTAATTTAGTTATTCTACCCGCGCTTTTACTTACACTTAATAAATTACTAATTACAAAGTCTTTCCAAGAACCGTACTTTGATGCTTACGATGAAGACAGTGATATCGATTGGAATGAACTTCAATTAAGTACAGATAAAGAGGAATCAACCGAAGAAAATAAATAGTTATGAAAGGAATTATATTGGCTGGTGGCTCTGGCACAAGACTTCATCCCCTCACTTTGGCTGTTAGCAAACAATTGATGCCTGTATACGACAAACCGATGATATACTATCCATTGTCGATACTAATGAGTGCTGGAATTCGAGAGATTTTAATTATTTCAACACCTCATGACCTGCCCAATTTCGAAAAGCTATTGGGCGATGGTAAAAATTTAGGGTGTCATTTTTCATATGCGGTTCAGGAAATACCAAACGGATTAGCTCAGGCCTTTGTCATTGGCGAGGAGTTTATCGGTGACGATAAGGTAGCATTGATTTTAGGAGATAATATTTTTTACGGTGTTGGAATGGATGCATTATTGAAAGAAAACAACAATCCAGTAGGAGGTGTCGTGTATGCCTATCATGTCAGTGATCCCGAGAGATATGGTGTTGTGGAATTTGATGAAGAAATGCGCGCTGTATCAATCGAAGAAAAACCAAAACAACCGAAATCGAATTTCGCAGTTCCAGGCTTGTATTTTTACGATAATTCCGTAGTAGCAATTGCTAAAAACTTACAGCCTTCCGAAAGGGGGGAGTATGAAATCACCGATATTAACGCGGAATACCTTAAAAAAGGAAAGTTGAAAGTGGCAGTGCTAGACAGAGGAACGGCATGGTTGGATACAGGTACTTTCGCTTCTTTGATGCAAGCAGGTCAGTTTGTTCAAGTTATTGAAGAACGTCAAGGTTTGAAAATTGGTTGTATAGAAGAGGTTGCTTTTCGAAATGGTTTCATTTCAAAGGATCAATTGAAACAAATTGCACAACCCTTGGTGAAAAGTGGCTATGGGTCATATTTACTTAATTTGATTAAAAGAAGATGACATCTCTTTCACACCTTATTCGTGAAGTAGAGGCTGACATATTGTCCTACCAATTCCCTCAAGAACCAAGAAACCTATACGATCCTTTGAGATACTTTTTTGGTTTAGGAGGCAAACGTTTACGACCCGTATTAACCCTTATGACCGCCGAAAGTTTCGCTGCCAAAGGAGAAAATGCTCGCTATGCCGCAATTGCTGTTGAACTGTTTCATAATTTCTCGCTAATTCATGACGACATCATGGATGAAGCTCCTTACCGAAGAGGCAAAGAAACTGTACATACAAAGTGGAATCAACATATTGGTATTTTATCTGGGGATGTATTATTTGTTAAGGCATATGAATCATTAGCTAAATGCGATCACAAATACTTACCGACATTACTGAACCTTTTCAATAAAACGGCCACAGAGGTTTGTGAAGGGCAGCAAATGGATATGGACTTCGAAAATAGTGTGGATGTATACGAAGAGGAATACATCGAAATGATTCGCTTAAAAACAAGTGTGCTTTTAGGTTGCGCTATGCAATTTGGAGGAATTATTGCTGATGTAAATCAAAAGACGCAAGATGCATTGTATAATTTTGGACAATATATAGGCATCGCGTTCCAAATCAAAGATGATTTATTGGATTTATTCGGCGAAGAGGCAAAAGTTGGAAAACAGATTGGAGGCGATGTGTTGAGTGATAAAAAGACGCTACTTAGTATTAAAGCAAAAGAGTTGGGTTGTGACATGTTTGAAATATCCAATACCACGGATATTAAACTACGTGTTGAACTCGCCCAGCAACAATTTGAAAAAGTTGGAGCCAAAAAGTACGTCGAAGCAGCCATGAACGATTATTACAAACGTGCTATTCAAACATTAGAAGCACTGCCGCGTTCCCAGAAAGAAATTTACGAGGAATTTGCTGAATTCCTAGTTAAAAGGTCATACTAAAAGTCAATTCACACAGCAACTAACGTAAATTTCAGCTGAAAGGTGAAATATTCTATTTTTTTGCTTGTTTGGTAATAATTACCTAACTTTAGATTTCTAAAATTAAATAAACATGAAAAAAATTTACTTATGTGTATTGGGATTATTCGTAATCGGTGCAGTAAATGCTCAAAAAAATGCAACTGTTCTTGATAGCAAGAAGAACCCATTCATCCAACAAAAAGCCCCAAAGGGTAACATTGACCAACCAAAAGGAATTACTATTTGGTCAAACGATTTTTCTACAATGACTGATTGGTCAATGAGCGAAGATGCTGCTGGTACTCCTCCTCACACTGCAGGAGAGTGGCAAATTGTGACTGATCCTTCAGCTGCTCCAGTAGCTGCGTTGGTTCCTGCTGCATTTACATCAGTATCAAACGGATATGCCCTGATTGACTCAGATGGTGCAGGTGCAACTGCAAGTCAAAACGCATCGATCTACACAACAGCTCCAATAGATTTATCTGCTTATCCGCAAGTTGTGATTAATTTTCAGCAAACACATAGAAGATATGCTGAATCTACTTATGTAATTTATAGTTTGGACGGTGGATTAACATGGTCTGAAGTAGAAGTTAACGCTACACAAACCGTAAACACAAACACAACGAATCCTGCAGTCGTTCAAGTTGACTTGTCTTCCGCTATTGGTGGGCAGGCTGCAGTGCACATCGGCTTCAAATACACCGGTCAATATGATTGGTTTTGGGCAATAGATGATGTTAAGTTAATGACACCGGACGATTACGATTTAGCTATTGCAGGTGTTTATTGGGGATCTACAGGTTTCTGGGGTGCTCGTTTACCTTATTATCAAATTCCTTTGGCGCAAATCGCACCAATCGATTTCTCGGGAGTTGTATCAAACCTTGGTGCAATCACCCAAAATGATGTTGTTTTCACAGCAGCTCTTGCTAGCGGTGCATACACTGGAACTTCAGCTCCAGGGACATTAACCAACGGTGCAACGGATACTTTGGATGTAACTACTCAATTAACGCCTCCTTCAACAGTGGCAAATCACGTAGTAAACTTATCTGTTTCTTCATCTGCAACAGATGCTGCTCCAGCAAATAATGCAATTAATAATGCTGCGACAATAGCCGTAAACAATAACATTTATGCAAGAGATTTAGGTACTGTTGCTTCTGGTTCATACAATCAAGGTCAAGGATTTGAGGTAGGAAACATTTTCGACATGTATGCTTCTGCAGATTTATCTTCAATTGATTTATTTGTAAACGCAGCAGCGGTAGCAGGCGCTGAAATGTATGTAAAATTGTATTCAATTGATGCAGCAACAGGAGATTTCGTATTTGTGGATGAGTCTGCTCCTTACACATTAACAACTGCCAATCTTGGTCAAACTATCTCATTACCATTAAGTTCTCCATTTACATTAAATGCTAACGAATCTTATTTGGTAGTGGCTGGTTCACAAGGTGATGGTGGAGTCTCTAACGATTTAGTTGTGGGTACTGCCGGTGTTTCTGAGGCTCAAACTTCATACTACTTAGATTTGACGGATAATACTTGGTATTATACAACATCTACACCAATGGTAAGAATGAATTTCTCTGCTGCAAGCGTTGAAGAAGTGAATGCATTCAACCTTACTGTTTATCCAAACCCTGCTTCAGATGTAATAACTGTATCTTCTAGCTTGACTGAAGGTATGATTACGATAACTGATGTTGCCGGTAAATTGGTTAAAACTCTTGAATTGAATGGTTTATCAACATCTTTCAATACTTCAGGATTAAACAATGGGGTATATTACGTTACTTTATCGAACGGTACATCCACTTCAACTGAGAAAGTTGTAGTTAAAAAATAAATTACTTAGTTTTTAAGATTAAAAGGGTCGGAATTTCCGACCCTTTTTTTATATTTGACTAATTCAAAACAACAGAGACATGAAAAAAAATTACTTATTGCTTTTATTAGGCGTTGGTTTCTGCAGTGGAATTAGTGCTCAAATAGCACCTACTGCTCTTTCTAGGATAGATAAATATACTTCTTTTGAAGAGAAGGTGAAACCCGCAACTCCCAACCAACCGAAGGGTGTGGTAATATGGTCCAATGATTTCTCTAACGGTAGTGATTGGGTATATGATAACACTTCTGTTCCTTATCTAGACTGGACAATTACCAATAATGCAGATACAATTCCAGTTACAACGTTGAGTCCGGCGGTATTTACTTCAGTAAATAATGGGTTTGCATTCATTAACTCTGACGCTCAGGGAGAAAGTGGTCTCCAAAATTCTAACATGACGTATACTAGCACAATCGATTGTTCTTCTTATGCAAATGTCAGTATTGTTTTTGAACAATCTTACCGTACCTATTTGGATACGCGTATCATCAGAATTAGTAACGATGGAGGAACTAATTGGACAGATTTTGTGGTTACAGATGGTTCAGAACCTACAGCGCAAAACACACCGAATCCAGATATTTATTCCATAAATATTTCATCTGTTGCAGGTGGTCAATCTAACGTTAAAGTACAAATCAATTACCAAGGAAACTGGGGCTGGTATTGGGCTATCGATGATATGAAAATCATTGAAACAGATCAGTATGATTTGAAATTGCAGACTACATCTTTTGGAACAGATGGAGCATTCGGAGCTCGTTTGGCTTATTTTCAAATTCCTAATTCTCAGGTAGCACCTATTAACTTTGGTGGCGTTTTAAAAAATATCGGTGTTCAAGACTTGACAGATGCAGGATTCACGGCGACAATTGCAGGTTCCTACACGGGTAATGGTGGTCCGATCACTTTGGCGGCAGCTACTACAGATACTGTGTGGTGTTCAAATACATTTACTCCGTCATCGACTAACGCAAATTATTCTGTTGCTGTTGCAGCGACTACCGCACAAATAGAGCCTGATGTTACTAACAATGTATTAACGAATACAAGCATTTCTGTAAACGATTACATTTATGCAAGAGATAACAATCAAATTCTTGGAGGAATTAGTAATTCAGGTGAAGGTTATGAGGTTGGTCACATATTCGATATGTTTCAATCAGCGACGCTTTACGGAATTGATGCTGTAATAAACACATCTAGCGAGCCAGGTGCTGAGATTTTTGTGAAGTTATATTCTCTAGACGCAGCAGGAGATTTTGTATTTGAAGAAGAATCGGCTCCTTACATTGTTACCACCGGTGACCTAGGACAAAAGATAACACTTGCCTTAGCGAATCCAGTTCAATTGAACGCTAACGAGTCATATCTCGCTATGGTTGGTTCATATGGAGATGGTGGCACTACGAATGACCTGGTCACTGCATCATCTGGTGCTTCTGCTCCACAAACCACTTACTATTTTGATTACACTGATCAGACATGGTATTATACTACATCAAATGTCATGGTTAGAATGAACTTTAATCCTGCCATAGTAGGTATTACAGAAAATGAAATGGTCTTTTCGGTCTATCCAAACCCTGCAAGCGACGAGATTACAGTTTCATCTTCTCTTACGGAAGGAACTATTACACTATCCGATGTTGCTGGTAAATTGGTTAAAACCACTAGTTTGTCAGGTTTGTCAACCTCTCTGAATACTGTTGGTTTGAATAACGGTGTTTACTACGTAACTGTTTCAAACGGAACAACGACATCAACCGAGAAAGTTGTTATTAAAAGATAAAAAAGAATCATTATCAAGTTAAAAAGGCTTCCAATCGGAAGCCTTTTTTTATACTCGTGAGTTTTTAATTTCCTCTACAATTTCTGGATTGAGTAAGGTAGAAATATCTCCGAAGTTGGAAAAGTCTCCTTCTGCAATTTTTCGAAGTATTCTACGCATTATTTTTCCTGAACGGGTTTTAGGCAGGCCACTCGTAAATTGTATTTTATCAAGTTTAGCAATGGGTCCTATAGCCTCCGAAATGTATTTATTAATTTCATTACGAATTAATGTTTCGTCCATTTTCTTATCGGTCTTCAATGTTACAAAACCATAAAGAGCATTTCCTTTGATATCATGAGGAAATCCAACAATTGCTGATTCTGCGACAAACGGATGTTCATTAATGGCATCTTCTATGGGTGCAGTACCTAAGTTATGACCAGAAACGATAATGACATCGTCTACACGACCCGTAATCCTATAGTTTCCATTTTTATCACGTAAAGCCCCGTCTCCTGTGAAATAGTATCCTGGATAAGCCGTAAAATAAGTATCTATGTAGCGTTGATGGTCGCCATAAATAGTCCTTGCGATGGATGGCCAAGCTCTTTTGATACATAAATTCCCACTCGCTGCAAGTTCATTTATTTCCTTTTTGTGTTCATCAATTAACGCAGGTTCTATTCCGGGCAAAGGTTTTGTTGCATAGGTGGGTATTAACTCAGTAATGTTTGGCAATGGCGAGATAAGAATACCACCAGTTTCCGTTTGCCACCATGTATCCACGATCGGGCAATTATTTTTTCCGACATTGTCGTTATACCACTGCCAAGCCTCTTCGTTGATCGGCTCTCCAACAGAGCCAATTACCTTGAGTGAGGATAAATCATGTTTGCTGACATATTCTAAGGATTCTTTGGCCAGCGAACGAATGGCTGTTGGAGCGGTGTAAAACTGTGTGACCTTATGCTTATCTATAACTTCCCAAAATCTTCCAGGATCTGGATAAGTAGGAATACCTTCGAACAGGACACTTGTTGCACCATTTAATAAAGGTCCATAAACGATATATGAATGTCCAGTTATCCAGCCAATGTCTGCTGTACACCAATAAGTGTCCCCGTCTTCGTAGGCAAATACATTCTTGAATGTGTATCCAGTATAAACCATATATCCGCCTGTTGTATGCAACATGCCCTTCGGTTTTCCTGTCGAACCTGATGTATAAAGTATAAATAGCGGATCTTCAGCATCCATCCAGGTTATATCACATGTGTTACCCATCTCTTCTAACAAGCTTTCTATTTCTACATCTCTATTTCCTAATTGTATGGGTTCATTAGTGCGTCTCGTTACTAAAGAATGCTTTATCGAAGGACAATTCACAAGAGCTTCGTCCGCAATAGATTTTAGTGAAACAGATTTTAATCCTCTGAAACTTCCGTCTGCTGTGATTATGACTTTTGCCCCGCAGTCTTGAATTCTCGCTGCCAGAGATTGAGCAGAAAAACCAGCAAAAACAACTGAATGAACAGCTCCTATTCGCGCGCAGGCCAGAACGGCATAAACCAATTCTGGAATCATCGGTAAGTAGATACAAACGCGATCCCCTTTTTGAACATTGAAATGCTTTAGCAGATTGGCATACTTGCAAACTTCTTCATGTAATTTATTATAGGTAATTGTAGTTGCAGATTCATCTGGATTATTCGGTTCAAAAATATAGGCTATCCGATTACCGTTTTCTTTCAAGTGACGGTCTACTGCATTGAAACAAATATTCGTTTTCCCACCTTCAAACCATCGAAAGCTCGCATCTTTCATACTGCATTTTTCAACCGTATGCCATTTATTTTGCCAATGATAATATGTGGCAATTTCATCCCAAAAATCATCCCGATTTGAGATTGATTTTTCATAGGCTAGATTAAATTCAGCCTCATTGGTCATCCTAAAATTCATACCTTAAATTTAAGAAAATTAGTATTTATAGGTACAATTCTTTAAATTTACTTTAAAGATTGATGTAGAATATTGGAACGGGCTGTTAAAAAAGTGCTTTTCCGATTTATTGCAATTTTTAGTGATACTTTTAACAAACTCCCCACAATTTTTATCTTATGAAATATTGGAATTTACTGGTAATTTTTTGCATTTCTTCACTGCTGAATGCTCAACTAAATATTGATTCTTTGTCCCATGTCAATTATCAGGCCTTACATGCAGCAAATTTGAACGATGTTTGGGGTTACGTAGACGAATTGGGTAATGAATACGCAATCGTTGGAACTTCTAAAGGCACCTCTGTGGTCGACGTTACCATTCCAACAAATCCAGTGGAAGTGTTTTGGCTTCCCGGTTCTGAATCTATTTGGCGGGATCCTTGTGTATACGGAGATTACGCTTTAGTTACAACCGAAGCTGAGGATGGATTGACGATCATTGATTTGTCCCCATTGCCTCAAAGCAATGCACTTATTCATACTGTTTATACTGGGCCCTTAGGAAACAGTTGGCAATCCGCTCATGCGTGCTATGTGGATGGAAATGGATATGCATATATTTTTGGGGCCAATAGAGGAAATGGTGGCGTCATAATGTTAGATGTGAATACCGATCCAATGAATCCTACAGAGGTAGGGGTGTTTGATAATTGGTATGTGCATGATGGTTTTGCACGCAATGATACGTTATTTGCTGCGCATATTTACAATGGTTTTTTTAGTGTAGTCGATGTGTCTAATAAAGCTCTTCCGGTTATTCTAGGAACACGAACTACTCCCGGGTTTTTTACGCACAATATTTGGCCATCCGCCAATGGACAATTTGTATATACCACGGATGAGGTCTCAGGAGCATACATTGCTTCATATGACATATCAATTCCCTCACTCATTCAAGAAGTAGACAAAACAAGACATTCTCCTGGAACAGGTGTAATTCCTCACAACGTGCATGTCAAAGGAGATTTTTTGATAACGAGCTACTATTCTGACGGAGTCGTGATTCACGACGCCACACACCCAAATAATATTGTTAAAGTGGGTCAATACGACACATATCCTACGCAAACGCCAGGATTTGATGGCTGCTGGGGTGTTTATCCTTTTTTGCCTTCAGGAACTATTTTGGCGTCGGATATCACCAAAGGACTATTCATATTGGGGCCAACTTATGAAAAAGCCTCATATTTGGATGGTTTTGTGACAGATTCACAAACAGGGCAGGCGCTTTCTGCTGTCGAAGTTCAAATTATAGGCAACGATCAATTAGAAACTACACCTGTAAATGGATATTACGCGACGGGTATACTAGGAACTGGATTGTACTCAGTAACCTTCTCAAAGGTTGGCTATTATCCAAAGACTGAATTGGTTGATTTCATTCAAGGAGAGGTATATACCTTACCCGTTCAATTGGATCCAATACCTCCATTTTCATTAACTATCGAAGTGTTAGATGCTCAAACTTTTTCGCCAATAAGCAATGCCAATGTCAAGTTATATCTTCCCTTAATTTCCCACGAAGGGATTACGAATGGAGTAGGCCAAGAATCCTTTACGTTATATTATGAAGATCAATATAGAATAGCTATTGGAAAATGGGGATATGTTAGTTCATGTAACTTTATAAATATAAATCAAACATCGGCAAGTCTTATTTTTTATCTTGATAAAGGGTTTTATGACGATTTTGAATTTGACTTAGGATGGACGGTTACGGGTGATGCCGAAACAGGAATGTGGGAGCGAGGAGCGCCAAACGCAACTTCCAATACAGTTCTAGGTGTTGATGCCGATTTCGATTGTGGGGATATGGCTTTTGTAACTGGAAACACTGATAACTTTTTTAGTCCAGACCTCGATGATGTAGACAATGGCTTTACACAATTGCTATCTCCGCAATTTAATGTTAATGGTATGACTACTCCACACATAAATTATGCGCTTGCCTATTATTGTTATTATGGCCCGGACTTGGTCGACGATACCCTGAAAGTATTTTTAACCAACGGAACGAGTCAAATAAAAATTGATGAAATAATTCCTCCTCAGGAACTCATGCAATGGGAGTACCGAAGTATTCCGATTCCAACAGGTTTCACCCTAACAAATACCCTACAACTAAAAGTTTTAATTGCAGATTATTCTCCAAATGTAAATGTTACCGAAGCGATGTTTGATTGGTTTTATGTCACAGATTACGATGCCACAGGAATTGATGTGATGATTGAAAACCTTAATTTCTATCCAAATCCGGTAAATGACTTTTTAAATTATGAAAATATTGATCTGCAATTTAGTGTAGAGCTATTCAACGCTATGGGTAAAAGAGTGGCTAAAGAACAAGTTAGCAATAAAACGGGTCAACTTAATTGTGAAAGTCTTGCTCCAGGAATATATATATTGAAAAATGGTCCTAACACCTTCAAATTTTTAAAGAACTAGAATATTTGAATAAACTCTCGAACCTAATGTGTAAATTCGTCGTATAGTTACAACTATGTCAATCCAAATTTCTGTTGTTGTTCCATTGCTCAACGAGGCTGAATCTATCCCTGAATTACATGATTGGATCGACCGGGTAATGCAAAAACATCATTTTTCTTATGAAATCATATTTGTAGACGATGGAAGTAGGGATAATTCTTGGAGTACAATAGAAGAATTAAGCGTTGGGAATAGCGCCGTTCGAGGAATCAAATTTCAGCGTAATTATGGTAAGTCCGCAGCTTTACAAAAGGGTTTCGAGGCTGCGAGAGGTGATGTCGTTATTACCATGGATGCCGACCTACAGGATTCTCCCGACGAAATACCTGAGCTTTATGCTATGATAACAGAAAAAGATTTGGATGTAGTTTCCGGGTGGAAGAAAACACGCCACGATCCTATTTCTAAGACTATACCTACCAAATTGTACAACTGGGCGGCAAGAATGATAACCGGGATTTACCTGCACGATTTTAATTGCGGTTTGAAAGCCTATAAAAATACGGTGGTTAAAAGTATCGAATTATATGGTGATATGCACCGATATATTCCAGCGCTGGCTAAATATGCGGGATTTACGAATATCGGTGAGAAGGTTGTTCAGCATCAAGCAAGGAAATACGGAACGACAAAATTTGGCTTAAATCGTTTTTTAAACGGCCCACTAGACTTAATGACCGTCGCTTTTATGGGTAAGTTTGGAAAAAAACCCATGCACTTTTTTGGAGCTATGGGTGTACTGATGTTTTTGATCGGATTTACCTTAGCTTTCTATTTGGGTATCGATAAGTTATTTTTTAATAAGTCTGCAAAATTGTTAGCGGATCGAACAGAATTTTTTGTCGCTCTAACGGCCATGATAATTGGTGTTCAATTTTTTCTTGCTGGATTTATTGCTGAACTTATTGGAAGAAATTCAAGTGCCCGAAACCATTATATCGTCGATAAGGAATTATGAATCATTGGCAGGTGGATAAGTCCTGGACACTTTTTCTGGATCGTGACGGTGTCATTAACGAAAGAAAGTTCGGGGGATACATTACATCAGTAGATGAATTCAAATTTCAGAACGGTGTACTGGATGCATTTTCACTATTCAACGATACATTTGGTAATATCATTGTTGTCACCAATCAACAATGCATTGCGAAAGGAATAATTTCAATAGATCAATTGGAGCTTATTCATGAGCATATGAAAAATGAGATAAAGTCAGCACAAGGCCGAATAGATGCAATTTATATAGCGAAAGAACATAAGGGGGAACCACCCTTTGATCGAAAGCCACATCCTACGATGGCCATTATGGCCAAAGAAAATTATCCAAGAATAGATTTCAACAAGTCCATTATGGTGGGAGATACTGACAGTGATATCGAATTTGGCAAGAATCTTGGAATGAAGACAGTCTTAATATTGTCAGAGGAAGTAACAAAATCCACACCTGACATTAGTATCAATAATTTAGGTGAATTATGCGATTATTTATAGTTTTTATCTTTTTACCGCTCATTTCCTTCGCTCAGCTGAATGCAGTTGATAAAAGTGGAAAGAAACAAGGCCTCTGGAAAAAAATGTATTCGAATGGTGAATCTATTCTTTATGAAGGGCAATTTAAAGACGATAAGCCCTATGGGAAATTTACTTATTACACCAAGGAAGGAAAAGTAAATGCAACTATTATTCATCTTTCTCAAGAAAAGTCTCGAGCAATATTTTACCACGATAATGGCGAGATTATGTCAGAGGGAATATTTATGGATAAACTAAAGGATTCTTTGTGGTATAGCTACACCAAAGCGGGAGAATTAAGTTCAATTGAACCATATGTAAAAAATAAACTAAATGGGGTTAAGTTGCTGTTTTATCTTGAAGGTCAGGAAAACGATAAACCTAAAATTCTGAGAAAAGAAGCCTACAAGGATAGTTTATTGCATGGGGCCTGTGAGTCTTTTTATTCTAACGGAAAAATTAAACAAAAAGGAGCTTATCAATTAGGAATTCCAACGGGCACTTGGGAAGACTTTTCCCTGAGTGGGAAGGTAATCAAGCGTTACACATACAAAAATGGCATGTTGCATGGTTGGGTTTATCAATACAATGAATCTGGAAATGAAACGAATAAACGATTTTTCAATAAGGGAAGTTTGTTAAAAGATAAGGACCTTGAAGTATATTTAAGGCAATGTGCAGAAAAAGGTATTGACCCTGAAAATTAGATTCTTTATATTTGTTTATGCGATTATTACTTTTTCTCCTTCTGATATTATCAACTGCTTGTAAAAAACAAGTGAATGAGGAATATACATTCATTAAAGTTGATGAGTATGCAGGACTTCAAAAAGGACGGTTTATCCTTTACGATGCCGTTGAGGTAACACACACACCAGCTTCGTCATCGACGGTTAATTCCGATACTTCGCGCTATGAGTTGAAGGTAGTTATTGAGGACACTATAAGTGATGATTTGGGAAGAATTTCATGGAAGTATGTGCGTTATGTCCGTGACAATGCACTCCAAAACTGGGTTTTATCTGATGTGTGGATGACTCTTGTGGATGGCAATAACGCAGAATTAGTAGAGGAGAATCAGCGAATTATTAAAATGAAATCACCCATTAAGTCTTCGACGATATGGAATGCCAATGTATTTAATAATTTTGTCGAGTCAACATACTCTTACGATAGAATTAATCTTTCATTCGATGTAAATACCCTTTCGTTTGATAGTACAGTGACCGTAAAGCAAAGCGAGGAAAGGAATTTAGTAAGTTTCGAAAAGAAACTTGAAGTTTATGCAAAAGGTATTGGTATGGTGTATAAGTACTATAAAGATCTAAGCATAGCGAATTTTGATACGTTGAATATTAAAGAAGGTAAGGAATTATATCTTTATCCCAAGTTAGTTGGATTTCAATAATTGGATAAGAGCAAAATAGTTTTTTTTTCTGCTTTACCTCCTTTTAGAGGTGGTATCTCTCAATTCAGTCAGTGTTTATTGAGTGAATTAGAAAAACGATACGAGGTGGTCCCCTTTACGTTCAATTCACAATATCCTAATTGGTTGTTTCCGGGAAAATCTCAGTACGTTCATAATAAACAAGCTGGCGAACACAAAAGAGTCGTTTCAACATTCAATCCCTTGAGTTATATATCTTCCTTGAAAGTTTTCAAAAAGGAAAAGCCAACGGTATTTGTTGTTAATTATTGGATGACATTTATGTCGCCCATGATGGTGTTTTGGGCCAAAAGGATGTCCAAAAACACCTTAAAGGTGGCTATCATCCATAACTTCATTCCACACGAAAGTAGATTCTTTGATAGAATTTTCAATAAGTGGATGCTAAACAATTACGATATTTTCATTACACTTTCGTCAAAAGTTGAGAGCGATATTAAAACACTCAAACCACTTGCTAACGTATTGCACATACCCCACCCAACGTACGAACATTTTGCGGCTTCAATTGATAAAAAATTAGCTCGTCGAACATTAGAAGTTGATGAAGAGTTAAAGACCTTACTTTTTTTTGGGATTATACGAGATTATAAAGGATTAGATATACTCATGAAGGCCTTCTCATATTTGCCCCTGAGTTATCAACTTATTATTGCCGGTGAGGTTTATGGTAGCGAGGAGGAATATACGCTGTTTATTCAGCAATCAAAAAACGATAAAATCTATTTTTTCAATGAGTTCATTCCCGACGAAAAAGTGCACCTATTTTTTTCGGCTGCAGATTTATGTGTCTTGCCTTATCGTTCGGGTACTCAAAGTGGTGTTAAAGCGATCGCTGATAAAATGAATACACCTACATTAATTTCCAATGTGGGGGGAATCGCAGAAAAAATTTCGGACGGGGAAGATGGATTTATTATCAATGAGCTGTCAGCCATTGCTCTCAAAAATAAAATAATTGATATTTTCAAGGGGTCGGACTTAACCCGGGTCGCAAGAAATTTGACAGAATTAGAAAATAATCGTCAATATACTTGGGAAAGTTTTGCTGAGAAGTTGACAAATAAAATTCAGCAATAATTTTTGTTTTCTTTTGTGCCTTGAGGGCCTAATTTAATTGAAATATATTTGGCTTTGAAGGAAGTAAATTCTATATTTGCACCCTTGAATTTTAACTTAACGAAAATAGTATGAAACTGAGAAGATTTTATTGGTCATTAACAATCACATTAATTGCAGTTTGTATTTATCAACTTTCATTTACCTATGTTGCTGTTAACGTTGAAAACAAATCTTCCAAAGAGGCTGAAATAAAGGTTAAAGAATTACAAAAAAAGGCAAAACAAACTGGAGACAGTGCTCTTCTTCCTAACGGTGTTTTTGTTCATTTCAATAGTCCAGAAGGATATGATATAGCAAAGGCTGCTTTTATCAACGAAATTCTTAAAAACAAAGCGAAAGAAGAGGTGTTTTTAGGTACTGAATTTGCAGCCGTCAAGCGCAGAGCCCTGGCGTTCGGACTCGATTTAGTTGGTGGAATGAGCGTAACGATGGAAGTATCAGTTCCTGAACTAATCAAATCCAACGTATCTAATCAACGCAACATTGAGTTCATCAAGGCGTTCGACCAAGCAAATAATCGTTTTTCGGAA
>CAMDLY010000032.1 GCA_945902115.1 Lishizhenia tianjinensis | reverse complement strand
ATGATCATTTGGTAGAAATCCCTCCAAATTAATTCATTTAGAAAAGTTTCACTTGTTTTATGTGCAAGTTCTGCAAGTTCTCGAATACTAATTGTGCCGAATCTAAGATGAATACTTAAGCGCGAAGTTCCATTTTCAGACGGATAATCCCGAAGTTTTCCGTAATTCTTTATGCAATCATTTGCGACTTCTCGTGAAGGAAAGTATGTTTTATTATCGGAATTAAATCCCATTTCATTCAAGGATATTATCGGACTTGGCGTACATTGAACCAAAGCATTCAGTTCTTTTTCAACAGATACCACTTGAAACGAAGACGAGTTTAGTTTCGCTTTCCACTTTTTTGCGTAAGGGCTATATACAGTGTATGGTTTTCCATCATCTTTAACTATCTCCTCTTTTTCAAAAATTACGTGATCTTTTGTGCCAACGAATGCAACTGATTTGTTCTGTAATTCCGTGTAGAGGTTATTGTCACGGTCACGGGCATAGGGCTCGTAATCTCTGTTGGTGTAAAGTGCAGTATAGCCACCTTCAGCAATTAGGGTGAGTATAATTTGCTTTGGGTCCCCGTGGTAGACTTTTAAGTCTCCGCCATGCTCTTGGAAGCATTTTTTCAAGGCCATCACTTCCTGGTGAATAAAGACTACGCGTTGGTCATTTTTCGGAAGTTTGTGAAGGATATTGGAGTCAAAAATGAATATAGGTTGAACTTTGTTGCCGCTCGATAAGGCTTTAATTAGACCGGTATTATCGTGAATTCTTAAATCTCTACGGTGCCAGAATAGAACGTTGCTCATAAATTTAAAACAAGTATTGATACTAATTGTTCGTCTGAGCCATATTAAATGAACTATCTTTATAGCATGCAATTTTTGAGCCGTTTAGAAATTTTACTAAAGGTATTTATTACCAATATTCAAGGTAAAATGACCAAGCAACAGTTCATGTTTCTTGCGAGTGTGCTCGTGGGCTTAACAGCTGGTTTAGTGGCGATTTTATTAAAAGTATTTGCTCATTTCATTTTTCAAAAAGCCACAAACAACTCTCTAAGTGATTATAGATTTTTTTACTTGATTTTACCAGCGGTAGGAATATTTTTATCTATTTTCATAGTCAAGAGGTTATTCAATAATACGATAGAAAAGGGACTCGGTCAAATTCATTTCGCTTTAGCAAAGCAGTCAAGTTTTTTAGCGAGACGTAAAATGTTCGATCAGTTTTTAACGAGTTCTGTCACGGTAGGTTTTGGTGGGTCTACAGGATTGGAAGCTCCCATAGTTGTTACCGGAGCGGCTTTTGGGTCAAACTTCGCTAAGTCATATGGATTAAATTATAAAGAAAGAACTCTATTGTTAGCCTGTGGTATTGCTGCAGGTATCGCTGCCGCGTTTAATGCGCCCATTGCAGGTGTTCTTTTTGCCTTGGAGGTACTACTTGTGGACATCGGTATAGGCTCGTTCACGCTATTAATTATTGCCGCTGCATCAGGAGCGCTTCTCTCAAAGATGCTGTTAAACGAAGGAATACTCTTGAATTTTATTATTAAGGAATCTTTTAATTCTTGGAACTTGCCTTTTTATATCATTTTAGGAATAATAGCAGGTGTTATGGCCGTTGTTCATGGGAGAATTTTTTCGAAAGTAGAATCTTTTTTAAGTAAAAAAATAACTAAGAAAATCACAAGAGGGATAATATCATCTTTTGTACTTATTCTTTTAATTGCCATTTTCCCGCCTTTATTTGGCGAAGGGTATGAGAGCATTAAAGTATTATCAAACGGAAACCCAGAAAAATTACTCGATAACTCAATTCTCTATTTTGTAAATTACAATGAAATAACAATTCTATTTTTTACAGGTGCACTTGTTTTTATTAAGTCAATTGCAACTGGATTAACTATTGGAGGGGGTGGAAATGGCGGAAATTTTGCACCTTCCCTGTTTATCGGTGCATATTTGGGGTATTTTGTCGCCAAATTGGTTAATATTTTCAAATGGGACGATTTACCTGAAACGAACTTCATGATGGTAGGGATGGCTGGAATACTTAGTGGATTATATCATGCCCCATTGACGGCTATATTTTTGATTGCAGAGATTACAGGAGGATATGGATTAATGATACCACTGATGGTTGTGTCCTCCATTAGCTTTGTAATATCAAAGTATTTTGAGCCATTCCCTATGGATTCAAAGGTTTTGGCCGAAAAAGGAGAGGCTTTTACAACAGACAAAGATTTAAATGTATTGACGGGAATAAAACTTGCTGAATTTGTAGAGAGAGACTTTGAAAGCATTCGTCCAACTCTCTCTTTGAGAGAGTTAGTTGAAGTCGTAGCGCATTCAAAAAGAAATGTTTTCCCCGTTGTCAACGAATACAATAAATTTCTTGGTATTGTTTTACTGGACGATATCAGAGAAATCATGTTTAATGTTGGAATGTATGACAAGGCACAAGTTATTGATTTGATGCGTAACCCATCAGATATTATTCAACTAAACGATTCAATGAGCGTGGTAATGAACTCTTTCGACGAAACAGAGGCATGGATTTTACCTGTGTTGGACGGTGAAGTGTACGAAGGTTTTATAACAAAGTCTAAGTTATTCAGTGGCTATAGGAAGCGGTTGAAAGAATTAAACTTAGATTAATTCCCGTCGTATTCCACAATATTATTTTCGGTTTCCCATAATTTGATACTCAAACCAAAGGATTTATCTAGCTTGCTTCTAAGTAAGTTCCAGCTTACCATAACAATATTTTCCGCCGTAGGGTTTAGGTTTTCAAATTCGATGCAGTCAAGATTTAAATTTCGGTGGTCGAATCTTTCGATGATCTCGTCTTTGATGAGATCTTTGACTATTTTTAAATCAATTAAATAACCCGTTTCTTCATTTACCTTACCAGAAACCCACACTTCTAGGGTGTAATTGTGACCATGATAGTTTTTGTTGTTGCATTTCCCAAATATTTCTTGATTTTTTTCGTCAGACCAGTCTTTTCGATACAATCTATGCGCACTATTAAAGGTAGCTCTTCTACAAACTCTCATATGCCTGTACTTTTTTTAATTGATTTATATAGTTCTTAATAATGAGTTGAAACCAAGCAGTATATGCTGCCGGATTTAACTGAATGTCTTCCTCTATTTTTTCTAATTTTTGCCATTGAAAGGCACTTACTTCATTTAAATCAAGGTGAGGGGTTTCATCAGAGTAACCTATTAACACATGATCTAATTCATTTTCAATTAAATTATTATCTACCTGTGCTTTATAAACAAATTGAAAAAGTTTGTGCAAGTCAACTTCAATTCCCATCTCTTCTTTCAACCTTCTTTTTCCAGCATCAAGTATTGTTTCTCCTGGATAAGGGTGACTACAGCATGAGTTCGTCCAAAGACCTTCTGAGTGGTATTTACCAAAAGCTCGACGCTGCAAAAGTAATTCTTGTTGTGAATTGAAAACTAAAACCGAAAAGGCACGGTGCAAAATACCTTTTTGATGTGCCTCCATCTTTTCCATTAGGCCAATTTCTTGATCCAATTCATCCACCAATACCACAAGGTTTTGCTGCATTACAACAAATTTAAGTTGTGTCTTAAGTAAGAAGTAAATAGAATCCTAACCTTTCGGTAGTTTGGAAGCCGAACTCTTTCAAGTAAAATAGTATTTGCAGGAGTCCTTTTGATTTTTTTAAATAATTTGAAATAATATTTATACGCCATATACACTCCAAATCTTGCTTTTTTAGGAAGCTTAAGAATACCGAGATATCCTTGATGGAAGTCTAGTTCGATATCCGCCTCAATTTCTTTTTTGACCGTCGAATTGAATTCTTGTAAATCGATACCCGGAAAATAAGTTCTTCCCAAATCTTGATAATCAGCTTTTAAATCTCTCAAGAAATTAATCTTTTGAAATGCTGCTCCGAGTTTCATCGCATAAGGTTTTAACTCATCATACGAGTCTTGATTTCCGTCAACAAATACTTTCAAACACATTAGGCCAACCACTTCGGCAGAACCAAAAATATATTCCTCATATTTTGATTGGTCATAATCGTTTTTATTGAGATCCATTTCCATGGAATGAAGAAAGGAATCAATTAGCTCGTGTGGTATCTTATATGTATTGACAACCCACTGAAAGGAATTTAAAATTGGATTAAGAGAAATTCCGTCTTCAATAGCAGAGTAGGTGTCTTCTTTGAATTTGGTAAGTAATTCTAATTTATTAAAATCGTGAAAAGTGTCAACAATTTCATCGGCAAACCTTACAAATCCATAGATCGAATAAATGGGCTTGTGTAAATCCTCATGAAGAAATCTGATACCCAACGAAAACGAAGTGCTGTAGCGCTTTGTGGTCAGTTTACTCATTTCTTGGCTTACGTCATCAAATAGCTGTTTCATATTTTATTTTTTGGCGTTTTTTATTATATGTTTTGCAACCACCTCGCCTGAAATGATTGAAGGGGGTACACCTGGACCGGGCACTGTTAATTGGCCAGTGTAGAAAAAGTTTTTTAAGTGTTTATTTTTTAATCTCGGTTTTAAAATGGCAGTTTGACGTAGTGTATTTGCTAAACCGTAAGCATTTCCTTTAAATGCGTGATAATCTTTCTTAAAATCAGAGATACAGAAACTTCTTTTGTACACTATACTGTCGGATATATCGTTACCTGTCAAATCGGTAAGTCTTTTAAGAAGCATGTTAAAATACCTTTCTCGCGTTTCTTCGTTATCTTCTAGGTCAGGTGCAATTGGGATTAAGAAGAACATGTTTTCCATTCCTTCAGGCGCAGCACTTGGATCGGTAACAGAAGGGACACTTAAATAAAATAAGGGCTTGGTTGGCCATTTAGGATCTTTGTATATTTCCTTGCCGTGATCTTCTAAAGATTCATCAAAGAATAAGTTGTGGTGTTGAAGGTTGTTAAGTTTTTTGTTAACACCAACATAGAAAAGCAAACTTGAAGGAGCCATGGTCCTTTTATTCCAATATTCTTCGGAATAATTAGCGTTGCCATTCAATAATTTCCTGTCTGTGTGTTGATAATCTGCTCCTGAAATAAAAATATCAGAGTAAAAATCGTTGCCATTTACTTTTGCGCTCAGAGCAACATCGTTTTCGTAGGTAAAACCGGTTACTTCGCTGTTGGTTAAAATGGTGACGCCTTGTTCTTTGGCTATACGCTCAAATGCCTCGATAAATTTATACATACCTCCCATCGGATACCAGGTTCCGAGGGAAATATCAGCATAATTCATCAACGAGTAAAGCGCGGGAGTTTCATTTGGCATGGCACCCAAAAATAGTACAGGAAATTCTAGTAACGATAGGATTTTGGGGTGCTTGAAATATTTTCGAATATACGATGAAAAAGAAGAAAGTAAGTGCATTGAGAAGAGACCTGTCAATACTCTTTTATCTACAAACTCAAATAAACTTAAACTAGGTTTATGAACTAAATCATTTATGCCAACATCGTACTTGTATTTGGCATCAATTAGGAATTTTCTTAAATTTTTGGCACTACCTTTTTCCAACGACTCAAACCATTCTTCAAGTTCCTTCATAGAGGCTGGCACATCTGTGTAAGATTTATCTGGCCAATATACCCGATAGGAAGGGTCCAACCTTTTCAGCTCATAAAAATCAGAAGTAGTGTAACCAAATTCGTTGTAGAATCTTTCAAAAACATCGGGCATCCAATACCAGCTAGGACCCATATCGAATACGAAACCTTGTTCTTTAAATTGTCTTGCTCTTCCGCCGATGGTGGGGTTTTTTTCTAGAACAGTAACGTCATAGCCATTTTTAGCTAAAAATGAGGCTGCGGAGAGACTGGAAACGCCTGCACCTAAAACAGTTACTTTTTTTTTCATTAATCAATTGGCAGAGAAGGAGTAGTCAGGTAATTGATCCATTAACCTTTTTCTCGCTATAAATATACGACTTTTAACCGTTCCTATTGGAATATTTAACTTGTCAGCTATTTCTTTATATTTAAAACCAGCGAAGTGCATTTCGAAAGGTTCTTTATAATCGTCACTTAACGATGCGATTTTTGAGTTAATATCTTTCACTGAAATCATCTCTAAGGGTGTTTCAGTATTAGAGGTTGAATTGGAAATCAAAAACAGGTCTTTTGAGTTATCAAAAATAGTCCCTGATTTTACTTTCCTTCTATATTGATTGATAAAAATATTTCTCATTATGGTAAAGACCCAGGCTTTGAAATTAGTTTGAGGAGTGTAATAGTTTTTGTAAGTGATTGCCTTAAGCATAGTTTCTTGAGTAAGATCTCTTGCATCCTCACGGTTACGTGTAAAACTCATGGCAAATGATTGAAGATTACCTTCTATCCCTATTAAAGCGTTGTTAAATTCTAGTGTTGACATGGCACTTGATATTTTGTTTAATAATTATAGACCAAAGTTAAACAAAAAATGTTTAACAAAAACAAAAAAAAATTAAACAAAAATAAAAATAATAATAAAAAAGGTAAAAATCTTTATCAATAATAGCTTTCAGGGGAATAAAAAAATTAATCAGCAGATCCGTCAACGTTTTTCAACATCACCGAAGTTATGGCATCTAGGTCGTAAGCATGTTTCCAATTCCAATCTTCTTGGGCATTGGTGTCATCAATTGAATTTGGCCACGAGTCGGCGATATCCTGCCGAAAGTCCGGCGAATATTTTATTGTAAAGCTTGGAATGATTTTCTTTATTGATTCGCCGATTTCTTGTGGTGTAAAACTTACTCCTGCTAGATTGTATGCTGAACGAATCTTTATAGAATCGATTGGAGCGGACATAAGTTCTAGGGTTGCTCGAATGGCATCATCCATAAACATCATAGGCAGTGCGGTGTCTTTTCGTAGGAAACTAACGAACTCGTGACCTGCTTTCGCCTTATAAAAAATATCCACTGCGTAATCCGTAGTTCCTCCTCCGGGAAGAGATTTATAAGATATTAATCCAGGATAACGAATGCTCCTGACGTCTACGCCAAATTTTGTGTGGTAATATTCACACCACCGTTCACCAGCTTGTTTTGAAATCCCGTAAACGGTAGTTGGCTCCATCACAGTTGTTTGGGGAGTGTTGTTAGCAGGAGTGGTTGGCCCAAACACCGCTATGGAACTTGGCCAAAAAACTTTTTTTATATGTCCCTCTTTCGCAAGGTCTAATATGGTAAACAAACCATCCATATTTAATTTCCATGCAAAGTCGGGGTTTTTTTCGGCTGTTGCAGAAAGCAATGCCGCCAATAAATATACTTCATCAAAACCTTTGTATATTATATAATTTCTAACGGCATCTCGATTTAAGATATCCAATTGCACATATGGCCCGTTAGACAATAGACTAGGGCATTCTATTTTGATATCGGCTGCAATGACTTGCTGAACTCCGTGTTTTTTACGAAGAGCTAAGACTAATTCTGTTCCAATTTGTCCTCCTGCACCGATGACTAATACATTTGACATAGCTTATAATATTGTTACAAATGTAGAATTTCTCTTACACAGATTACTTTAATGTGAAGAAAAAACAAAAAACTGATTAAAATCATTTATCTTAGTTAGTTAAATGCACTAATTTTGCCGACTAATGAACTGGTTGAATCTTAACGTATTAATAAAGCAGATGTTAAAGCGCAATCCTGAGTGATAAAAATCGCCTCTTATATTTAACCATTCGTTCATTTAAAATAGAAAATCTATGCCTTTTTATCATAAACTAGGGGATATTCCCCACAAACGCCATACAGTATTTCGTCAACCTGATGGAAAATTGTACCATGAGCAGTTGTTTGGAACCATCGGCTTTGATGGAATGTCTTCTCTGCTTTACCACATTCAACCTCCAACGGTTGTGAAGGAAATGCTCGGCACTAAGAATATTGCGCCTGAGGTGGCACTCGATAAAAATATGACCATGCGTTCTTTGAAAGGTTTTGAAGTAGCACCAAAAGACGATTACATAGATAGCAGAACTCCTGTTTTGGTCAACAGTGATTGTTATATAGAATTAGCGAGTCCAAAGAAATCGATGTCGGATTATTTTTACAAAAATGCCGATGCGGATGAAGTAATTTTTATTCACAAAGGTTCAGGACAATTAAAAACTCAACTAGGGATTATAGATTTTTCCTACGGAGATTATTTAGTCGTTCCAAGAGGTATGATTTATCAATTACATTTTAATGACTCTGATAACAAACTCTTTATTGTGCAATCTTTTCACCCCGTTTACTCGCCGAAAAGATACCGTAACTGGTTCGGTCAATTATTGGAACATTCTCCTTATTGCGAGCGAGATATTCGCCCACCGCATAAATTGGAAACTATTGATCAAGAAGGTTCCTTTTTGATTCGGATCAAAAAACAAGATGTTTTGTACGATTATGTGTATGCACATCATCCATTTAACGTAATCGGTTGGGATGGATTCAACTACCCATATGCCTTTTCGATTCATGATTTTGAACCGATAACCGGCAGGGTGCACATGCCCCCCCCGATACATCAGACCTTTGAAACCTCAGCATTTGTAATTTGTTCGTTTGTACCTAGGTTGTATGATTACCACCCGGATGCGATTCCTTCACCCTACAACCACAGTAATATTGATTCAGATGAAGTTTTATACTATGTAGACGGCGATTTCATGAGTCGTAATCACATAGAAAAAGGACAGATTACCTTACATCCTTCGGGTATTCCGCATGGTCCACATCCAGGAGCCTATGAGCGCAGTATTGGTAAAAAAGAAACCTTGGAATTAGCAGTTATGGTGGATACATTTAAACCATTAAAACTTACAAAACAAGCATTACAAATAGAGGATCCAACGTACATGAAGTCGTGGATGCATTAATCATTAAATTTTAGTTTTATGTCACAAGAAATAAATAAAAAACAAGTCTCTAACCTGGAATATGGATTAGAGAAAATATTTGAAGGTGCTAAGGATTTTCTACCCCTTCTTGGCACCGATTATGTAGAATTTTACGTGGGTAATGCAAAGCAATCTGCACATTTCTACAAGACAGCCTTTGGGTTTCAATCTCATGCCTATGCAGGACTAGAAACCGGACTGAAAGACAGAGTATCTTATGTCCTCAAACAAGATAAAATACGCTTGGTTCTTACCACTGCTTTAACCAGTCAATCTCCAATCGGAGAGCACGTAAAAAAACACGGTGATGGGGTGAAGGTTATTGCTCTGTGGGTTGAGGATGCCAAAAAATCTTGGGAAGAAACAACTTCAAGAGGTGCTGTTTCTTTCATGGAACCTACATTGGAAAAAGATGAGTTTGGAGAAGTTGTTCGAGCAGGTATCTACACATATGGAGAAACGGTACATATGTTTGTGGAAAGAAAAAACTACAAGGGTATATTCCTGCCAGGATTCCAACCTTGGGAATCTGATTATAATCCGACTCCTGTGGGTTTAAAGTTTATTGACCACATGGTAGGTAATGTTGGATGGGGTGAAATGAACACCTGGGTGAAGTGGTACGAGGATGTTATGGGATTTGTCAATTTCTTATCTTTTGACGATAAACAAATCCATACAGAATATTCCGCACTCATGTCCAAAGTAATGTCTAATGGTAATGGACGGATTAAATTTCCAATCAATGAACCTGCTGAGGGAAAGAAAAGGTCGCAAATTGAGGAGTATTTGGATTTCTATGAAGGTCCTGGCGCACAACACATAGCGGTTGCTACAGATAACATTGTGGAGACAGTGAAACAACTACGGGCAAGAGGAGTAGAATTTCTATCAGCTCCGCCAAAAGCATATTATGATGAGGTTCCTGGACGTTTGGGTGAGCACATGAATATGATGAAAGAAGACATAGATGAATTGAGGTCTTTAGCTATTCTGGTGGATGCTGACGAAGAGGGGTATCTGTTGCAAATCTTTACAAAGCCTGTAGAAGATAGACCTACATTATTTTTTGAAATTATACAGCGAATGGGTGCTAAAGGATTTGGAGCAGGTAATTTTAAGGCACTTTTTGAGTCCATTGAGAGAGAACAAGCAAAAAGAGGAACTCTGTAAAACGATTTACCACTTTAAAAAACAGCTATCATTGATAGCTGTTTTTTTGGTTTTATATAAAATTAAAGTAAAAAAAACTTTATATTTGTGCCACTGAAAATGGAGGTTGTAGCTCAGTTGGTTAGAGCGTCGGTTTGTGGTACCGAAGGTCGCGGGTTCGAGACCCGTCTCCCTCCCAAATACAAGGTTGCTTTTTAGCAACCTTTGTTATTTTACATAATCTTGTTTCTGAACGAGCATGTATTGGTCATTTTCCAACTTTAAATAACCAAGATCATAACAAAAGAAGTATTGAGTTCCCTTCTGGGTTGAATAAATATTCGTAAAATAATGAAAATTAAAACCCAATTCCGCGAGTGAAATTCCATCAACAGTATTTTTTCCTTTTGGATTTAGTTGTGCCAGGATACGCCTGTTTTTCCGTAAAATGGTGTTTATACGCCTGACTGATGCGTTTGCATCTTCATTTTTTTTATTATTAAACGAATTACGGCAGGCGTCACTGCAGAATTTTTGGTCCTTTCTCCCGCGTAATTTGTGTTCACATTCTAGACAAACTCTTTCCATTCTTGTAGTGGTACTACACAAGATTAACAAGAATTAACAGCAAAAACAACCTTTTAGCGGGTAAACATGCAGAAATTTGTTTTCCAGCGAAAAAATTATGATCCAAGCAAATGAGCAAACTATGAGCCCTTCCGAATCTCTACGATTACTTTCAGAAGAAATTAAGATGGAACTTTTAGGTATTGAAAAACTCACGGCAGAAATGTCTAAGGTAATTGTTGGTCAAGAAAAAATGGTTGAGGGTCTGTTGATTGCCCTACTTACCAACGGACATGTACTTCTTGAAGGAACTCCAGGATTGGCCAAAACCCTTGCTATTAAAACACTTTCTGAAACTATCGATGCTTCATTTGGTAGAATTCAATTCACGCCAGATCTACTACCTGCTGATTTAACGGGAACGATGATTTATCGTCAAAAGTCAGAATCATTTGATGTAAAAAAGGGGCCTATTTTCGCATCTTTTGTATTGGCAGATGAAATTAATAGAGCACCAGCAAAGGTTCAAAGCGCTTTGTTGGAAGCCATGGAGGAGCGACAAATAACTATTGGAGACCAAACATTTACCTTGCCTGATCCTTTTTTGGTTTTGGCAACCCAAAATCCAATTGAACAGGAGGGGACATACCCACTTCCGGAGGCACAAATTGATAGATTTATGCTAAAAATCAACCTAAGCTACCCTAATCAAGAGGAAGAAAAGTTGATAGTTCGACAAGCTATACGCCCCGAGGGCAAGGAGAAAGCTTCAAAGATTCTTCATACTAAAGACATTTCGAGAATGAGAGAGCTAGTAAAAAAAGTATATCTAGACGAAAAAATCGAGCAGTATATTGTTAATATTATTACCGCGACAAGACATCCTGAGCGTTTTGGTCAAGGAGGCATGCTTCTTTTTGGGTCCTCCCCACGTGGAAGTATCAATTTAGCATTCGCGTCAAAAGCATACGCTTTTTTAAAGGGTCGTTCTTTTGTTATCCCAGAAGACGTTAGAGCTATGGCTATTGATGTCTTGCAACACCGAATAGGTTTGTCATATGAGGCGGAATCAGAGCGCATTAGTTCGAAGCAAATCATTGAAAGATTAGTAAGCGTCGTTGACGTTCCTTAATTCATATCATGGATAAGTCGACGCTGTTTTCGAAACTTCGTGTGTTAAACATTAAACCTCGTATAAAATCTAGCAATCAACTTTCTAATGTTACCCGTTCTGCACAAAAGGGAAGAGGAATGTCATTTTCAGAAGTTAGGGAGTATCAGTTCGGTGATGAGGTAAGGACAATTGATTGGAACGTCACAGCAAGATATAATATTCCTCATGTAAAAATTTTTGAGGAAGAAAAAGAACAACATTACCTTATAATATTAGATGCTTCCTCTTCAAGTTTATTTGGCGACGCCAATCAATATAAATGGGAAAAACAAGTAGAGGTAGCGGCCATGATAGCATTTACGGCATGGAAAAAAAATGAACGTGTCGGCGTATTGATCTTTTCCGATACAATTGATTTATACATACCCCAAGCGAAAGGACGACAACACTTTTATTTCTTAATGAATAAGTTGTTGGAGTTTAAACCAAAAACCTCTAGAACCCGATTGGATGTACCCTTGAATTGGCTATTTGATGAGAAAATACCTAGGTCTTCCGTTTTTTTTGTGAGTGATTTCATGTCGACATTTGATTTATCCGAGCAAGTGAAGAGAGCAAATTATAGGCATCAATTGGTATTCATACATGTGCAACACACGGAAGAGGCTGTTCTTCCAAACGTGGGTTGGCTTCAAATGGAGAACCTTGAGTCAAGAAGAAAAACATGGATCAATACCTCCTCACAGAAAACAAGAGCTGCTTATGAAGCTTACTTTGATAATCAACACAAGCAGTTGGAACAAATGTGCAAAGGGCTCGCCATAAAATTGGCGAAAATTTCTTCAGACAAAGATACTTACCATGCATTAAATGCCTTATAAAAGTAGTATATGAAATACTGGTTTTGGATGTTGATACTAAGTTTCTCTGGTTTTGCGCAACAGACCGAAGTCAAGGTCACTGACTCTGAAATACAAATCGCAAGCCCATTTAAACTTACTTATCGAGTGAAAATAGATAAAGCTTTTCCTTGGAAAAATAAGGGTATAAAATATTTCCCTGCTTACACTTTAGAGAATTCGAAAGACTCAGCGGAAATTGAAGTGCTGAACACACGTGTGGTAGCGAATGGTGATGGATGGCAGGAATATATTTTCACATTAATTCCTTGGGATACAGGAACAGTTGTTTTAGAAGGAATTGATTATAAGGTGGCAGGTTCTCTTATTTCTTTTCCACCAGACACGGTAGTTGTAACTACAGCTCTCCTGAAAGGGAAAAAGGATATAGTAGACATTCGTGAAGAATTTGTCGAAAATTCTAAACAATCTGAGGAGGAGCTGGATAAAAACTCTTGGCTATATTGGTTGTATACATTCTTAGGTATCGGTTTTTTCTGCGCATTGTTATATTGGGGATGGAAAAAACGTCAGAAGAATCTGCAGAAGGAAGTTTTACTTAGCCCAAGGGAACGTGCTCATCAACAATTATCTCTGTTGAAGCGCGAAAAGGTGTGGGAGATAGACCAAAAAGAATTTTATGACAGAGTTTCATTTATCTTAAAGAAGTTCATTACTGAAGAATTTCAAGTCAGCCTATTGGACAAAACAACGGCTGAGACTTCCATATTGCTAAAAAAATTGAAATTGGGAGATGCTAATATCAAGAGCATTGGAGAATTACTGAACAGCGCAGACCTTGTGAAATTTGCCGCATCGACCTCGAGTAATGACTTCGCCCAAGACAAATTAAACAGTTGTTTCGAATTGATTGAAATATTAGCAAGAGAAAATACTCATGTGGAATAATTGGAATATAAATCCTTGGGATTTCGCGTATTTTCAACCGCTTTATTTGTGGTTGTTGGTACTACTGCCCCTCGTTGGCTTTATGCTTTATAGAAAAGAGTTTTACAGAAAAGCAGATCTTCCTTTTTCTGCTCCGTCTCTACTGCAAAGACACTTAGAGAGTAAGTCAATTGTGTGGTTAAGGAGAATATTAATAGCCTTAAAGCTTTTAATATTCTCCATGTTCCTTTTCATTTTGGCTCAACCTTTTCGTTGGAAGGATATGCAAATTCATCCCGACAATTACGCCTTTGGAATTGATATCATGTTAGCAATCGATGTTTCCTTATCCATGCAAGCAAAAGACTTCAATCCTAATCGATTACAAGCTGCTAAAAATGTGGCATTCGATTTTATTGACGAACGAGAAGGGGATAGGATAGGATTTGTGGCGTATGCTGGTGAAGCTTATTCAGCGAGCCCACCTACACTAGATTATGCCTTACTTAAATCGAAAATACAAGAGGTGAATGGTTTCGAAATAGAACAAGGTACCGCAATTGGAACCGGCTTGGGAACGGCGGTTTTGCAATTGAAAAATGATACAATCAAATCGAAAGTAATTATTTTATTGACAGACGGAATGAACAATGCTGGTCAGTTGAGTCCTCTAGCGGCTGCAGAGCTAGCGAAAAACAAAAACATTTGTGTGTATACCATCGGGGTGGGAACGATTGGAAAGGCGCTAACACCTGTTATTACACCATTTGGTTTGAATTACGAATACCAGGAAGTAGAAATAGACGAAAAGACGCTGACGGCAATTGCAGAGGAAACAGGAGGTAAATATTTTAGAGCAACAGACCAGAAAAGCCTTTCTGAAATTTACAAAAGAATAGATGCTATGGAGAAGCAGAAAAAGGAAGATAAAATGAGTCAGATAGACCCACCAACTTCGCCTGGTGCGTTTATCAATTGGTTACTCTTGTCCTTGCTTTGCTTCCTGTTTTTAGAATTTGGATTTTTCACCTTTCAACGCCTTAGTAAATGACAGGTTTAAAGTCGATATACGTAAAAACAATCCTCCTTCAATTATTTCTTTGGGTAATAATGCTCTGTGTTTTTTATTTTTATGGAGGATTTGAAACCCATCCAAAGACCTATTTTCTAAATCCTGGCTACCTTTTTTTGATGGGGTTAACCATTCCTTTTTCTCTGTTGTTGGGACGGAATGTACACAAGACAAATACATTGAGTTGGGGGAAAATACGCAGCATCCCAGTAAGGGGTTCCCACATGTTCATTCAACTACTGTTCATGAGTCTTTTGTGGTATTCGATGGTTATTGCTGCCGCTATGCCTATTTATGGTAAAGAGAAAGCAATGTCATCAAAAGCCAATCTTGAACTAATAATTTGTCTTGACATCTCAAAATCCATGAATGTGAGAGATATGCAAGGAAGTTCACGCTTGGATGTTGCAAAAAGAGTTATTAGTTCCTTGCTATCTAAATCTTCTGGTGAACAAATAGGACTTTGTATTTTTGCAGGGAATGCTGTTCGTGAAATAGAACTTACCAGAGATTATCAACTTATTCGTACTGTTACATCTAATATTGAAAGCGAGCTCATAGAACAACAAGGTACTGATATCGGTGCTGCTTTTCTACAAGCGAGAGAAATGTTCAGTTCAGCATCATCAGGTAAATCAATTTTACTCATCACTGATGGAGAGAATCATGAACAAGATGAACAGGACAATGGTATCTATACCGAACTCAAAAAGGAGGAGGTCTATACGTGCATCTTAGGTTTGGGATCAGCGAAAGGGGGGCCAATACCCACCAATCCATTGACTGACGACCAAATTAACCTGACCGATGATAATGGAACAGAGTGGATTTCAAAATTAGGGGAAGAGTCCATAAAAGCCATCGCTGATAAAATAGGAGGTAGCGTCATTATTTCAAACCAGTCTTATCCTGACATTGATCCTATATTAACACAAATTAACCTTATGAAAAGAGAGAAATCTCGAACTTTGGATACTGATGTGGAGGCAATGCGATATAAGTGGTTCATTTATCTTGGATTCATCTCATTCATTATGCTGATGTTAATACCGGTTTTATGGAAAAAGTAATTTTTTTGTTTCTTCTATTTAGTGCCTCTTTAATCACCGCTCAGGATAATGAAACCTTATTAGAGTCAGCAAGAAAGGCCTACTTCAACGGAAAATATGAAGATGCGGCAAACCTATACCGTAAGTTGGATGGTTTGAGCGGTAATTCGGGTAAATATTCGTCAGAGCTTGCCCAATCCTTATATCGACAACAAAAATTTGAAGAATCTAGGGCATACTATTCAAAAAAGAAGGATAATGCAAAGGCTTCCGACATGAACTTCAATATTGGAAATACGTATTTCAATGAAGGCAATTACGAAGAAGCCATTAACTCATATCGTGAGGCTCTCAAGAAAAATCCCAATGATAAGGAGGCGCGGCACAATTTGTCCATTTCTATGAGAAAGAAATCTCAAAAAAATAATAAAGCCAAGGGTGAAAAATCAAGCCAAAATAATACTCCTGCAAAAAAAGATAAGAAAGAAAATTCATCTCAAAAAAACAATGAATCTAACCAAGTACCTCCGGTAAATGGAGATCAGTCAGGTAAAGAAAACCAGAAAAAAACGAGCAACGGATCGGGACCTGACGAAACCCAAATGAGTAACAAAGACATTGAAAAACGAAGAGTCGATAAAATGCTCGAAAATTTAGCCTTGGATGAAATGAAGACGAAAAGTAAGGTGAACAATGCAAAAGTGAAAAATAGACGTATTGCAAAACCATGGTAGTAAAAAACCTTATATTATGCCTTTTCATTTCGCATGCCTTTTTGAGTGTGGCACAAACACTCAAATTTGAACTCAGTACCACAAAGGTTATAGTGGGGGAGCGACTTGAGTTAAAAGTCATCTCAGATATAACGGGTTCTGTGGATATTAAAACGCCTAAAAATTTTCACTACGGAAGCACTGAACAATCTGGTATGCAGCAACAGCTTGACCACGCAGGCAGGTTCACTGTTCAAATAAGTTATGTTCGCGATGGCTACTTCGACACTCCGGGTAATTTTACCTTGGGGCCTGTCATTTTAAGGTCAGGGAAAAAAGTATTGACTTCGAATACCATAAATGTTACCGTGTCAAAAACCCCCACTGTATCAGAAAAAGAAGCCTTAAGCTATAGTCCACGCGATCTTCGCAAACCAGCCTTCGGCGTTATTCAACCCGGTAAATTAAAGATATATGAGGGGGAGGGCTTAGTACTTGAGTCAAAAGTAATTTCGCGAGTAACTCCGGATAATATGACTCGTTATCGAGCATACTCTATAGATGGAAGCGTGACAACGCATGAAATAGGTAATCCTGAAGAAATAAAGGCAGGAAATGAACGCATCGCAGGTCTCGATTGGTATACCTTTACATTTGATAGAAAAGTATCCTTCTTTAATAAAAAAGGCAAGTATAAGCTTAAGCCATTCGACATCAATCTCGAGTTAGATTATAGCTTTTTTCCTGTCAGATCCAGTGCACCAACTATTGAGGTATTATCTCTACCTGACAACAAACCAAAAGACTTTATTGGTGTTGTTGGCGAATTGCAACTTTCCACTGACTTCGCTGCAAAGTCAATAGAAAAAGGAGATATTCTCACGTTCAAGTTAGAACTAAAAGGAAAGGGAAATATTCAGAATGCCCTTACGCCAATCGTCAAGATTCCTAAGGGATGGAAGGAATATGCCGCCCCGAAACCGACTTCTAAATATACATTCACGGAAGATGGCGCAGAAGGAATACTCACATATGAATATTGCTTTAAATGCCTTACCTCAGAACCTTCGAATTGGGAACCTATAACAGTGAGTTATTTTGATCCGAAAGAAGGAAAATATAAAACGCTGAAATCTGGGGCTGTTATTTTTAATGGAAAGAATATTGTTACTGCAGACCAAAAGGAGCCTAAAGGTAATCCTAGGGAAATGTCTAAAACTTCGTTAGTTCAGCAGGCAAATACGAAAGAAGATGACGAGACACTGTTTACCAACCCAATATTTTGGTTAACTATTGCTTCCATAATAGTATTTGCATTACTTATTGGTATCTTAGGAAAGCCGAAATTCAAAAAGCGAAAATATACCGCTCTTGATTACAACCAACCCTACGTTGCTTCATGGAATTTGGTGGAAGTGGATCTTGACAAAGGGGAGAAGTCATATCAACAAGGGGAAACAAGTGAGGCGGTGCAACACATAGAAAATGCTCTTTGTAAAGCAATCAGTATTTCTTTACAGCTAGACTACAGAGAATTTTCAGTTTCAGCCATGGCGCAATCATACCTTGAATCATCTAATAATGTGCAATCACAATCAATGGTTAAAGAGTTTTTTTATCAGTGTCAACTGCTTCGTTACGGTCATGGAATGAATGATCAAGATTGGGAACATGTAAAAAGTCTTGCAGAGAATTTATTGAAAGTTCTAAAATAATATCCAAAGAATATATTAATTCAATCACGTCTAATTATAACTCAATTGCGCTGTTTATTCATTCTATGTGTAACACAAATAAAAAAATGTTGTTAAAAACCCAACCTTTTACGTTTGTTTTACGTTAGAGAAAAACTAGAAACTCGAATATCAGAAAATGAGACAATTAAAAATTGCAAAACAAGTCACGAATCGTGAAACAGATTCACTGAACAAGTACCTCCAAGATATTGGAAAAGTGGACTTGATAACGGCGGATGAGGAGGTAGAATTAGCTAGAAGAATTCGTCAGGGGGATAGATTAGCCTTGGAGAGATTGACTAAAGCAAATTTACGTTTCGTTGTATCGGTTTCGAAACAATACCAAAATCAAGGTTTAGCTCTTCCCGACTTAATTAACGAAGGTAATGTTGGCTTGATAAAAGCAGCGGAGCGATTTGATGAAACGAGAGGATTCAAGTTTATATCATATGCGGTTTGGTGGATTAGACAATCCATTTTACAAGCTTTGGCGGAGCAAGCCAGGATAGTTCGCTTACCCTTGAACAAAATAGGCAACATCAATAAAATTAATAGAGCTTACTCAGAGCTAGAACAAAAATATGAGAGGCCGCCTTCAGCAGATGAGTTGGCTGAGTTTTTAAATTGTTCTACAGAGGATGTCAAACAGTCTTTATCGCAAAATGGACGCCATTTATCTATGGATGCCCCACTTGTAGATGGTGATGAGTCTTCCTCTAGCATGTACGACGTATTATCTGGAGATTCTCTGCCTTCTCCCGATTCAAATCTAGTTCTTGAATCTTTGAGGAAAGATATTCGTAGTTCACTCACAACGTTGACTCAAAGAGAAAGCGACGTAATCAGTATGTTTTATGGATTGGACGCAAAAGCTCCAATGTCATTGGAAGAGATAGGAGATAAATTCGATCTAACAAGAGAGCGCGTTCGTCAGATTAAAGAAAAAGCAATTAGACGATTAAAACATACATCTAAAAATAAAACCTTAAAAAGTTATTTAGGATAAATTTCAATTTATTCAGTAATCACCACCACACCACTCAAGCTGAATAGTTTGAAATCTTTTGAGGTTGCCATATTTGGCGACCTCAAACTTTTTATAAGGGGTCTATATCAATTACTATTTTGACGCTCTTGTTTATGGGCTTTTCGTAAAATGAGTGAATCAGCTCTTGAAGTTTATCTTTAACCTTTTTCTCTGGTGCCCCCCGTTCAATTTTCAATTTTATTTCTTTTAAATATAAGTTCTGAATACGTTTGATAATCGGAAATTCAGGACCTAAGACTCGCTCCTTGAAAAACTGCCTCATCGACTGAGCAAGTTCTGCTGCCGATACTTCTAGCTGAGGTTCTTGAATATGTTTGAGCGTAATATTTATGATTTTATAGAACGGTGGATAAAAAAAGTTCTCGCGTTCAATTTTTTCATTGTTGTAAAAAGAAGGATAATCGTGCTGCATCACATGTTGTAGAACCCAATGGTCGGGATCTCCAGTTTGTATAATTACCTTACCTCTTTTCGATTTTCTTCCGGCACGTCCTGCGACCTGAGATATAAGTTGATAGCTACGTTCGTACGCACGAAAGTCGGGTCTATTCAACAACATGTCCGCATCGAGCACTCCTACAAGACCTACGTTATCGAAGTCGAGACCTTTTGTAATCATTTGTGTCCCAACGAAAATATCTATTTTTCTTTCCTCAAACTCATCTAGTAACACTTGATAGGCATTTTTACTTCTCGTAGTGTCTAAATCCATTCTTTTAACTGTTTTATCTGGAAAGAGAAGTCCGAGTTCATCCTCTATTTTTTCTGTTCCAAAGCCAATCATTTTTAATCTAGTACTTCCGCAAGCCGGGCATGCACCAATTGGATTGGTGACATAACTGCAGTAATGACATTTTAAGTGATTTCCATGTTTGTGATACGTCAATGACACATCACAATTTGTGCATTTAGGTGTCCAAGAGCAGACTTCACAGGCCCACTGAGGGGTATATCCCCTGCGATTTTGAAATAATATGATTTGTTCACCTCGTGCCATAGTTTCTTTCATCTCTTCCATGAGAAAAGAACTTATGTGTCCATTCATACTCTTAAGTCTACGCTCACGCTTGAGATCGGCGATCAATACTTCAGGCATACTCAAACCTAAATAACGCTCATACAACTTAACAAAGCCATATCGACCTTCGCTCGCGTGATAAAATGTTTCCATTGAAGGTGTTGCGGAACCCAATAGTACTTGACATTTATGTAACTTACCCAGAACGATGGCTGCGTCGCGGCCGTTGTATCTTGGCGAGGGGTCATACTGTTTGAATGAATTTTCATGTTCTTCATCCACAATGATTAATCCTAGTTGCTGAAAAGGTAAAAAAACAGAAGACCTTGCACCGAGGATAATACGGTATTGCTGCAAATTGTTCTCCATCACTTTTTGCCAAATTTCGACTCGTTCATTTTGATTAAACCGCGAGTGATAAACCCCCACTTGTTCGCCGAAATAGGCAGAAAGTCGGGTAATTAATTGTGTGGTTAAAGCAATTTCGGGCAATAAAAACAATACCTGTTTACCTTGATCTAGGTATTCTTGAATAAGTTGTACATAGATTTCTGTTTTTCCAGATCCCGTAACGCCGTGAAGTAAACATATCTTCGCAGGTACCTCGAAGTGATTTCTGACTTCCTCTAAGGCAATGCGCTGAGGCTCCGTCATCGTGGGAATATCTTTCCCCTCACCCGCTTTTAAGAGTATACGGTCTATTTGAAAACGTTCGATATATACTAGCCCCTTCTTTTCCAATGTCGAGAGCACAGCGGCACTTCCGAACTCGAGTACTTTTTGTTTGGCTATTGGCCTATCTAATCCGCCGCCATCAGTTTTAAGTTTCAATAGGTGAATCATCAATTCTACTTGCTTGATGTTTCGCGATTCTTTTTCCAAGGAGGCAATAGCCTCAGTGAGTAATTCTTCTGCTAAAAGTTCTTCTGCGAGCATGACGCAGGATACTGTTTTGGGGGTATACCTGTCTTGAATGGACTCGTGGGTGGTCACGACCCTCCGTTCAATGAGTCTCTTCACCAAGGGATGAATGGATTTTATGTCTAACAAAGTTGCCAGTTCCTTGAGGTCACATTCTTCACGTTCCTCTAATATGGAAACTAGGTCTTGTTCTTTTTCACTTAAATGATCCAAAGAGGGAATATACGAAGGGTGCAGGAGTATTTTTGTTTCACTAGCGAGTTTGAAATTAGCAGGTAAAGCAGCATTCATCACATCACCAATCGGAGACATGTAATATGCCGATATCCATTTCCAAAAAGCGTATTGGTCGTTTGTTATTAGCGGAGTTTCATCCAAAAGATGTTCAACGTACTTCGCCTGATACAAGGTTGGAACCTCCTGGTGAATGCGTGTAACGATTCCAGTCTGCAACTTATTTTTGCCGAAAGGAACAATTACCCTAACCCCAAATTGAATGTGGTCGTTTAATTCGTAGGGTAGGCGGTAGGTAAATTCTTGGTGAATAGGTACTGGTAGAATGACATCTACAAAATAAGTAACACGTTCACTCATAGCATCGGGTACACAGTTCGTTATTTACTGACAAGCGAAAGCTTCCTCCTGGTTGACAACATTGTCTCCCGGATGATTGGAACAAAAGAATAAGCTTCCGGTTATGGGACCTTGACATAACTCTCTTGTACTTTTCTTATCTATAGCGCGAATGTATGCTTGCTGTGGGGATGTATAGAACGGTTTATACACCCTCAAGGTTTGACGTGAAGAAAAAATCCCAACAACATTACCCTCATTATTCACAGTAAGATTTGTATAGCTCGGTTTTGATTGAGCTATAGTTGAACTCGGACGATTTACTACCATATAATTGTAAAGTTCTTCTGCACCGCCGGTGATAGTTATCCAAATACCCCTAAACGTTCTTTTATCAATGGATGGGTTATCATCCGTGGCGTTGGACTTAATCAAGTCGTAAAATGTTCCACCAAGCGCTGTAAATGTTTTGCTGCTATTGGGTAATACGTCGGCTTCTCCAAGCAACCAATTGAAGGATTTTATACTGTTATTTGCCCCTTCATACTCGTAAAATTCAATAGCTAAATTGGCGTTAATTATGTATGAATTTCCTGTATTCGAAGCGCTTACTCCTGTAGAAATATATTCCGCGGGATCATCGGCGAATTTGAATGAAAAGTTTTGTGATGTCGCAGGACTTGTAATGCCCCTCACCAATTCAGTCTCACCATTTACAGTGTATTTCCCACCATCGACGACAACAGCTAATTTATACACCGCAAAACGGTTTAACGACGATTGTTGCGGGTCATTGGATACTTGTATAGACTCATTGAGACCTGTCGGCAATGTTTTGAAATAATATACTTTTTCTTCGGGAGCATAGAAAATCCCATTTGTATCTTTCGTGGATACGACCGTATCTCTCAAAATCCACGTTCTATTTAAATTACCATCTAAATACTCACTCACAGTGACCTCAACATCCTCAAAATAATTTGAGTCGGGGATTTGGGCGATGTCTAATGCATTTCCAGGCCCTATGAATGCCCTATTAACTTTTATATAATGCAAGGAGTCGGCTTGGTCAAGTAAACCATAGACCACCACGGTTTCTTTAAATGCGCCTTGAAAATCAATTTTTTCATTACAGCTTGCTAGAAATGCAAGTGCTGCAAAGAGTGATAGTAGTGATTTCATCTTATTTTTCAATAGCTAAGAGTTCAACTTCAAAAACGAGTGGCATGTATGGTTTTATAGCGCTACCAGGTTGTGGATTCGCTCCATATGCCAACTCTTGAGGAACATAAAATTTGTATTTCGAGCCAACAGCCATTAATTGTAAACCTTCTGTCCAACCTGCAATCACTTGATTCAATCCGAAAGATGCAGGTTCTCCACGTTTCACCGAGGAATCAAAAACTTCGCCGTTAGGTGTAGTTCCATGATAATGAACTTTCACTTTGGATGTCGATTTAGGTTTAGGACCTTTACCTTCTTTCATTACTTGATACTGCAAGCCAGATGGGGTTACTTTTACTTTAGGGTTATTCTTTTTATTATTTTCCAAAAAGGCAACACCGTCTTTCATCTGTTTTTCGACGTATACTTTCCCTACCATGTCGGATACCTTTTCTCGTAGTTCAGTTTTTCGTGCTTCACTCATCGCATTTTTCCCATTGATAGCGTCTTCAAATCCTTTTTCCACCATTTTGTTGTTGAAGAATTCTTCCAAACCAAATTCTTTCAGCTGAACAATTAACATGTATTTATCAAATTTCCCAAGATAAAAAGAACCCGAATCTACATACTGTGCATTAAAATCTTGTCCACGCTCACCGATAAGTTTACTGATTTGAACGTTCATTGTTTTGACAGTTGCAGAGTCAATGGTTATATTTTCTTTGAAGCCACTGATGATCATGGCCTTATTTAGTTCGCCGTAAAACTGTGCGTTTTTAAGGTTCTCTATTCTTGTAAGTCCATAAAAATAAGACATCTCGTCTTTTTCGTTATCAAATTTGATGGTAGAAGTGGACCCACTGGTCTTACTTTCCTCTGCATTTCCGCACGAAGCGAAAAGCAATCCAAAAAGCATAAACGAGGTTAATACTGTTTTTTTCATATTAATTTACTGATAATAATTCGACGTCAAATATTAAGGCACTATACGGTTTTATTGGTCCTCCTGGGTGTGGAGTTGCCCCATAAGCAAGTTGATGCGGTATGTATAAGCGGTATTTTGAACCGGTAGCCATAAGTTGCAGTGCCTCTGTCCATCCTGAAATGACTTGTTGAACACCGAAAGATGCCGGTTGTCCTCTGTCAACAGAACTGTCAAAAACTGTCCCGTCAATCAATGTGCCATGGTAGTGCACGCTAACATTGTCTTCCTTCGTTGGCTTTTCACCGTTTCCTTGTTCCAATACCTCGTATTGTAGCCCTGAATTTGTGGTAATTATGCCGTTCTTTTTTGCATTTTGCTGTAAAAAAAGTTCACCCTCCTCTTTGATTCCTTTGTGCAACTCTTCTTTTAGCGTATTTACGTATTCTTGAATGGCGCTGTTTGCTTCATTTTCAGAAAAAGGTAATTCCTTTTCAGAAAAAACACGTTCGATGCCTTTCATCAATAAAGTGAGATCTAATTCAGACAAATCCTGAGATTTTAGACTTTGGCCGATACTAGCACCGATGGCTATGCTCGCTTTTTCATGTATGTTTAAAGTTGTGAAATCCATAGGCCACAAATTTACGGATTTATTCTTGTTTTACCCTTCAAAATTTGAAGATGTAACTTATCTTTTATAAGTCCGTATGTGTCTGCGATGGAATTCTCATTCAATTATAAACTCTTAAGTCACTACAATTCTCTACCCGAAAATGACCGAATTCTTGTGAATTCCGCATTTTCAGCTATGGAAAGGGCCTATGCTCCTTACAGTGAATTTCGCGTAGGTGCCAGTGTATTACTTGGTAATGGCGAAATAATTCAGGGGAATAATCAAGAAAATTTAGCTTATCCATCCGGCTTGTGTGCTGAGCGTGTCGCTTTATTTTATATTGGAGCCAATTACCCCAATGAGGTGATTGATACAATTTGTATCGTAGCAAAAGGGACACTTGTCTCTGAGGAATTATTGTTATCGCCATGCGGGGGTTGCCGACAGGTAATGGTAGAGAGTGCCATGCGTCAATCCACACCGATACGCGTAATTATGGTTAATCAAGATAACCGCACGCTTATTGTAAATAGGGTAGAGGACCTTCTGCCTTTTGCCTTCAGCAAATAAGTATTTCTTTTCAACAATTGTAAAAAATAGTTCTTTGGCTTGTATCTTTGCAGCTAAATATTTCTACAAATGAATTCTTGGTTTACAGTTAAAGTAAAGTATACAAAGCAATTAGAAAACGGAACGTTTAAAAGAGTTTCAGAACCATATGTCCTGGCAGCTATGACCTTCACCGATGCTGAAGCACGCATATACGAAGAGTTAGGCTCCTCCATCAGAGGGGAATTTTTAGTGACCGGAATTGCACGAACAGATGTTCATGATATTTTTCAGTACGATGATACGGAGGCCTGGTATAAATGCAAGGTTACGTACGACAAAGTGGATGACGAACCCGACAAAAAGAAAACCATTACCCAGAACTTTTTGGTGTCGGCAGATACGGTAAAGGAGGCATATGAAAGAGTGCAAGAAAGCCTAGGTAGCTTGATGATCGATTTTAACATTACCGCCGTTGCGGCTTCACCGATAGTGGAAATTTTCCCATATCGAGAGGAGGATGTGGCGTCTCCAGCAAAAAAAGTAGCGCAAGTAATTGAGGAAATTTACGAAAATCCAGCCCCAAAAGGTGTCGTTTATAGCGCATCTGGTGCAGACGAAGAATTAGAGGATATTTCTAGCGACAGTGTGATAGAGGATAATTTTTCTGAGGAGGAATGAGCGAGGAATTAAAGAAACTCAAAGATGACCACAAAGATTTTAGAGGTGAAAGCTTGGATAATCCCCCAAGTTCTCCATTTGAGTTATTTTCTACATGGTTTGATGCCGCAGTAAAAAATCAAGAGTTAGAGTCCAATGCCATGTGTGTGTCAACAGTCGGACAGACAGGCATGCCTTCTTCACGAATTGTATATTTGAAAGAGCTAAGGAACGAGGAATTTGTATACTACACCAATTATTCAAGTCAAAAAGGTACTGAATTGGCCCTTAATCCAAATGCTTCTATCCTCTTTTTTTGGCCCAAAATGCAACGTCAAATTAGAATATCTGGTATGACCTCAAAGATTTCTGCTGAAGAAAGTGATGCTTATTTTTCCTCTCGACCGAGAGAAAGTCAACTTGGTGCATGGGCTTCTCATCAATCGGAATTATTAGAGAATAGCGAAGAATTAAAAACTCGTGTTGCCATGCTAAATGCGAAATACCCAGAAGAAGTACCTCGTCCTCCACATTGGGGGGGATATGCTTTAATTCCCATTGAAATTGAGTTTTGGCAAGGACAACCCTCAAGACTCCACGATCGCTTGGTGTACTCTCTAATGGAGAATACATGGAGACAAACCCGAAAAAATCCTTAATGAGTAAAGAACCTATTTGCCTAACGCTGTCTAATGGTATTAGATTGGTTCACATGCGTGTTCCAAACCAAGTTGCTCACTTGGGCTTTTTCTTTGCTGCTGGATCTAGATTTGAAAGCCTACAGCAAATGGGTTTAGCTCATTTCATAGAGCATTGTGTGTTCAAAGGAACCGAAAAAAGGAAGGCATACCACATATTATCGCGTATTGATGCGGTAGGAGGTGAGTTAAACGCATATACTGCCAAGGAGGAATTGTGTTTATATGCCTCTTTCTCTAAAAAATATACGGCAAGAGCTGCAGAATTACTTGCTGATATTGCCATACGATCGAATTTTCCCGAAAAAGAATTAGAGAAAGAAAAAGAGGTCATCATTGATGAACTAAACTCTTACATGGATTCACCATCGGATAGAATTTTCGATGACTTTGAGGCAAGGTTATTTAAAGGACATAGCTTGGGGTACAATATTTTAGGAACGAAAAAATCTGTCCAACGTTTTAAGCCCGAAGACCTTAGGAAATTTACCAAAGATTATTTTACGTGTGATAACCTAGTGGTATCCTACGTCGGTAGCATGACAGCAGAAAAACTATCCGCTCTTTTAGAAAATCATCTGTCAGAAATGCCTCTTACGGGTAATAGACCATCTATTCAAGAATTTTCGGATTATCAACCTTTTGAGCATCGCGAGAAAGAAGCGAATTTTCAAGCGCATGCTATTTTTGGTTCCATAGGACCAGGATATCATGACAGCAACAGAATAGCAATGGCTCTATTGATAAATGTCTTAGGTGGTCCTGCGTTGAATTCACGGTTAAATCTTAGTGTTAGAGAAAAATACGGTCTTGCCTATTCAGTAGAAGCAAGCTATCATACGTATGCCGATACAGGTTATTGGCAAGTATACTTGGGAACAGAGTCAAAAAATCTCGAAAAAGCGCAGTCATTGGTGTTTAAAGAATTGGACCGATTGAGGAATGAATCGTTTTCTACCGTTCAGCTACATCGTGCAAAAGAGCAATTAAAAGGCCAACTTGCCCTAGGTATGGATTCCAATTCGGGAATTATGCAAGGTCTAGGTAAGAGTATGCTTGTTTTCAATCAAATCGATACACTCGCGGAGATTCATGCATCTATTGATAAAATAACCACTACCCAATTGGTAGAGCTTTCGCAGAAATACTTTGCTCCGAACCAACGTTCCATTTTAGTATACGATTGTTAAGTTCCTATTTAACTGAACAAAACCCCAAATCTTTGAGCTTAATAACTCATCTGCTATGGTTAAATGGGGCCCACAGAGAAGTTATTGTCGGCGTGTAAATATTTTCCGAGACAAAAAAAAGCGGCTGTAAAGGCCGCTTTTCCTAATATTTAAATAATTTGAATTATGCTTCGCTCGATGAAGTTGAGGATACTGCTAAAGAGTAAACTACAAGACCGAAACCAATTTTGTTAATTGCATCACCAATGTTGTATACAACGTCCATATCAACACCTATGTCTCCCATGAATGAATACCACTGGCCATCAGCTGTTCCAATCATATATCCTAATGGATAGATAGCCCAACCGATTAAGATAAACTTAACCAACATGTTGTGAGCGTTTAATACATTTCCTCCAGCTTTCACTGCCAATGCTTTTGCTTCTCCAAACATGATAAGATATACAATATAAAAATAAGCTGCGCCAGAAATGAATCCCCACAATGCTGCTTGTTCTTTGTAAACTGTTTCACCAAAATAACCTGTTACAAGCATTACTACAGAAGCGCCAATCAATGTCCACAACAAATTTTTCGTAGCACCTGCCACCTTAAGAATTAAATAAAACTCTACACACATTAATGGAACGGTAAGAATCCAGTCTACATATCTAAAGAAAGTAGGTGATTCATGATGGCTAGCCCAATAATCACGCATGTAGTAATAGTGAACAGCTGCTATAAACGTAATAAGACCGGAAACGAGAATGGAAGTTTTCCATTTACGATCAAATGAGTTCATAGAAAAGAAAAAGAAGGCAGAGGCTGCCATCATAGCCATACATCCCACAAAGAATGTAAAGCCAACGTAATCATTTGTTTCCATTTTTGGAACCATTAAAAATAAATTATTCATAAGTAAATAGTTTTAGTTTCCCCTACTCTATTTGTGGATTTTCAGGATTCTCCGTTTCGTTGATACTTATAATTAACAAATTTTGGTTAAAAGTGTTTAACTTATTTAAAAAAAAATTAAACAAAACATCTTGTAACAAAAACATTTCGTTGCATTACATAATCTAATCCTATATTTGACATAGGAACTAGCAATCTTTATTATGCTCAAGAACAGTTTTATTTTGACGGAAAAATTTCAAAAATGGCATTTTATTTTTTAGCCTAATTGAGATAAATTGTTGTGAATTTCAAGAAAATCATTTAGAATTTGAGCGACTTTAATGTATTCTTGAAAAGCTTACCGCTAAGATCATGTTTAAGATATCTGCGCTTTTGAACAAAATTTAATGTATAAATAATGTAATTTGTAATTAACACAAAAAGCAATCATTTATGAGATCTACCTCAATAATAATTTTGATGTTAACAAGAAGTATTTTTTATGGGCAAAGCTCCATTGAAATCGGTTCACAAGTCTGGATGACTGAGAATTTAGATGTTATGACGTTTCAAAATGGAGACCCCATACCTCAAGCCCAGTCGAATGAAGAATGGGAACAAGCAGGATTTAATCAGCGGCCCGCGTGGTGTTATGTGACGGTTAGGGAAAATAATAAGGACAAACAATTGGTAAAATACAAGAAGTTATACAATTCTTTTGCGGTCAATGACCCAAGAGGCTTGGTTCCTAAAGGATGGAGGATAAGCACTACCAAAGATTGGAACGAACTGCGGCAATTCCTAGCTAGCAATAATGAACCTTTATCTTCTATCCTAAGCGTATCTGAATGGGAGCAAAGTACAGGAACAAATGTACACGGCCTAAATATAAAACCCGGGGGATGGCGCGATGTAGGTTGTGGCGGTGTTGGTGTGAGTGTTACTTATTGGTGCGAGCAAGCTGAAAATAGCAATGTACGTGATAAGTCTACCTATACGTATTCGCTTGTTCAGTACGAAAATGGAGAGGTGGGGATGCATGAAGGCACTACGTCTTGGATTATGGGGCATTATGTAAGATGCGTTAAAATACAATAATTACCGAAATCACCTCATTTCTACGTACTACCACTTATAGTCCATAGTCAAAACACCTAATTCATGGTGTGTGCGAGTGTGTATTTTGCGAGGGTAACCTATAATATATGGTGCATACCCTTTTGAGATGTGACAATTTTGTTTCAGATAACAAAACGAAACAAAATGAAAACTTCCTTACGCAACAT